>DASTWQ010000202.1:0-30561 GCA_035758545.1 Holophagaceae bacterium | reverse complement strand
GCCGAGGATGGTGCGGGCCTTCCGGCAGATCTCCAGCGCCACGTTCACGTTGTTCATCTTCGCCATGGAGACCTGGGCGGGCGTGAACTTCTTGGCGTCCTTCAAGCGGCCCAGCTGCAGGGCCAGGAGCTGGCCCTTGGTGAGCTCAGTGACCATCCAGGCGAGCTTCTCCTGCTGGAGCTGGAAGCTGGCGATGGGCTTGTCGAACTGGATGCGGTGGAGGGCGTAGTCGAGGGCGCACTGATAGGAGGCGTCCGCGGCGCCGAGGGCGCCCCAGGCGATGCCGTAGCGGGCCTGGGTGAGGCAGCCCAGCGGGCCCTTCAGGCCCTTCACGTTCGGGAGCAGGCTCTGTTCCTCGTCCACGATCACGTCCTCGAGCACGAGCTCGGAGGTGGTGGAGGCCCGGAGGCTCCACTTGCCCTTCATCTCAGGGGCGCTGAAGCCGGGCGTGCCCTTCTCCACGAGGAAGCCGCGGATGCCGTCCTCGGTCTGGGCCCACACCACGGCCACGTCGGAGACGGTGCCATTGGTGATCCACATCTTCGTGCCGTTGAGGCGCCACTTGCCGTTGCCCTCGCGGACCGCCTTGGTGAGCATGCCGCCGGGATTGGAGCCGAAGTCAGGCTCGGTGAGACCAAAGCAGCCGATCTTCTCGCCCTTCGCAAGCTTGGGCAGCCAGTAGCGCTTCTGCTCCTCGGAGCCATAGGCGTAGATGGGCCACATGACCAGGGAGCCCTGGACGGACGCGAAGGAGCGGAGGCCGCTGTCGCCGCGCTCCAGCTCGTACATGAGCAGGCCGTAGGCCACGGAGCTGAGGCCCGCGCAACCGTACTCCTCGGGCAGCGAGGGGCCGTAGAAGCCCAGCTCGCCCATCATGGGGATGAGGTGGCTGGGGAAGGTCTGGTCCTGGGCGTGCTTCTCGATGATGGGAAGCACCTCGGCGTTGACGAAGTCCCGGGCGGTCTCGCGCACGGCGATCTCGTCCTCCGTCAGCAGGCCCTCGAAGCCCATGTAGTCCGTCATGTGTTTGAAGGTGGCGTAGGCGCCAGCCATGGTTTGCTCCTGTGCGTGCCCTGCAGCCGCGGGCGGGATGGAGGATGGACGGGCACTGCAGCAGCGCGCCCGGGATCCGGTCCGGATCCAGCTTCGAGTCTACCGCCGGGAGGCTGTGACCTTCAGCCTTCCTGGACCATCCGGGGGCTGTCCTCGCCCGGGCCGTGGTGGCAGTGGCGACAGCGGGCCTCGTAGGCCTCGGCGGCGCCCACCAGCACCTGGCCGCCGCTCCTGACGAGGCGCTGGCTGCGGCTCGCGGCGGCGCCACAGACCATGCAGATGGCGTGGAGCTTCTGCACGAACTCCGCCCGGGCCAGCAGGGCGGGCATGATGCCGAAGGGACGCCCGGCGAAATCCTGGTCCAGGCCCGCGAGGATGACCCTCACCCCGCCGTCCGCCAGGGCCTCCACCAAGTCCACCAGGCCTTCGTCCAGGAACTGGGCCTCATCCACGGCGACGACCTGCGCCTCAGGATCGAGGAGGCGCCGGATGTCCGCGCTGCCCTGCACCGCCAGGGCCTCCAGACGCCGCTGGCTGTGGCTGGCCACCGCCGACGCGGCGTAGCGGTCGTCCAGGGCGGGCTTGAAGACCTGGACCCGCTGCTTGGCGATGAGGGCCCGGGTGACCCGGCGGATCAGCTCCTCGGACTTGCCCGAGAACATGGGCCCGCAGATGACCTCCAGGGAGCCCTGGCGCTGCTCGATGTACATGGCGGCCTGGACTCAGTGGCCGGCCGGGGCCGGGACCTCCGGCCGGTGGGGGACGGGGGCGGCGGAGGTAGGCGCGGCGAGGGGATCCGGCAGGCGGCTCAGGTCCGGCACGGGATTGGGGCCCGGCATGGGCCGGCCGAGGGCCTCGGCCAGGGGCTTCCCGCCGTCCGTGGGGCTGGCCATCCGGAAGGCCCAGGCCAGGAGCAGCCGGGTGGGCCCATCGTTCACCACAGAGACATCGGCTGGCTGCAGGCTGGCGAGGCCGAGGTTGTAACTTCCGCGGCCCCGGGGCACCCAGAGCGCCAGGGGCACAGCGAGGAAAACGGCCACCAGCGGCCACAGGAGCGGGCTGCGGCCCGCGGGCTCCTCCGACATCGGTTCGTCGGCCACCTCCTCCACCCAGGGGCGCAGGATGCGGGGGACCTCCGACCGGGCGGAGACCTCCAGCAGGCCCTTCTGGATGAGGGCGAGGATGGCCTTGCAGGTGTCCAGCTCGTCGTAGCGGCTGATCTGGACGACCTCCTCGATGCTCTGGGGCAGCTCGAAGTAGGAGAGGACCATCTCCTCCTCGTGGGTGAGGCCCGAGCTGCCGCCGGAGGCCGCGTCCCGCCCCTCCAGGAGCCCCGCCATGTCCTTGTGGATGTCCAGCTGGAGCCCGGCCGCCTTGGAGGTGCGGCTCACGGGGAGGTCGAAGGAGGGGAGTCGGCGCTCCACCTCGGGCCACTCGTCCTGGACCCTTGCGGCCTCCATCAGGACCGTATCCACGGGCATGGGGCGGAAATGGTCCCGATCCAGGTCCGCGGGGAGGATGCTGTCGAACCGGTAGTCGCCGGAGACCCAGCGGAAGGTCCGGTGGAGGATGGAGGTGGCCTGGTGGGCCAGGGCCTCCTGGAGGTCGTGGGGGCTCACCTTCCCGCTCTCGATGAGCAGGACGCCCATGCGCTTCAGCGTCTGGCGCTGGCGCTGGATCATGTCCAGCAGCTCCTCGCCGGTGAGGCGGCCGAGGCGCACCAGCATGCTGCCCACGCGGTCCTCCATCCGGACCTGATTGGAATCCACCCCGACAATCTCTCCGTTGTCGAAGTAGACCTTCACGAACTCCTGGCCGCGGGTGAGCACCAGGGTGCCGCTCTTCCCCTGGATCTTGATCATGTTGAAGAGGGAGAAGAGATCGAAATCGCGGAGGGAGCCTTCGAGCGCCATGTCAGATCCTCCGCTTGGGCAGGAGCTTCACCCAGGAACGCAGGTAGAGCAGCACCAGGAGCGCCGCGCCCACCGGCAACCAGAGGGATAGCGGATCCGGCAGGATCTCGCCCGGGTACCGCACGGTGGGCCCCGTGGCGATGACCACGCCGAGGGCGAGGCAGACCACGAACCACTCCCAGAAGCCGTCCGATGCATCTCCGAGGAAGGCCACATCGCAGCCGGGAAGAAGAACCACGAGGAGCCGGTGCAGCCAACGGGTGGCCCGCTGGTGGGACGCCAGCTGATCCACCTTCCGCTTGCGGCTCTCCGCGTGGACCCCGTCCTTGACCACGAACAGGTGGTGGCACTGGGAACAGACTTCGGGGTTCGGGCTGTCCGTGGACTTGAAGGCATCCCCGCAGCGGATGCACTGGGTGGAATAGGGCACGAAGCGGGCCCGCCGGAATCGCCAGAGCAGCAGCACCAGGGAAAGCAGGGGGACGATGAGGCCGAGGGCGATGCGGGTCGACCAGGGCTTCCGCAGGCCGCTGCCGTCGCCCTCCGCGGCCGCCAGGGCCTGGACCCGGTCCGGGGTGTCGGGGAGGGGCGAAGGATAGACGCGATGGCCCGTGGCGGCGCCCTTCGCCTCGTTCAGCAGGGCCAGCTCGGCGAAAAGGGTCGGATCCGCGGCCCGGGCCGCCTCCTGCTTGAGGGCCCCGTTCACCGTATCCAGCTTGTCGAAGTCCAGGACGCTCTGGTTCATCAGGACCTCGGCCCGGCCCGGGTCGAGCTGATAGGCCTTCTGGAAATGGAGTTCGGCGTCCTGGGTCCGTCCCAGCATGAATTCAGCGACGGCCAGGTTGTTCAGCACCGGCGCCTGATCCGGTGTCGCGCCCACGAGCCCCTTGAAGGTCGTCTCAGCAGCCGCCCAGTCCTGGGCCTGCAGCTGTCGCCAGCCCGCCAGGAAGGTCCGGTCGGCAGGCGACAGCAGGCGGAGGCGGTCCGAGGTGGGAGGATCGATCTGGGGCTGGATCTGCAAGGTCACCAGGCTGGGCGCGGGCGGCTGGACGGCCCAGGGCTCCATGATCGCCATCAGCGGATTCAGAAGCTGGAGCACCAGCACCAGCACCGTGGCCCGGGCCTCGCGGGAGGACATGAATGGGCCCAGCAGGATCAGCCAGAGGAGGGCCGCGACGCTGGGATCCAGGCCCAGCAGCACCGGCGCGGCCAGGAGCGCTGCGCCCAGGAGCGCCAGCACTCCGGGCGAGATGCCCCGCTCGCGCAGGGGCTCCTCCCAGAGATCCCGCAGGATGTTCCGGTAGCGGAGCGCCAGAGTGAGGGCCCAGCCCCACAGGAGGAGGGTGGCCATGAGCCGCAGCCCGCCCAGGTGCTGCACGAGCCAGAGCCAGCGGTGGGTCGGATGTTCGAGCCGCTTGGCGGTGAGGCGGAGCAGGTCCGGCACACTCCACACCCACCCCTGGAGGCCCAGCTGGCGCGTCAGGACGATGCGGGAGCTGAGGATGGCGGGGTCCTGCGGAGCCCAGCGCTCCACCTTGTCGAGGGCCGCGAGCCCCAGCTGGGGATGGCCGAAGGTGCCCTGCTGACGGGCCCACAGGGCCATGGCATCCACCAGAGGCATGACGTCCAGGGCGGTATAGTTCCGCCGCAGGGTCTCGACCTCCGAGAGGGCCGCGTCGATCTGGTCGGGCTGGCCCTTCTCCAGGGCGTCCTTGAGTCGCTCCACCCGGTGCGCGAGGGCGATGGCCGGTGGCTCCGGCGCGGGCGCGACCGAGGGGGCCGCAGGGACCGCCGGCGGCGGCGGGGCGGCGGGGAGGGCCCCGGCGAGGACACCGGCGAGGAGGAGGCAGGCGAGGCGCTTCATGCGGCGCTCAACGGGGCCGCGCGGGCGTGGTGGAGCCGGCCGGCGCAGGGCGGAGGTCCATCACCCGCATACGGAGTTCGTGGAGGAAGGTCTCAAGCTCCCGGGACTCCTGGTCCGTGCGGTGCCCCTCACTCTTCGCCCTGAGCATGGACAACAGGTCCACATAGAACCGGGCGGCCTCGGGGTTCGCGGGGGGCGGCACCGGCACCTGGGGATGGGGGACGCCTAGGGCGAGCAGGGCCTGCTCCGCCAGCAACTGGACCAGCGCGGAGAAGGAGGGTTCAGGAACGCCAGCCTGCATCGAAGGACCCCATGCGCACGGGAGGAATGAAAGCAGGCTACCACAGCCGGTCGCGCCCAAGCTGGCTCCTGCCTGTCATTTTCCGTGGTGGCAGGGGGCCTGGGTCCGGGCGATCATGGTTCCGTCGACTGGATCCCTGACCCGGACCGGGCACGACCGAATCGAGGAGGTCCCGCATGACCCGCATCCGAACCCTGATCCCCGCGGCCCTGCTGATCGCCGCTGGCATCCCGGCCCACGCCGACACCTTCGCCCGCCTAACGGGCCACGTGAACGACCTGAAGGGGAACCCCGTGGCGGGGGCCAAGGTCACCATCACCCGCACGGACAAGAACATCTCCCGGGAAGTGACCACCAACAAGGCTGGAAGCTGGCTGATCGCGGGCCTTGAGGCCGGCGACTACCAGATCTCCGTCACCGCTCCCGGCTATGTGACCTTCAAGTTCAAGATGAAGGCGCCCCTGGGAGATATGGCCAAGCAGGACATCCAGCTGCCCACCTTGGCGGAGAATGGCGGAGCTCCCGTCGTGGACGCCACTGCCGGCGACGGCACGGTCCAGGCTCAGGCCCCCAAAGCCCAGGCCCCCGCCGAGGACCCCGCCGCCAAGGCGGACGCCGAAGCCCGGGAGGCCTTCAACAACGCCATCCCCATGCTGAAGGCCGGCCAGAAGGACGCGGCCCTGCCCCTCCTCAAGGAATCCTACGAAAAGCTCGGCACCGCCATCGACACCATGCAGGACGAGTCCCGGAAAGCGGACAGCGAAGCCATCTATCCCCAGGTCGCCCGAGTCTACGGCATGGCCCTGGTGGATGCCGGCAAGAAGGATGACGCGATCCCTGTGCTGCAGAAGGCCCTGGACCTGACCCCGGGCGACAAGGCTACCGCGCCCATGGCTAAGGCCCTGGTGGACATCTACACGGAGAAGAAGGACGCCGAGAACCGCGCCAAGTACCAGGCGATCCTGGATGGCCTGGTGGGACCGAACCCCGGCGTCGAGTACAACAAGGCCGTGGACGCCTTCAACACCGGCAAGCTCGCGGCCTCCAAGCAGCACCTCACCAAGGCCATCGCCATCGATCCGAAGTTCCCCGACTCCCACTACCTGATGGGCCTGGTGCTCCTGAACGAAGGCAACCTGGCCGCCGCCAAGGCCCAATTCAAGACCTACCTGGAGCTTGCGCCCACCGGCAAGCACGCCAAGGAGATCAAGGACATGGGGATGTGATCCCCGGCTCCGGCCACTGAGAAAGGGCCCCTCGCGGGGCCCTTTCTCATGAGAGGCCCAGGGCCTACGAGCCTCAGGCCAGGGTCAGGCTGATGGGGCAGTGGTCCGAGCCGAGCACGTCGGCGTGGATGGCGGTGTCCTGGATCCTCGGCAGCAGCGCCCCGGAGGCCAGGAACAGGTCGATCCTCCAGCCCACGTTCTTGGCCCGGGCGCCCCCCCGGGCGGTCCACCAGGTGTAGAGGCCGGGCACGCCGGGGTTGCGCTCCCGCAGCACGTCGTGGAGCCCCTCCGCCAGGTAGAGCTTGAAGTCCTCCCGCTCCTCCGGCGTGAAGCCGGGGTTCTTCACGTTGTCCTTGGGCCGGGCCAGGTCGATCTCCTCCGGCGCCACGTTCATGTCGCCGGTGAGGATCACCTTCTGGCCGGCGGCGTGCCGTGCCCTGATGATGCCCGCCAGGTCCTTCGCGAACTGGCGCTTGAAGGGCAGCCGGACGAGCCCCGCGCTGGCGTTGGGGAAGTAGCCGGCGATGAAGGTGAGGTCGCCCAGGGTGCTCTCGATCATGCGGCCCTCGGCGTCGTAGCCGTCGATGCCCAGTCCCGCCTTGTGCTTCCAGCCCAGTTCCTTCTTCGTGAGCGTGGCGGAGCCGGCGTAGCCCTTCTTGCTCGTGGCCGGGAACCAGCAGATCTCGTAGGCGCTCTCCAGCTGCTTGCGCACCTCCCGGTCCACTTCCTCCCACTCGCAGCGGATCTCCTGGAGGTTGAGCACCTCCGGGTCCGCCGCCTCCAGCCAGTCCATGAAGCCCTTCTTCAGGACCGCACGGAAGCCGTTCACGTTCCAGCTGACGAATTTCATCTCGACCTCGCGAGTTGGGCGTAGGCCTCGGGATCGAAGCCGATGACGGTGCCCCGGGGATGCACCAGGATGGGGCGCTTGAGCAGGTTGTTGTCCGCGACCATCAGGGCGATGGCCTCGGCCTTGGTGAGCGTGCGGTCCTTGAGCCCGAGCTCCCGGTACTTGGGCGACTTGGTGCCGAGCATGAGCGACGGGTCCACCGGAAGGAGGCGCTCCAGCTCCTCGGCGGTGAGCGGCCGCTTGAAGTAGTCGCGGATCTCCGCCTCGATGCCGAGCTTCGCCAGCTCGGCCTTCGCCGCGCGGCAGGTGGTGCAGCTGGACTTCATCCACAGGACGGGTTTCACAGGGCCCTCACGAAGCGTTCCCAGAGATCGCGGCGCTCGTAGCGCCAGAACCCCAGCAGCAGGGGGACGGCCCAGCCCTTGAAGCGGCCGGCGTAGATCAGCAGGACGCGGCCGTCCTGGCGCCGGATCTGGAAGTGGAGCCGCTCGGTGACGCCCGGGAAGGGGGTCTCCTCCGCGTCGATCTCCACCAGGCCCTCGGCCTCGTTCACGATCCGGGGCGCGGCGGACCGGTAGACCGGGTGCCAGGCGCCCCAGCGGGCGCCGTCCAGCAGCGCCTCCCGCACCCGCTCGAAGGGGGCGTCCGTGTCCCGGATCAGCTCCAGGGTCCAGACCGGCGTCTTGAACATCCGCCTACTTCACGATGAAGCCCGGCTGGGCGTCGGCGGGCGGCGCCACCAGGTAGGGCTTGGAGGCGTTGTCGCTGGCGGCCAGCAGCATGCCGTGGCTCTCGACGCCCATGAGCTTGCGGGGCGCCAGGTTCGCCACGACGACGACGAGGCGCTGGAGGAGCTGGTCCGGCTCGTAGGCCTTGCCGATGCCGCCGACGATGGTCCGCTGCTCCAGACCGAGGTCCACCTTCATCTTGATGAGCTTGTCACTCTTGGGCACGCGCTCGGCCTCGAGGATCCTCCCCACCCGGAGGTCCACCTTGAAGAAGGTGTCCGCGTCGATGGTCTCCCGGAGCTCGGGCACGTCCAGGGCGGGTGCCGCGGGGGCGGGCGTGGGGGCGTTGGAGGCTTCGAGCTCGCTCATGTCCTTCTCCTTGTCGATGCGGGCGAAGAGGGGTTTCGGGTCGTTCACGGGGCCCGGCGCCGGGGCGTCCCAGGCCAGCTGATCCAGGCGCTGGTCCGCCGCCCGGCCCGGCAGACCCAGGTTCTCCCAGAGCTGCTGGGCCAGGTCCGGCATGACGGAGGCGAGGGCCGCGGCGGAGGCCCTGAGGGCGCGGTAGAGATTCGCCAGGACCGCATCCAGCTTCGGGGCGTTCGCCTCGTCCTTGGCCAGCTTCCAGGGCTCCGCCTGGACGATGTAGCCGTCGAGGCTCCGCAGGAAGGCCCAGAGACTGTCCAGAGCCGCATTGAAATCGTGGCGACTACCGTGCCCGGCGAAGGCGGCGAGGAGCCCCCTGCCCTGGGTGTCGACGGCCGCGTCCATCTCGTCGGTCACGGTGATCATCGGCACCACGCCGCCCCGGTACTTCTGAAGCATGGTGATCGTCCGGCTCGCCAGGTTGCCGAGCCCGTTGGCCAGGTCCGCATTGAGCCGGTCGATGAAGCCCTCGAAGGAGAAATCCCGGTCCTGGCCCACCTGCATGTCCCGCAGGAAGTAGTAGCGCAGGGCGTCGTTGCCGTACTTCAGGAGCGTGTCCGGCCGCACGATGTTGCCCTTCGACTTGGACATCTTGTCGTTGCCCATGAGCCACCAGCCGTGGGCGAGGATCGCCTTCGGCAGGGGCAGGCCCATGGCCATGAGGAAGGCCGGCCAGTAGACCGCATGGAAGCGCAGGATGTCCTTGCCAACGATCTGCAGGTCCGCGGGCCAGGCTCCTTCGGCGCCAGTGAGGTAGTTCAGCAGGGCGTCGAACCAGACGTAGACGACGTGCTTCTCGTCCCCGGGGACCGGGATGCCCCACTGGATCGTGGTGCGGCTGATGCTGAGGTCCTGGAGGCCGCCCTCCACGAAGCGCTTCACCTCGTTGAAGCGGAAGTCCGGCTGCACGAAGTCCGGATGGGCCGCGTAGAAGTCCAGCAGCGGCTTCTCGTATTTCGAGAGGCGGAAGAAGTAGGTCTCCTCCTCCAGTTCGATGAGCTGATGGGCGAGGCCCTGGGCCTGGAGCTCCTTGGCCTGGGTCTCGGTGACGAAGGCCTCGTCGCTCACGGAGTAGAGGCCCTTGTAGGTGGCCTTGTAGATGTCGCCGGTCTCCAGCAGCTTCCGGAACCAGCCCTGCACCGTCTCCCGGTGATCCAGGTCCGTGGTGCGGATGAAGCGGTCGTGGGTCATGCCCATGCGGGCCCAGAGGTCCGTGTAGTTGGCGACGACCTCGTCCGCCAGGGCCTTGGGGGCGATGCCGCGGGCGGCGGCGGCCTTCTCCACCTTCTGGCCATGCTCGTCGGTGCCCGTGAGGAAGCGCACCGGCTCGCCCATCTGCCGGCGGAACCGCGCGATGGCATCCGCCAGCACCGTCGTGTAGACATGCCCGATGTGGGGCCGGTCGTTCACGTAGTAGATCGGCGTGGTCAGGTAGAAGGGCTTGGGCACGACGGGGCTCCGAGCCCTTCAGTCTAGCGGGGTTGGCCTGCTTTCCAGCAGCTCTGGAGGTGGTCGTCCACCAGGCCCATGGACTGCATGTAGGCGTACATGATGGTCGGGCCCACGAAACGGAAGCCGCGCTTCTTGAGGTCCTTGCTGAGGGCCTGGGCCTCCGGTGTCTCCGTGGGCACCTCGCCGGGATGCCGGGGCCGGTTCACCTTCGGGGTCCCGTCCACGAAGCGCCAGAGGTAGGCGTCGAAGCTGCCGAAGGTCCCCTGCACCGCCAGGAAGGCCCGGGCGTTGTCCCGGGCCGAGCCGATCTTGAGGCGGTTGCGGACGATGCCCGGGTCCGCCAGCAGGCGCGCCAGGTCCGCGTCCGTGAAGCGGGCCACGGTCTCAGGATCGAAGCCCGCGAAGGCCCGGCGGTAGGCCTCCCGCTTGCGGAGGATGGTGATCCAGCTGAGCCCCGCCTGCGCGCCCTCGAGGATGAGGAACTCGAAGAGGCGCCGGTCGTCGTGCTCCGGCACGCCCCATTCCTCGTCGTGGTAGGCCTGGTAGAGCGGATCGTCCCCGCACCAGGGACAGCGGGGACGATCGCTCCGGGTCATCGGCCTCAGGCCTCGGTGACCGTGGCCTTCAGGATCCGGTCGTTGGCGCGGATGGCCTGGACGACCTTGATGTCCTCGTCGGAGACGGTCTGGCCGAAGACGGTGTGGACGCCATCGAGGTGGCTGGGGGCGCTGCCGTTGCAGATGAAGAACTGGGAGCCGCCGGTGTTCGGGCCCGCGTGGGCCATGGAGAGGGCGCCGAGCTTGTGCTTGTGGGGATTGCCCTTGGTCTCGCAGGGGATCTTGTAGCCGGGGCCGCCGGTGCCGGGCATGCCCTTGGCGCCCTCGCGGGTGTTGGGGCAGCCGCCCTGGATGACGAAGTCGGGGATCACGCGGTGGAAGGCCAGGCCGTCGTAGAAGCCCTCGCCGATGAGCTTGGTGAAGTTGGCCACGGTGCCCGGGGCCTCCTTGGGGAAGAGCTCCAGGTTGATGTCGCCCTTGCTGGTCTCGAGCTTCACGCGGGTCATGGCCGCCTCCAAAGGTTCCAGGATAAGGTGGGAGGTCCCGGAGCCCCAAGCCATGAAGACCGCCCTGAGCCTCCTCGCCGCCCCCGTCCTGGCCTCCGTCCTGGCCGCCGCTCCCTCCGGCCAGAAGGGGAAGCCCGCGAAGAAGGACCACGGGACCCTGACCCTGGGCTCCGTGGCCTACCGCTACGTGCCCGAGAGCCTCTCCGTCTCCCAGGCCGGGAAGACCCAGCCCATGACCCTCTTCCTCCGGGGCCGCCTCCTGCCCGTGAAGGGCGGCAAGCCCCTGGCGTTCTCCTTCACCCTCTACCGCCCGGGCCCCCTGGGCGGCATGATGCTCGGCCCCCGCACCGGCAAGGGCGACACCTGGATCGCCACCCTGCAGAGCCACATCGACGCGGCCTACCCGCCGGTCCCCAAGGAGGGCGACGAGGCCGTCTTCACCTTCACCGGCCCGCTGATCCAGCAGACCCCCAAGGGCGCCGTCCAGACCACCTGGCAGGGCGAGATCCACGCGCCCTTCACGTCCGTGCCCTGAGGAACCTCCGCGCCGCCGCAGGTATCCACAGCTTCAGCTACCCTCGGAACTGGAGGTTCCATGATCCGCGCCCGCCTGGCCCTGCCCGCCCTGCTTCTGCTCGCCCCGGCGGTGGCCTGCCGGAAGATCCCCCTCGAGCCCAAGCACCCGCTGCCGGCGGGCACGCTGGCCCTCCGGTTCAGCCGGGAGATCAAGGGCCCCCTGGAATTCACCCTCGACGACGTCCGGGTGCCGGTGGAGTCCGCGGGCAAGAAGGGCAACGTGCTGGTGGTGACCGGCCTGTCGGTGGGACTGCACCGGTATGTCCTGGCCAGCGCCCGGGACGTCTTCGGGCCCGCCGCGGGCCAGGTGGCCCTGCCGGATGACCACGGCGTCTACGACATCCTCCAGGCCCAGGAGCTCAACGCAGAGCTCTACGGGAAGCCCGCGGAACTCCCTCCCGCACCCGGCCTCCCCGGCGTGAAGGCCCGCCTCGAGAAGTGGTGAGCCCTTGCCCCTGACCGCGCAGGTGGGGCGCCAGCCGCGGCCCCTGGGCTCCCGGGGGACGCTGATGGCCCGCTGCCTGGCGGTCGGCATCCCGGTGGCCTCCTCCTGCTCGGGCCGCGGGTCCTGCGGGCAGTGCCGGGTCCAGATCCTGTCGGGCTGGGACGCCCTGACGCCCATGGATCCCCATGAGCGGGAGGTCCTCGCCCGCAACGGTGGGCGGCCGGGGGAGCGGCTGGCCTGCCAGGCCCGGGTGACGGACGCCGCCGCGGACATCGCTCTCGCCACGGGCTACTGGTGAGCCCCCGTCGCTGGAGCCGTCCGCTTGGCGCCACGCTGGCCGTGGCCCTTCTGGGGACCTCCGGCTTCATGCTCTGGAAGGCCCGGGCCGTGGCCCATGAGTTGGTGGATCCCCCTTTCTACCATCCCCAGCCCCTGGCCCGGGTCCAGGCCACCTACGCCGAGCTTGCGGCGGGGGACGGCGCGGATCCCGGCGGGGTCTGGACCTCCGAGCCCCTGGACGGCCTGCAGCTCTGGCGCCTCCACCGGCGGCAGCCGGCCCCTGGGACCGTGCTTCTGCTCCACGGTTTCGGGGATGACCGCTGGGGCACCAGTCCGGCCCTGCGCTGGTACCCCCGCCTGGACGCGGCCATCTTCACCTACCTGGACCGGGATGACGCCCTGCGGGAGGGCCGCCCCGCGCCTCCCATCACCTTCGGCGTCCGGGAGTCCGAGGAGGTGGTGGCGGTGGTCCACCGGCTGGAGGCCGAAGGCACGCCCCGGGACCGGATCCTGCTCATGGGCCGCAGCCTGGGGGCCTCCGTGGGCCTCCTCGCCCTGGCCCGCCTGGAGTCGGAGGGCAAGGGCCCCCTGGCCGGGTTCATCTGGGAGGGCCCGCCGCTCAGCTCCCGGGATTTCGCCGAGCGTCTGGTCCGGGGGCCGGAGGATCGCTGGTGGCACCTCATTGCGCCGCCCATCGGCGCCCTGGCCTCGGCCTGGGCCGGCCGCCTCGGGGGCTACGACCCTGCCGGGACGGACCTGCTGGCGCGGCTCCAGGGGCGCACCTTCCGCACGCCGGCCCTGATGTTCCTGGCCACCCAGGACCGGCTCAGCCCCCCGGCGATGCAGAGCCGCCTGGCGGACCGCTTCCAGTCCATCCGGGTCGTGGCCAGCCCCACCTGGCACCTGCACAGCGCCGAGGTCCTGGGGCCGGCCTACGCCGAGGCCATCCGGCGGTTCACGGACCAGGTCCTTCCCCCACCTTGAAAACGGGCCCCGTGAGGGGCCCGTGCAAGCTGACCGGCGCTGAGGGCTACTGGCCGGAGCCTTCCTCGTAGGCCTGCAGGGCCGCGTTGACCAGCTTCGGCGTGAGGCGCTGGACCACGGGCTCGAAGACCTTGTTCACGAGCTCCTCGTCGTAGTTCATCTCGGTGCCGGTGCCGGCGACCTGGACGGCGTGGTCGGCGACCTTGCCGTCGTCGCTCCAGGCGCCAAGGATCTCGCCGGTCTGGATGTCGATGAGACGGATGTCCAGGCGGCCGGTGAAGCTGGCCTTGTGCACGTTGACCGAGCCCGCGACGTCGCCCGCCAGGCTGTCGCCGGTCATCCGGCCCACCAGGGCGCCAACGCCCCAGCCGGTCTTGATGCCGCTCTCCTTGTAGGCGAAGCGGGTGACCTTGCCGGTCATGACGAACTGGACGCCGAGGAGCTTGCCCACCTTCAGCACGGTGGAGGTGTCCACCTCGCCGCTCTGCTGGAACTGGAGCTCGTTCCGGATGTCCTGGAGCCGCTCGCGCTCGATGAGGCGGATGCGCTTGTGGCTGACGTTGGAGATCTCCGTGGTGAAGAGGTCCCGCAGCTGGTCCGAGATGGTGGACATGTTGTCGCCCCACCCGCCGAAGCGCCAGCCCACCCAGCAGCCGGGGGCGGCCTTGAAGTCGAGGATGGCGAGGCGGGGGGCGTTGGCCTTGGGGGCCGTGGCCTTGGGCGCGGCCGCAGCGGCCGGGGCGGCGATGGCCAGCGCGGCGGCCAGCGAGACGAGGGCGGAGCGGAACTTCATGGATTTCTCCTTGGGGGCTTGGATCCGATGCAGGAATTCTACTCGTCGATGAGTTTGCTGCGAAGCTCTTTTCCGAGCTTGAAGTAGACCACCCGCTTGGGGGGCACCTCGATGCTCTCGCCGCTGCGCGGGTTGCGCCCGGTGCGGCCCTTCCGGTCCCGGAGCCGGAAGCTGCCGAAGCCTCGCAGCTCCACCCCATCCCCCTGCTTGAGGGCCTGGATCACGCTGTCCAGGAAGGTCTGGACCAGCAGGTCCGCCTCCTTCTTGCCCAGCTCCAGCTTGTCCATGAGGTGCTTGGCCAGGTCGGCCTTGGTCAGGGTTTCCACCGAATCCATGGGGGGACTCCTCCGGGACGGCTGTGGGGTAAGGTGCCCTCAATAAACGCCAAGGGCCGCCCCGGGTCAAGGGGTTGAAAGCAAAAGATTTTGCGATCCGGCCGGACTCAGTCGACCAGCCAGTCCAGGAGGAACCTCGGCCCCTCGCCGGACGGGCCGTAGGGGCGATAATCCCGCTCCTTGCTCGACCAGCAGGCGGCCAGATCCACATGGGCCCAGGACGCGTCCCCCACGAATTCCCGGAGGAACAGGCCTGCGGTGATGGTGCCGCCCCAGCGGATGCCGGTGATGTTCTTGAGGTCCGCCAGGGGGCTCTTCAGGAGGTCCCGGTACTCCTCCACCAGGGGGAGCTGCCAGATGTGCTCCCCGGTGCCGCCGCCGGCCTGGATGAGGCGGTCCACCAGCTTCTGGTCGGTGCCCATGATGGCGTTCACGCCGTCGCCCAGCGCGATGAGGGCGGCGCCGGTGAGGGTGGCCAGGTCCACGATGTGGTCCGCGCCCATCTCCGTCGCCCAATGGAGGAGGTCCGACAGGACCAGGCGGCCCTCGGCGTCGGTGTTCAGCACCTCGACGGTCTTGCCGCTCCGGGAGAGGAGGACGTCGCCGGGCTTGTAGCTGTTTCCGTCGGGCATGTTCTCCACGAGCCCCATCAGGCCGGTGATGCGGACCGGGGCATCCACCTGGGCGGCGGCCACCAGGGTGGCCAGCACGATGGCGGCGCCGGTCATGTCGTCCTTCATGGTCTCCATGCCCGCGGCGTCCTTGAGGCTGAGGCCGCCGGAGTCATAGCAGACGCCCTTGCCCACCAGGACGATGTGGCGCTTGGCGTCCTTGGGCTTGTACTCGAGCTTCACCACCCGGGGGGACCGGGGGCTGCCCTGGCCCACCGCCAGGACGGAGCGGAAGCCACCCTCGGCGAGGGCCTTCTCGTCCAGCACCTCGCAGCCCAGCTTGTGCTGCTTGGCGAGCTTCTGGGCCTCCAGGGCGAAGCTCTCGGGATACATGTGGCTCGCGGGGGAAGCGGCCAGCTCCCGCACCCGGTGGCAGGCGGCGACGCCGGCCTGGATCACCGGGAGCTGGCGGCGGGCCTTCCGGGTGTCGTCGCCGTTGGTGAAGATCTCCAGGTTCCGGAACCGCTTGGGTTCGGGCTTGGCGCCCTTGAAGGCCGTGAAGTCGTAGTCCGCCAGCAGCGCGCCCTCCGCCACGGCGACCTGCACGGCGTCGTGGTCCAGGCTGACCGTGGACGGCGCGAGGACGCCGATGTCCTTCCAGCCCTTCTTCAGGCAGTGCCGGGCCGCGGTGCCCACGGCCTTGCGGATCTTGTTGAGGGTGACCTGCTCCTCGTCCCCCAGGCCCACCAGCACCATCCAGCGGGCGCCCTTCACGCCGTTGGGATGGTGGAGCGGCACCAGCTCCTGGTAGTCCGCCTTGAAGTCCTGCTCGTCCATCACCGCCCGCGCCACCTTGCTCACCGAGAGCGGAAGGCGATGGCGCTCGCGGCCGGAGAAGACCGGAACGATAAGGGCATCTCCGGTGAAGTCCTTGCCGTTGGCGGAACTGATGTCGACATTGGGCATGAAGGCTCCTGGGGCTGGGTCCACCTTAGCCGGACAAGGACGATTTCTCCAATTTTTTGAACACTATCCAGCCCTCGCCTTCTGGACCGGGGGCCCTGCCATCATGGATCCCATGGAGCCCCGCCACCGCCAGCCCCTGGCCCTCCCCGGCCCCTGGCCCTCCTGCGCCCAGGGACCGCTGCGGGAGGGGGCCGCCTGGCTCCACACCGGGCTCCAGAGGCCCGGAGATCCCGGCGGCGACCTCCTGGCTCTCCCGGGAGGACCGGTGCTGGAGTCCCGCTGGGAGGCCGGCCGGTGGGCCACCCGGCTGGACGGGACGGCCCTGCCCGACTCGCCCTGGGCGGCCCTGGAGGCCTGCCTCCCCCGGGGGCCCTGGATCGGCGCGGCCTCCTACGAGCTGGCCTGCGATGAGGCGGGCCTCCCGGCCCGTCGCCCGTCGGAGGGCGCCCTCGGCATGCGGTGGCAGGCGGTCCGGACCGCGCTCCGCGTCACAGCGGCCGGCGCGGAGCTGTGGGGCTTCGATCCCGAGCCACCCCGGCCTCCGGAGTTGGGGACCGCTTGCGCCCTGGGCCGGGCCCGGGGGGAACTCCGGCCCCGGTGGGACGCGGCGGCCCACGGGGCCGCGGTGGAACGCATCCGCTCCCTCATCCGGGACGGGGCCTTCTACGTCGCCAACCTCTGCGTGCCCTTCGAGGGGCCCTTCGAGGGGGACCCCGTGACGCTGGCCCTGGCGGCCCTCCGCCGCGCCCGGCCGCCCTACGGCGCCCTGCTGGACCTCGGGGGGAGCCGCCTGCTCTGCCTGTCCATGGAGCGGCTCCTGTCCCGGCGCGGGGACCGGCTCGGGAGCGAGCCCATCAAGGGGACGGCCCCCCTGGCGGGCCGGACGGGGGAGGATGCCGCCGCCGGGGAGGCCCTGCTGCGGGATCCCAAGGAGCGGGCCGAGCACGCCATGATCGTGGACCTCATCCGCAACGACCTCGGCCGGGTGGCCGCCACCGGTACCGTCGCCGTGCCGCGGTTCCTGGAGCTGGAACGGTTCCCCACGGTGCAGCATCTGGTGAGCCGGGTGGAGGCCGAGGCTAGGCCCGGGCTCGGCCTGGCGGAGCTCCTGCGCGCAGTGCTGCCCGGCGGCAGCGTCACCGGCGCGCCGAAGCATGCGGTCTGCGCCCACCTGGCGGAGGCCGAGGCGGCGCCCCGAGGCTTCTATTGTGGCGCCCTGGGCTGGATCGGGACGGGCGGCGACCTGGACCTGACCCTGCCCATCCGCACCGCCTGGCTGGAGCCGGGCCGGCTCACCTACTGGGCCGGCGGCGGCATCACCCTCCGCAGCGAGCCCGCGAAGGAATGGGCCGAGCTGGCGGTGAAGACCAGGGCCCTGGCGGGCCTCCTCGGGCCGACCTAGGCTGCGCTCCCTGCCCGCTTGAGCAGCTCCTCGAAGCGCTCGAAGAGGTGGGCCCTGGGGCCCTTCGGCACCCGCTTGAGGCGCATGCCGGCCTGTTCAGGGGTCCGGCCACCCTTCCTCTGGTTGCAGGGGAGGCAGCAGGCCACGAGGTTCTGCCAGGTGTTCAGGCCCCCCTGGCAGACGGGTACGACGTGATCCACGGTGGTGGCCTTGCGCTGGCAGCCTTCATACTGGCAGACGTGGCCGTCCCGCTTGCGGACCCGGCGCTCCAGGCGGCCCATGAGGAACTTGCTGTCGCTGCAGGCGGCGGCGCCGGGGAAGACGATGAGCTCGATGACCTCCGCGAGGCCCGGGCGGCGCTCCAGGCTGGCGGGATCGAGGAGCCAGGCCCGGCCCGCGGCGAGGGCCCGGATGGCGTGGCGCCGGGAGCACTCCTGCATCGGGACATAGTTCCGGTCGAGGGCGATCACCTCGCCCGGACCGTGCCTGTCGCGGCGGTGGGACATGCTGGCCTCTGCCGGAAGCGGCGCTTCCTGCGCAGCGTTTTAGCAGAACCCTGGGAAATGTCAGCTATTCGTCTCCGGTCCCGGAAAATCCGAGGGCGGGAGGGGCCCCGCCCTCCTCCAGGGATTCCACGCCGGCCAAGCGCTTCTCCATGAGCTCCTTGCGCTTGGAGACATCCCCCAACTTGCCGCTGGCCTCGTCGAGCTTCTTCTGGACCGACGAGAGCGCCTCGCCGAACTTCCCGAACTCGTACTTCACCTGGCCCAGGATCTTCCAGACCTCCCCGCTCTGACGGGTGATGGCCAAGGTCTTGAACCCCACCTGGAGGCTGTTGAGGAAGGCCGTGAGGGTGGTCGGGCCCACGAAGGTGACCTTGCATTCCCGCTGGATGCGCTCGAGCAGGCCGGGCCGGCGGAGGGCCTCGGCGTAGAGCCCCTCGAAAGGCAGGAAGAGCAGCGCAAAGTCGGTGGTGTAGGGCGCGGCGATGTACTTGTCGCGGATGTCCCGGGCCTGGGACAGCAGGCGGGCCTCCAGGGCCCGGCCCGCGGCGTCCACGGCGGCCAGGTCCCCGGCCTCGTAGGCCTCCTGGAGCCGCTGGTAGTCCTCGATGGGGAACTTCGCGTCGATGGGGAGCCAGACCGTGCCGCCCTCGTCGGGGCCCGGGAGCTTGACGGCGTATTCCACGATCTCGTTGGCCCGGGGTCGCACCTTCACGTTGGCGGCGTATTGCCCCGGCGCCAGGAACTGCTCCAGGAGCGCGCCCAGCTGGGCCTCGCCCAGGACGCCCCGGGTCTTCACGTTGGTGAGGGCGCGCTTGAGGCCGCCGACATCCTGGGCCAGGGTCTGCATCTCGCCGAGGCCCTTCTGCACCTGCTCCAGGCGCTGAGCCACCAGGCTGAAGCTCTCGCCCAGGCGCTTCTCCAGGGTGTCATGGAGCTTCTCGTCCACGGTCTTGCGCATCTGCTCGAGCTTCTCGTCGTTGGCCTTCTGGATGAGCTGGAGCCGCTGGTCCACCCGGTCCTGCACGGCGATCAGCTGCTCCGCCTGCTCCTTCCGGGCCTCGGCGAGGGCCTTCTGGACGGCCTCGTTCAGCTCCTGGAACCGCGTGGCGAGGGCCTCGGCCTGGGCGCCCTTGAGGCCCTCCAGGTCCCGGCGCAAGGCTGAGGAGGCATCGAGGAGCGGCTTCAGCTCGCCGAATCCCGCCGCCAGCTCTCGGCGGAGGTCGTCCGTGGCGCGAGTATCGGGGGCCGGTCGGCGCCAGGCACCGAGGGCCGCCGCCAGGGCGGCGGCCAGGGCCAGGATGAGCAGGACGGTCAGCACGGTCATGAACCCATCATCCCTCGACGCCCAGGTCAGGGGCCGTCCATTGGGCCGATCGTCCTTCTCCTCCGGGCAACAGCTCCAGGCGGCCGGTCCACCGGCCCTCCCAGGGGCCGCCCTCGCCGGGCCACTCGGCCACGAGGAAATCGCCCTCCGCCAAGTCCTCGTCCAGGCCCAGGCCCCAGGCGCCATCGGGCCCGAGGCGGTAGAGATCCAGGTGGAAGACCCGCCCCCGGGGGGTGTCGTAGCGGTGCAGCACCGCATAGGTGGGCGAGGCCACCTGCTCGGGATCGCCGCCGAGCCCGGCGACGAAGCCCCGGGTCCAGGTGGTCTTGCCGGCGCCCAGCTCGCCCCGCAGCAGCCAGACTCCGCCTGCCGGCGTCAGGGCCGCCAGCTCGGCCCCCAGGGCCTCGGTCATCAGCTCGTCGGCGAGGAAGCAGCTAGGCATGGAGTTCCCGGAGCAGGCGCGGCAGTTCTTCGGCGAGGTCCCGCGGGATCAAGGGCCCGCGGCCCAGGCGGTCCGCGGCGGCGCCGTGGAGCCAGGCGGCGGTGGCGGCGGCCTCCCGGGGATCCAGCCCCTGGCCCCGCAGGCTCGCGACCATCCCCGCGAGGAAGTCCCCGGTGCCGCCGGTGGCGAGGCCCCAGTGGCCGGTGTCGTTGATCCAGAGGTCCTCGCGCCCGCCGCCGGCGATGAGGGTCTGGGGCCCCTTGAGCAGGCAGACCCCGGGCCAGGCGCCAAGGGTCCCCATCTGCGCGAGCCGGTCCCCGGTGGAGGCCTGGCGCGGCAACTTGAAGAGCCGGGCGAACTCGCCGGCATGGGGCGTGAGGATCGTGTCGGGCCGGGCCATCCACCGGGGCCCCTGCCCTTCCTGCAGCGTGGAGGCGTCCAGCACCAGGGGGCCGGACCAGGCGGGCACCTCGGTGATGCCGCCGGGCCCCGCCAGGAGCACGTCCACGCCATCCGGGACCGCGCCGGTCCAGGGCCGCACCATGGCCTCGGGAATCTGGACGGCGATCTCGGCTCGGATCTCCGGATCCGCCAGCACCGTGACCAGGCCCGCGCCGGCCCGGAGGGCGCCCAGGGCCGCCAGCACCGCGGCGCCGCTCATGCCCAGAGACCCGGCCCGGATGGCCACGTGGCCCCGGGTGCGCTTGTGGGCGTTCCAGCCGGTCTCCGGCAGGAAGGGTCCGTCCAGCAGGCCGTGCCGCGCGGTGAGGGGCTCGAGGCCCAGGTCCACCACGTGCACCCGCCCGCAGCGGCTCCGGGCCGGTTCCAGGGCATGGCAGAGCTTGAGGGCGCCGAAGCAGGCGCTGGCGGTGACGGCGGGGCCGTCACCATCCGGATCATCCGGCCGCTGCCAGCTCGGCTGGTCCAGGGCGAGGACCGGATGCTCCTGCATCAGGTCCCGCCAGGCCGCGGCCACGCCCGTCAGGGGCCGGTTCGCGCTCAGCCCGAACATCCCGTCCACGAACCAGGCGCCCGGCGTGAAGACCTCCCGCCGGGGCTCCGGCGCGAACCCGACGGGGCCCTCCCACCGGGCCGCCTGGATCCCGGCGTCGCCGGTCCAGGCCCGCTCCGGCGCGAGGGCCCACACCCGCACGGTCTCGCCCCGGGCCTTCAGCATCCGCGCGAGGGCCAGGGCATCGCCGCCGTTGTTGCCCGGCCCGGCGATCACCTCCACAGGCACGCCCTCGGGCACGAGGGAGGCCGCGCCGCGGGCCGCCCGCTCCTGCAGTTCCAGGGACGTGATCCGCCCCGAGGCGAGGGCCTCGCACTCCAGCTGCCGCATCTCCTCGGCGGTGAGGACGGGGATCATGGCACCAGTGTAGAGAAAGGGCGGGCCCGGAGGCCCGCCCTTTCATGGAGGGAACGGCATCAGTAGCGGTAGGTCTCGCCCTTGAAGGGGCCCTCGACCTGGACGCCGATGTACTTGGCCTGGTCGGGGCGCAGGGTGGTGAGCCGGGCGTTGAGGGTGGTGAGCTGGAGGCGCGCTACCTTCTCGTCCAGGGCCTTGGGCAGGGTGTAGACGCCCACGGGGTACTGGCCGCTGTCCTTCTTCGTCCAGAGCTCGATCTGCGCGAGGGTCTGGTTGGCGAAGCTGGAGCTCATCACGTAGCTGGGGTGGCCGGTGCCGCAGCCGAGGTTCACGAGGCGGCCCTTGGCGAGGACGATGATGCGCTTGCCGTCCGGGAAGACGACGTGGTCCACCTGGGGCTTGATTTCCTCCCAGCGGTACTTCTCCAGGGAGGCGATGTCGATCTCGCTGTCGAAGTGGCCGATGTTGCACACGATGGCGTTGTGCTTCATCGCCTTCATGTGGTCGTGGGTGATGACGTGGTAGTTGCCGGTGGCGGTGACGAAGATGTCGGCCACGGGCGCGGCCTCCTCCATGGTCACGACCCGGTAGCCCTCCATGGCCGCCTGCAGGGCGCAGATGGGATCCACCTCGGTGATCCACACCTGGGCGCTGAGGGCCCGCAGGGCCTGGGCGGAACCCTTGCCCACGTCGCCGTAGCCGCAGACCACGGCGATCTTGCCGGCCACCATCACGTCGGTGGCGCGCTTGATGGCGTCCACCAGGCTCTCGCGGCAGCCGTAGAGGTTGTCGAACTTGCTCTTGGTGACGCTGTCGTTGACGTTGATGGCGGGGATCTTCAGGTCCCCCTTCTTCGCCATCTCGTAGAGGCGGTGCACGCCGGTGGTGGTCTCCTCGGTGACGCCGCGGATGCCCGCCAGCTGCTTGGCGTACCAGCCGGGGTGGGTGGCCAGGCGCTTGCGGATGGCGGCGAAGAGGACCGTGGCCTCCTCACTGTCGGGGTGGTCGAGGACGGAGGCGTCCTGCTCGGCCTTGGCGCCCAGATGCAGCAGCAGCGTGGCGTCGCCGCCGTCGTCCAGGATCATGTTCGCGCCGCCCTCGAAGTCGAAGATGCGGTGGGTGAACTCCCAGTAGTCCTCCAGGCTCTCGCCCTTGAAGGCGAAGACCGGGGTGCCGGCCTGGGCGATGGCGGCGGCGGCGTGGTCCTGGGTGCTGAAGATGTTGCAGCTGGCCCAGCGGACCTCGGCGCCCAGCGCCTTCAGCGTCTCGATGAGGACGCCGGTCTGGATGGTCATGTGGAGGGAGCCGGCGATGCGGGCGCCCTTGAGGGGCTGGCTGGCGGCAAACTCCTTCCGGATGGCCATCAGCGCGGGCATCTCGCCCTCGGCGATGGTCAATTCCTTGCGGCCCCAGTCCGCGAGGGAGAGATCGGCGACGTGGAAGTCCTGCTGCGTTCCGACGGTCATGGTCGGGCTCCTCGAAAAGGAACCGGGTGGCCCGCTCACCGCGCCAACCGGTCGGTTGTGAGGTGAGCGCCGTTGGTGACGTGTGACCGAGCCTGGGAACCTCGCCGGAACGGGCGGGCCTTGCAGCGCTCCTCGGACCCGTCCAGTCTAGCCCCCTTCACCCGGCCCCGTCACGGGCTTCCGGTCCGGCGGCACCCAAGGGCCCATGGAGCGACCCGCCGCCATGGACCCCCTCGACCAGCCGCCGCCGAAGCATCCCCGGTGGATGCCCCTGGCGCTCCGGGCCGCGGCCGCCTGCCACGCCGGGGCCGGGCTGGCGCTCCTTCTGAAGTGGGACCAGCCCTGCGCCGGGTTCGGTGGCCTGGCGCTGGGGGCCGGCCTGCTGGCGGCCTCCGCCAGGCCCCTGGAGCAGTGGGCGGTGCTGCTGGCGGGCCTCGTCCTGGCCCTGGGCACGGCCCTGCATCCGGCCTTCCCTCCCCCCGCCTGGGGCGCCCGGATCTGGGGCCTGGGCTGGGGGGCGCTCTTCGCCGTGATCCTGGCCCGGGTCTACCGGGAGGCCCTCTCCTCCCGGGACGCTGAGCGGCGGCCCCTCCAGGAGCTGCTCGCCGAATACCGCACCCAGAAGGGCGCCAGCCTCCTGGAGCGCAGCCGCCAACAGCCGGTCCTCCTGGTCTTCCTCCGGCACTTCGGCTGCACCTTCTGCCGGGAGGCCCTCGCCCAGCTGGCCAAGGACCGGAAGGGCATCGAGGCCACGGGCACCGCCATCGCCCTGGTGCACATGTCGCCCGATGCCGAGGCGGAGGCCTTCTTCGCCACCTACGGCCTCGCGGACGTGGACCGGGTGAGCGATCCCCGCCGCTGGCTCTACTGGCATCTCGGCCTGCGCCGGGGCAGCCTCTGGCAGCTCATGGGGCCGAAGGTCTGGTGGCGGGGCTTCGTGGCCGGCGTGCTCAACGGCCATGGCGTCGGCAAGCTGGCGGGGGACGCCTTCCAGATGCCTGGGGTCTTCCTCCTCCACGACGGAACGGTCATCCGCTCCGCCGTGCATCGCACCGCCGCGGACCGGCCGGACTTCCGGGCCCTCACCGCCTGCCCCACGGACCGCGACGCCCGCTGCTGCTGACCAGGCCGGGACGCCGACCATGAAGAAGGGGGCCAAATGGCCCCCTTCTTCATGGCTCAGGAATGCTTCAGGCCGCCGAGGGCGCGGCGTCCACGACGCCGTAGATGTTGTCCCGCTGCCAGGGCTCGAATCCGGCGTCCCGGATCAGCCGGATCATCTCGGCCTTGTTGACGCTGTAGCAGGTGCCCGCGGCGCTGACGACGTTCTCCTCCAGCATGAGGGAGCCCATGTCGTCGCAGCCGTGGTGGAGCGCCGCCTGGCCGGTCTTCTTGCCCATGGTCACCCAGGAGGACTGGATGTGCGGGAAGTTGTCCAGGTAGATGCGGGCCACGGCGGTGGTGCGCAGGTACTCGGCGTCCGTGGGCTTGGCGATCTTGCCCTCCCACACGGTGTGGCCGCTCTGGAAGGGCCAGGCGGCGAAGGCGGTGTAGCCGCCGCCGTTGCCCCGGGCCAGGGCCCGGTCCTGCTGCTCCCGGAGCACGCGGAAGTGCTCGATGCGCTCCGCCAGGGTCTCCGTGATGCCGAACATCATGGTGCCGGTGGTCTTCAGGCCCACCTCGTGGGCGGCCTCCATCACCTCCAGCCACTTGTCCGGGCCGCCCTTGAGGGGGGCGATCTTCTTGCGGATGCGCTCCACGAGGATCTCCGCGCCGCCGCCGGGGATGGAGCCGAGGCCAGCGTCCTTCAGGTCCTGGATGGTCTTCTGGAGGGACTGGCCGCTGAGCTTGGCCATCATCTGGATCTCCACCGGGCTGAAGCCGTGGAGCCAGATGCCGAGGTCGTGGCTGATGTAGCGGACCAGGTCCAGGTAGTAGTCCCAGGGCAGGTCGGGGTTCACGCCGCCCTGCATGAGGAAGCCGGTGCCGCCGAGGGCCTTGGTCTCCTCGGCCTTCTGCTTGAGCTGCTCCTTGGTGAGCACGTAGCCGCGCTTGTCGCCGGGCTTGTGGTAGAAGGCGCAGAAGGTGCAGTAGATCTGGCAGACGTCGGTGTAGTTGACGTTGCGGTCGATGATGTAGCTGACCCGCTTGGGGTCGTTGTGCCGGTTGCGTACGGCCGTGGCCGCGAGGGCCAGGTCCTGCTGGTCGGCGTGCTCGAGGAGGAGGAGCGCCTCCTCCTCGCTGACGCGGCGCCCGGCGAGGACGCCGTCGAGGATGGTAGCGGCCGAGGCGGTCATGGCGTCACACCCGGTAGCCGAGGACGCGCAGGCAGCGGCGGCAGACCTTCTCCTGGCCTTCGATGCCGTGGTTGAAGTGATCCAGCGTATAGGGCCAGCGGCACTTCTCGCAGATCTGGGTGGCCTCGGTGGCGTCCTTCGGGGCGTAGAGATGGGTGGGATCCGGCATGGCGCGCTCCAGTCCCGCAGTTTAACGCGAAGGGGGCCCGTTGGCCCCCTTCACTCCAGGTCAGGCGCCCCTTGAGGCGCCGGGCTCAGGCCTCCTCGAAGGCCAGGTCCTTCCGGGGGCTCCCGTCGTGGCGGCCGGCCGTCCGCTTGGCGGCGTGCTTGTGGGCCTGGGCCTCCAGCTTGTCCATGGCCTCCGCCAGGCTCTTGTACATGTCCGTGGACTCCGCGGAGGCCACGAAGGCCGAGGCCCGGGTCTTCAAGGTCACCTCGGCCTGGTGCCGGTGCTTCTCCACCGAGAAGATGACGTGGACGTCGATGAGGTCGTCCAGGAAGGACGCCATCTTGGACAGGCGCTCCTGCGCCTGCGCCTTGAGGGCGGCTGAGACTTCGACGTGGCGGCCGGTGAAGTTGACCTTCATGGCTGGCTCCTGTGGAGGGGCTCGGAGGCCCGGGGTGGAACACAAGCGCCCGGGACCTCGAGGAGGATCGCCGGGCGCAGGAGAGGATGGATCATCGGTGATGGGAGTGTAGATCCGGATCCGGGGAAAGCAACCGTGAACTGGGTCACCTTCTGCGGCGGCGGGAAGCGGGGGGTATCTTCAGCTCCTCCCGGTACTTGTTCACGGTCCGCCGGGCCACGTTGATGCCCTCCCGGGCGAGCAGCTTGGACAGGGTCTCGTCCGAGAGGGGCTTGGCCGGATCCTCGGCGGACACCAGGGCCTTGATCTTGTGCTTCACCACCGTGGCGGAGACGTCCTCGCCGCTGTCGCTGCCCAGGGAGGCGCTGAAGAAGTAGTTGAGGTCGAAGAGACCCTGAGGGGTGTGGATGGTCTTGGACTTCACCACCCGGCTGATGGTGCTCTCGTGGAAGCCCGTGGCCTCTGCCACGTCCCGCAGCACCATGGGGCGCAGGCCCTCGACGCCTCGATCCAGGAAATCCTTCTGGAGGTCCACGATGGCCGCGGAGACCCGCAGCACCGTGCGGTTCCGGTCCTCGATGCCGCGGATGAAATCCCGGGCCGAGCGGAACCGGTCCCGGATGAAGTCCTTCTCGGACTTGGCTTCGGTGGCGTCCAGAAAGCGGCGGTAGTCCCCGTTGACCCGGAGCCGCGGGAGCCCGTCGTCGTTGAGGTAGATCTTCCAGTTCCCGTCCTCGCCCTTCAGCACGACCACATCAGGCTTCACCACCCGATCCGAATCCGGGTCGAAGGCGCGGCCCGGCGCCGGGTGGAGGTGGCGCAGGAGGTCCATGGCGGCGGCGAGCTCCTCGTCGCTGCAGCCGAGGGCCCGCCGCAGCTTGCCGCTGTCCCGCTGGGCCAGCAGGTCCGCGTGGCGCTCGATGACCCTCACCGCCAGATCGTCGGGCTCCACGCCGGCGTGGCGGAGCTGCAGCAGCAGACATTCCTGGAGGGTGAAGCAGCCGATGCCGCTGGGATCGAACTCCTGCAGGAGGTCGAGGGCTTCCCGCAGGGCCTCCTCCGAGCAGCCCAGGTCCGCGGCCAGGGCCGCGGCGGTGGTCTCCGCCGGGTCGTCCGGGGAGAGCCGGAGGAATCCCTTGGCGTCCAGGCGGTCGATGAGCCTCTCCACGAGGGCCGCCCGAGGATCCGCATGGTCCAGGGTCTCGTAGAGCTGGCCCAGGAGGTGCTCCTGGAGCGTCTCGGCGGCGCTCAGGCGGTCCTCCCAGGACATCCGGTCCTCCTCCGGCAGGCTGGAGGTGCGCGGCAGGTCCGTGTCCCAGGAGTTCTCGGCGCCGAACTCGGTCTCGACCACCTGGGCGACGGCCTCCTCGGTGAAGGCCTCGAGGTTGGCGTCGGGGTCGAGCTCCGACGCGGACTCAGGCAGCGGCCCCAGGTCCACGGTGTCCACGCCCTCGGGCATGTCCGAGGCGTCCACGCTGTCGGCGGATTCCTGGGGCGCGTCGAGCACCTCGGAATCGCGGCCCTCCTCCAGCGCCTCCAGGGAGGGGACCTCGTCGCCCTCGTCCGCCAGCTCCAGGAGCGGGTTCTCCTCCAACTCCTTCTCGATGGTCTGCCCCAGCTCCAGCAGGTTCATCTGCCAGAGCTTCAGCTTGAGCTGCATCGCCGGCGTCAGGGCCAGCGTCTGGCTCTGGCTGAGGCGCTGCGAGAGGAAGGGGCCCTGGGCCATGGACGGCCTCAGTCCAGCCGGAAGCGATCGCCCAGGTAGACCCGACGGATGTCAGGGTCGGCCGTGATCTCCTCGGGCAGTCCGTGCTTCATGATCATTCCGTCCGCCAAGATATAGGCCCGCTCGGCGATCTGCAAGGTTTCGCGCACGTTGTGGTCGGTGATGAGGACGCCGATCCCCCGGGCCTTCAGGTCCGCGATGAGGCCCTGGATCTCCATCACCGACTTGGGGTCCACCCCGGCGAAGGGCTCGTCCAGCAGCATGATGCGGGGCTCGGTCACCAGCGCCCGGGCCAGCTCGCAGCGGCGACGCTCGCCGCCGGAGAGGCTCATGCCCAGCGTGTCGCGCACCTTCTCCAGGTGGAATTCCGCGAGGAGGCGCTCGCACCGGGCGATCTGTTCCTCCCGCGCCACCGGCTGCAGCTCCGCCATCGCCATCAGGTTCTCCCACACCGTGAGGCCGCGGAAGACCGACGACTCCTGGGGCAGGTAGCCCAGTCCGAGGCGCGCGCGCCGGTGCATGGGCTCCCGGGTGATGTCCCGGCCCATCCACTCGATGTGGCCGTGGTCCGGCGCCTCCACGCCCACGACCATGTAGAAGGTCGTGGTCTTGCCCGCGCCGTTGGGCCCCAGCAGGCCCACCACCTCCCCCGGCGCGACCTCCAGGCTGACATCTCGCACCACGAGGCGCTCGCCGAACCGCTTCTGCAGGTTGCGGGCGACGAGCTTCGGACGGTCTTCCGGTCGGGGATCCTGGGCCATGTCCATTCCTACCACGCCGTCTCCCCTTCGCCCTGCACCCGGCCCTGCCACTTGACCACCGCGGGCGCGCCGGCGGGCAGGCTGAGGTCCAGGGCCTGGCCCCGGCCTTCGCCGTAGCGGCCCTTCAGCGTCACGCCCCCGGTAGCCCTGACCGCCCTTACCACATGCCCCGGTCCGAAGAAGAGGGTCGCGGCGGGTGCCTCGATGCGCCAGCCCGGCCCGCTGCAGGCGACGCCTCCCGTGAGCTGGAGGGACTGGTCATCCCCCTGCCCCCGTCCCGCCCTCAGCGTGAGCTCCCCGTCGACGGCGGATTCCGCGCCCTGAAGGCCCTCCGGGAAGTCCATGCGCACGCCGGATCGGAGGATGCGGGGGCCCGTGAGACGCTCCCTCAGGCGGGTCCAGGTGGCGGGATTGCCCCGCAAGGTCCAGGCGCCCTCCTGCCAGCCCAGCTGATCCCCCCGGAGCTGGCCTCCCGCCGTCAGGGCGAGGCCCACGGGGCCCTGCACCGTCCAGGCGCCCGGAGCGCCCTCGGCCCCGGCGCCGGTGAAGGTGCCGTCGGGTCCGCGCCCGATCACCGGACCGGGAAGGGTCCAGCGGCGGGTCTGGCGGTCCAGGTCCATGCGTGGCGCCGTGAGGCTGCGGGCGCCCCAGGTGAGCACGGGATGGCCATCCGCGAGGGCGTGCCCCACG
Organism: Holophagaceae bacterium; assembly: GCA_035758545.1. Lineage (GTDB taxonomy): Bacteria > Acidobacteriota > Holophagae > Holophagales > Holophagaceae > JAFDVN01. The sequence goes on along the minus strand of DASTWQ010000202.1, from coordinate 2,129 downwards.
GGCAGGGACGGCGGCAGGTCGTCTCCGGGTCCGTTCCGCAGCAGGACCACCGGCCCCTGGAGTTGAAGGGGGACGCCCTGGTAGGTCTGGATCCAATGGACGGAGCCCTCCAGGCGGAGCCCCGCGGGGGTCCAGCGTGCGCCGGCGGCCTCCAGGCGCTCGGTGCCCTCGGGCCCCTGGCGCGAGGCCTGGAATCCCCTCAGCTCCACCTGCTGGAAGGCCTGACCCTGGGGCGGCCTGGGAGCTTCGCCGCCGGCGGCGCCGCCCCGCCAGCCATCCTCCCGGGTGAAGGTCAGCGGACCGGGCCAGCGCACGGTCTTCGGATCCAGATCGGCCGTGGCGGCGCGGACCTGGCCGCCGGTGAGGGTCGCGGTCACGTCCTCGAGATGCCCTTCCGCGAACCCGGCGGTGGCCCAGAGCCGGGCGGCTTCGAGGGTCCGGAGGGTCCCGGTGCCCGAGGCGGCCCAGGTCACGCCGCCCCGGTCCACCACGAAGCGGCCATCGGGCTGGCGGGTCCATCCCTGAGGCAGGCGCCAGGTGCCGGCGGCGGCCCCCTGGAGGCTGGTCCAGGCCATGGGCTGGAGGCCGGTCCAGACGGCATCCTTCCACCGGAGCGCCGGGGCGGGCGCCTCCATGCGGCCCCGGCCTTCGGAGGCGCCGGAAGGGTCCTCCAGGGAGAGATCCAGCGGCCCGTCGAGGGTCCAGGCCTGGTCCAGGCGGCGGGCGGCGGGGGAGGTCATGCGCCAGCGGCCGCTGCCATCCAGGAGCCGGCCGGTCACGCCCTTCAGGCGCAGGTCGGCGTCCGTGCCCTCCACGGTCTGGTAGTCCAGCACCATGCGCCCGGTGCCCATGATCTCGGTGAGGGAACCCCGGGTGCCCGTCATGCCGGGATCGAAGAGCCCGGTCCCGGTCTGCCCCCGGAGCCGCTTCGGCCCCATGAGCATGAACACGCCGGTCAGGGCCGTAGCGCCGCCGATGCAGACCCAGCCCAGAGCTCGCCAGACCAGGGCCCGGTTTCCGGGGAAGGGCCAGGCGCTCACAGGGCGCACTCCACCCGCCAGCTGCGGCCGAATCGGGGATGGTCCTCCGGGGCCGCGGCCACGCGGAGCGGCCCGTCCCCGGGAAGGGCGCCGCGCTCCGCGCCGGAGAACCAGGTGAGGGTGCCCGGCAGCCCCCGGAGGCGCAGGCGCCAATGCCCGTCCCCGAAGACCTGCGGCGGCCCGAGGGGCTCTCCCTCCACTCGCGCGAGGGGCGGCGGGAAGGCCTGGCCGAAGGGCTCGAGCCGGACCAGGTCCCGGCCCTCGGGAATGTCCTCCAGGCCGCCGTCCAGCAGCACCGCCGGAGCCGAGGCCCGGGCGGCCTGGTCCTCCGCCCCCCGGATCAGGGTCTGGCGGAGGAATCCCAGGCGGCCGGGCTCGAAGGACATCCCTGCCGCCAGGCGGTGGCCGCCGCCGCTCCTCAGGAAGGGCCGGGCAAGATCCAGGAGCTCGCCGAGGTCGTAGCCCTCCGGTGCCCGCAGGGAGCAATGCGCCAGCCCGTCGAGGACGGCGCAGACCGCCGTGGGCCGGCCGCTTTCCCGCATGCGCTGGCCCGCCACGATGCCGAGCACGCCCTTGTGGGCTTCCGGTTCTATCACCAGGTCGAAGGCCGCGCCGTCCGGCGCCGGCAGGCGGGCCTGGAGGGCCTTCTGGACCGCCCGGCGCTCCAGGTTGAGGCCCTCGACCCGGTCTGCCAGGCGGGCGGCCTCTGCGGCGTCCCGGGTGAGCAGCAGGCGTACGGCGTCCTCGGCGCCGCCCATGCGGCCCACGGCGTTCAGACGCGGAGCCACGCCGAAGGCGATCTGCTGGGCGGTGGGGATCCCCTCGATCCGCGCGGCCTTCAGCAGCGCCGCCAGCCCGGGGCCATGGGCCCCGCCCAGGGCCGCCAGGCCCCGCTTCACCAGGAGGGCATTCTCGCCGGACAAGGGGACCATGTCGGCGATGGTCCCGATGGCCACCAGCTTCAGCAGGCCATCCAGGAAGGCCGGCTCGGCCCCCAGGAGGGCCTGGGCCACCTTGAAGGCCACGCCCACGCCGGAAAGGTGCGGATTGGCATATCCCTCCAGGTGGGGGTGGACCACGGTGCAGGCA
>DASTWQ010000149.1:0-9406 GCA_035758545.1 Holophagaceae bacterium | reverse complement strand
CCTGGCGGTGGCCCACAGCCTCGCCGAGTGGCGGCTGGACGCCGTGAGCATCGCCTGCGGCCTCCTCCACGACACGGTGGAGGACACCCTCATGACCCTGGAGGAGGTCCGGTCCCAGTTCGGCGAGGAGGTCGCCGAGATCGTGGACGGCCTCACCAAGATGGCCAAGCTGGCCTTCACGGACCGCCACCTCCTCAACGCCGAGAACGTGCGCAAGCTGCTCGTCGCCATGGGCAAGGACGTGCGGGTGCTGCTGGTGAAGCTGGCGGACCGCCTGCACAACATGAAGACGCTCTCGGCCATGCCCGAGGAGAAGCGGCGCCTCATCGCCCGGGAGACCCTGGAGCTCTACGCGCCCCTGGCGAACCGCCTGGGCATGGGCGCCGTGCGCCTGGAGCTGGAGGACCTGGCCTTCGCCTACCTGGAGCCCGAGCGTTTCGAGGAGCTCCGCTCCGCCGTGGAGCGCAAGCGCGCCAAGCTCGAGGAGACCATCGAGGACATCCGCCTCCTGCTGGAGACGACCCTGCGGCAGCAGGGCATCAAGGCCACCGTCACCTTCCGGGTGAAGCACCTGTTCGGCATCTGGCGGAAGATGGACGCCCAGGAGCGGGCCCTGGAGGACGTCCACGACTGGCTCGCCTACCGGATCTTCTGCCCGGACCGCCCCAGCTGCTACACGGCGCTGGGCATCGTGCACGGGCTCTTCAAGCCGATCCCGGGGCGCTTCAAGGACTACATCAGCCTCCCCAAGGAGAACGGCTACCAGAGCATCCACACCTCCGTGCTCATGCCCTCCGGGGATGCCTTCGAGATCCAGATCCGCACCGAGGTCATGCACGCCACCGCGGAGGCCGGCATCGCCGCCCACTGGACCTACAAGGACGGGCGCCTGGCCAACCGCGACGAGATCAACCAGGCGGCCTTCCTGCGCCGCATGGTGGAGCTGCACCAGGACTCCCGGGACAGCCGGGACCTGGTGGCGAACCTCAAGGGGGAGCTGAGCTTCCGCACCATCCAGGTGTTCACGCCCAAAGGGGACCTGCGAGCCCTGCCGGAGGGCTCCACGCCCATCGACTTCGCCTACGCCATCCACACCGAGGTGGGCCACCGCTGCGTGGGCGCCAAGGTGAACGGCCGCATGGTGCCCCTGCGCCAGGCCCTCTCCAGCGGCGACCGGGTGGAGATCCTCACCCGCCCCGACCATAAGCCCAGCCGGGACTGGCTCGGCTTCGTGAAATCGGCCTCGGCCAAAGCCAAGATCCAGGCCTTCATCCGCGAGGAGGAGCGCGCCCGCGCCGTCCAGCTGGGCCGGGAGCGGCTGGATCGGGAGGCCCGGGCCGCGGGCTTGCGCCTGGAGGATTCGGAGGTCCACGCCCAGCTCACGGCCCGGCTCAAGGAGATCCACCAGCCCGGCTGGGAGAGCTTCCTCGCCGCGGTGGGATTCGGCCGCCTCAGCCCCCAGCGCCTCCTGGAGCCCTTCCTCCCGGAGCCCGCCAAGCGGAAGGTGAAGGCCCAGAAGCTCGCCCTGGACGACGCCATCGTGGTGGACGACACCAGCGGCGTGCTCTACAGCATCGCCTACTGCTGCAAGCCCATCCGGGGCGACGAGATCACCGGCTACATCACCCGCAACCGCGGCGTGGCCATCCACCGGGCGGACTGCCCCCAGCTCAACAGCACCACCCTCCATCCCGAGCGCCGGGTGCCTGTGAAATGGGGCCAGGGCGGCGGCGTCTTCGACACCGAGATCACCCTCACCTCCGAGGACCGCCCCGGCATGGTGGCGGCCATCAGCGAGGCGGTGCAGAAGTCGGGCATCAACATGCAGCGTTTCCAGGCCGCGGCCAGCGAGGAGGGCACGGGCCTCTTCCACATCGCCCTTCGGGTTCGGGACCGCGGCCACCTCATCGAGCTCATGAACGGCCTCCGCAGGGTCCGCGGCGTGTTCACCGTGGAGCGGGTGAAGGGCTCGATCTTCGGGAAGATTTGACGGATTCACCGCAGAGGCGCAGAGGCGCGGAGAGAAGACCATCCACCACGAAGACACGAAGCCTCGAAGGGCTCACCCTGGCGCGAGGGTCCTGCGGGCCCAGGTTTTCCGCGGTGAGGAGCGCCCTTCCCCATGAGTCCCATCTGGACCCCGCCTCCGGATGGCGAGTCCATCCCCTGGGACCGCATCGAGGCCAGTCTTCGGCTCGCCGCCCGGTCGCCGCATCCCTTCAAGATCAGCCAGCGCATGCCGGAGCTCCCCCGGCGGGCCGCGGTGGCCGTAGTGCTCTGGGGGGACGCCGCCGGCGCCCGGCGCATCGTGCTCGTGCAGCGGGGCTTCGGGGCGCCCCACCACCCCGGCGAGCTCGCCTTCCCCGGCGGCATGGTGGAATCCGGCGACCGGGATCTGCCCCACACCGCCCGCCGGGAGCTGAAGGAGGAGTTGGGCCTGGAGGACGTCTGGGAGATCGGCTGCTTCCCGGACGGCGTGGCCAAGGCCCGGGTCCGCTTCACGCCGGTACTCTTCCGCTGGGAGGCGCCGGAGCCCCGGTTCACTGTGGACGCGGAGCTGGAGCGGGCCCTCCTGCTGCCCCTGGCGCCGCTCCTGGAGGCCCCCTGGACCGTCGAGCTCCTGGACCGCCAGGGGCTCGCCCTGGAGGTCCCCCGCCTCGAGCTGGACCTGGCCGACGGCGAGTCCACCCCCCTCTGGGGCGCCACCGCCTTCGTCCTCAAGGCCTGGCTGGACGTACTGGCGAGGGCCTGAAGGCCGCGAGGTCCGCGGGGGTGTCGAGGTCGTCGCCGGCCCATGCGGCGCCGGGAAGCTCCCGCACCGCGAGACCCTCCAGCAGGGCCTGCAGGCTCGTCGACGGCGAGGCCGCCAGCGCAGGGACCCGCGCGCCGCCGATGAAGCCGCCGAGGGGTTGGCGGTGCTCCTCCCGGCGCACCAGGGCCCAGGCCTCCCCCTCCGGGTCCGCGGCCTCGGCCTCCGCGAGCCAGGCGGCGAGGGCCGGCGCCGTCCAGTGGACCTGGTCGCAGGCCACGACCCACCAGCGCCGCGCCGGGGAGGGCGTGGCGGCGGCCCAGGCCCGCAACGCCACCGCGGGGCCCTCCCGGGGATCCTCGATCCGGGGCAGATCCGGATGATCCGGCAGCGCCGCGCCGAGGACCTGGACGGGCCCCTCCGGCACGACCGTCCGGAATACGCGCACGAGGTGGCCGCCCCAGCTGCCGCCCTCCGGATGGGGCCGGTCGTGCTTGGGGCCGCCCAGGCGCTCGCCCTTCCCACCCGTCAGCAGGACGAGGCCGCAGCGGGGGATCACTCGACCTCGCGGATCCAGGACCAGACGGCCACGGTGGAGGGCATGCCGAGGGTGCCCGCGGCGAGGGCCACCACCTGGTCCAGCTCCTCGCGGGTGATGCCCGCGGCGAGGGCCTTGCGCGCGCTGGCGTGGACAGGCCCTTCCTTCAGCGCGCCCACGGCCACGGCGAGCTTGATGAGACGCTGGGTCTTCGGATCCAGCGGCCCCTCCTGCCCGGCCTCGGACAGCGCGTCCCAGGCCTGGCCCAGCTTGGGGAACCGCGCGATGAAGTCGCGGTAGGTCTGGGGCGGTTTCGGCAGCTTGCTCATGGGACCTCCTCCCGCATTCTCCCGCGATCAGAACTGGAGGGTGGCCTGGAGCCAGAGCTTCTTCAGGCCCCGGTTGGCCGTGCCGAGGGTCGGCGTGGCGGCGTCGGCCCGGTAGTCGGCGCCCTTCACCAGGAGCTGGAGCCAGGACCGGGCCTGCCAGGCCACGGAGAGGTCCACCTCCCGCCCGTAGGCGGCGCCCGCCGCCTGGGCGTGGAAGGCATGGACGGCCGCCTCGAAGGACCAGGCGCCGACCTTGCCGCGGTAGCGGAGGAAGCGGTCCCGCAGCCCCGCCGCAGGCGTCGTCAGGAACCGGTCCGCCCAGCCGTTCCAGGCATGAAGCGTCGCGTAGGGCGTGCGGAAGCCCGGCTCCAGCTCCTCCTGCTCGAGCATCACCGTGTGGGACGGGGAGAAGGCCCAGCCCAGGCCCGCGAGGCGGTAGCCGGCCTTCGGCGTCGTGGCGGCGGTGGCCTCCCGGAAGGGGCGCTGGACCGCGTAGCTCGCCTCGACCCGCAGCGCCTTCCAGCCGCCCTCCAGCCGCGCGCCGGTGTGCGCGAGGGAGCTGGCCGGGGCGGAGACCTCCTCGGAGGCGTAGCGGAAGAGGCTCAGATGGGTCCCGGCCCAGAGGGCGACGCTCGCGTTCACCACATCCATCCGCAGGTCCCGGGTGATCCCGGTGATGGGCGCCACTTGGGTGAACCGCGCCACGGTGAACGCCGTGCGGGGGATCCAGGTGCCGTTGGTGAAGCTGGCGCCCGTGAAGGTCTGGTCGTTCTGCCGCCATCCCACGGAGCCCAGGAAGCGCTGGTCGTCCAGGTTCACGGCCTGCCGCCCCACCTTGAGGCCCTTCCAGGCCAGGTAGAGCTGGTTCACCTGGGTGAGGGCCGGATCCACTACCGCCGCCCGGGTGGGATCGCCGTAGCCCGTCGGGGGCACGAAGTAGCGGGGCGGCGTCTGGAGCGCGGTGATGGTCTCGAACTCCGCGTAGGCCGAGAGTCCTTCCCAGGAACCCGTGCGATAGCCCAGCACCAGGCGGTCCGTGAGGGCGTCCGCGGTCCTGCCGGCGCCGCGGTCGTCCACCGCCTCGTAGCGGGGGCGCAGGAGCAGGCTCGCCTGCCCCTGCTGGAGGGCCGCGAGAGGGCCGGGCTCATCCCCGGCGAGGCGCGGCGCGGCCGTCAGGACCGGCACCAGGATCAGAAACAGGACGGGAAGCAGGCTCGGGGCGCGCATGGGACCTCCTCCGCCCCGGGCGGGGCGCGGTCAGCGGGGATGGAGGCGCGGTGGAGGGGGACGGCGCTCAGGGCGCCGGATCCGTCCGCCGTGCCCAGAGGGGATAGTCCAGGCCCGCGAGCCGGTTGATGGCGATGGCCTGGAGGGTGAGCAGGACGACGGCGAATTCGATGACCACCAGCTGCTTCGGCTCGACCAGGATGCCGAGGGCGATGATGAGCGTCGTCGCGCCCGCCGGGGGATGGGCGGCCTTCAGCAGGATCATCAGGGCCCCGGTGGCGCCCAGGGCCAGGGCCGCCGCCAGCACCCGGGCGGGCATCACGGCGTGGCCGGGGTGCCACTGGGCGTGCTGCAGCCCCGTGGCCCAGAGGGCGCCCCAGCCGCAGAGGATGCCGATGGCGTGGCCGTAGATCGTGTGCCGCGGGCTCGCGGAGGGGGCGTCGGGGTTGAAGAAGAAGAGGAAGGCCGTCGGCCCGAGGGAGGGGAACACGAAGCTCGTCCCGGAGGCCAGGGCCGCCAAACTCATCAGCGCGATGCTGAGGAAGCCGTTGATGGCCATGAAGGCGGCCCACACCAGCCGGGGCGGGAAGTGCGCCAGCAGCCAGTCCATCCGCAGCCGGCCCAGGAGCCCGGGCACCTGCGCAGGCTCGAAGAGGGCGAGGGGCCGCCGCGGCGGGGACGGGTTCATTCCGGCTCCGTCCCGAAGGCGATCTCCGGCTTCTCGCGGCGGATGATCCGCTGCACCACGAGGTGGAGCATGACGAGGCAGGTCAGGGACAGCGCCGCCAGCATCACCCACATGGTCGTCCAGAGGCCGCTGGTCTTGAGCACGTAGCCGAAGACGATGGGCCCCACGAAGCCCCCCAGGCCGCCGATGACGCCCACCAGGCCGCCCACGGCGCCGACCTCGTCCGGGAAATAGGTGGGGATGTACTTGTAGACCGCCCCCATGCCCACGCCCCACAGGAGGCCGAGCACCAGGACGATCCCCGCGAAGATCTTCACGTTGGCCTGGAAGAAGATCCGGGTCACGCCCTTCGCCAGCACCTGCTTCTTGGTGACCTTGTCGCCGGGCTTCACGGCGGGCTCCTGCCAGAAGGTGCTGTGGGGCATCACGAAGGTCCCGGCCTCGATGGGCGGCTCCGGCGCCTTCGTCCGCAGCGGCAGGCGGACGCCGTCCAGCGCGATGTGGTCCGCCGCCACCTCGGTCACGACGCCGGCCTTCGGCGCCTGGACGGCGGGGCCCGGCGACTCGATGGTCATGCGCGGCACCGAGAGGGCGAGGCAGGCCACCACGCTCCCGGCGAAGGCCCAGTAGATCACCGTGCGGGCGCCGTAGCGGTCCGCGAGCCAGCCGCCCGCGGCGCGCACCAGGCCCGCCGGCAGGCTGAACGAGGCGGCCAGGGCGCCGGCGGCGGCCAGAGACATCCCGTAGACGCCCATGTAGTAGGGCACCAGCCACTGGGAGAGGGCCACGAAGCAGCCGAAGACGAGGAAGTAGTAGAGGCCGAAGCGCCAGACCCGCAGCCGCTTCATGGGGCTCAGGAGCTGGGCCAGGGTGCGCGGCGGGCGGCCGGAGACATGCTCGCGGGTGACCAGCAGGAAGGCCACGGCGATGAGCACCAGGCCGACGGCGTAGAGCTTCGGCAGGGTGCGCCAGGCCTCCAGGTCCGTCCCGCCCTTCGTCAGGGCCTTGAGCGCCGTGGGCGCGAAGAGGGCCGTCAGGGCGGTGCCCACGTTGCCCGCGCCGAAGATGCCGAGCGCCGTGCCCTGCTGCGCCTTCGGGAACCAGGAGGAGGTGAAGGCCACGCCCACGGCGAAGGAGGCGCCCGTGAGGCCGAAGCCGAGGGAGGCGAGCAGGAAGCCGCCGTAGCTGTGGGTGCTGCCCAGCAGCCACATGGGCACTGCGGACAGGAACAGCAGGGCGGTGTACACCCGCCTACCCCCGAAGCGGTCCGCGAGCATGCCCACGGGCAGGCGCAGCACGGAGCCCGTCAGCACCGGGATGCCGAGGATCCACCCCAGCTGCTCCTGGTTCCAGTGGAAGAGTCCGTTGTCCACCAGGAAGGCCCCCAGCACGCCGTTGAGGGTCCAGCAGGCGAAGCACCAGAAGAAGGCGAGCGTGCTCATCGCAAGGGCCGCGTTGGCCTTGGCGCGATCCGACATGGGGACCTCCAGGGATCCGATCGGTCAGTGGTCGAGGTGGCGGACCCGGAAGGCGAGGCCCAGGGCCACCAGGGTGAGGAGCAGCGAGGCGGCGAAGGCGCCGCCCAGGAGGGCGCGATGGCCGTCCAGGACGCTGCCCAGGACGGTCTCGAAGAGGTAGACCTGGATCACGAGGATCAGCAGGCCCATGCCCAGCACGAAGCTGGTCATGGCGGTGCGGGGAGCCTTGGGACGCATCTCAGGCCTCCTTCCCTTCGCCGGGCTTGGGCAGGTCGCCGACGGCCCAGACCCGGCCGTCGGGGCGGACCTGCAGCGCGATGGCCGAGAGGGGCCGGGTCGGCGGCCCCTGCACCGGGAAGCCGTGGCCGCACTCGAAGAACCCGTTGTGGCAGGGGCACTCCAGCTGGCCGCCCTTGAACCGGACGGCGCAGCCCAGGTGGGTGCAGGTCTGGCGGTAGGCTCTCAGGTCCCCTTCCGCCGTGCGCAGCAGGATGCAGCGGTCGTCCGCGTCCCGGAAGGTGAAGAGCCGGGACTGGCCCGGGGCCAGAGCCTCTGCCGGGCCAAGGTCCACGGCTGTCTCGGAGACGCCCTTGGGCTCCGGCGCGCCTTCGAGGGGCCTCTTGCGCATCCAGAGGTAGCCGATGCCGGCGGTGAAGCCCGCGCTGACGAGGGCCAGGAACCGGGCGAACTCCCGGCGGCTGATGGAGCTCTCGTCCGCCAGGTCCACGGGGAACGCCTTGCGCCATTTGGCCATCACAGACCTCCCGAGATGAGCAGTGCCGCGTCGAGATGAAGCGGGGCGTCGTCGTCCGGCAGCATGACCGCGTTGCGGGTCTTCACCTTGAGGCTGCCGATGGTGAACTCCCGGACGGGCTTGTTCTTGCGCATCCCCTCGATCTGGACCTTGGGGGCGTAGAGCAGGGCCTGGCTGGGGCAGACCGTGGCGCACATGGGTCGCAGGCCCTCGCTGGTGCGGTCGTAGCAGAGGTCGCACTTGAGCATCTGCTCCAGGCCGCTGAAGACGATGGGCACGCCGAAGGGGCAGCTCAGCTCGCAGTTCTGGCAGCCGATGCAGCGGGGCTTCTGGCTGCTGTGGACGACGCCGTCCTCGGTGCGCTTGATGGCGTCCGCGGGGCAGACCTGGGCGCAGATGGGATCCTCGCAGTGCATGCAGACCGTGGGGACCGTCTGGGTGCTGGCGAGGCGGTCCATCTCGTCCAGGTGGATCATGGAGCGGCCCCGGTGGGTGCCGCATTCGGCGCAGGCGCCCACGCAGGCCCGGCAGCCGATGCAGCGCTGGGGGTCGATGAAAAAGCCGAATTCCTCGTTGACGAGCGCCATCAGAACACCTGCTCGGGAAGCTCTGGCTGGTTGCTGCGGGCCTCGAAGGCCATGCGCTGCAGCTCCCGGAGCTCGGGGCTGAGGCGGTCCTCCGTGGTCTTCCGGATCCGTACGGCGCTCACCTTGTACTCGGGGATCTTGCTCACCGGGTCCAGGTGGCGGGCCGTGAGCTGGTTGGCCGCCAGCTTCGAGGGCCAGTGGTAGGGGATGAAGACCGTGTCGGGGCGGATGGTGCGGACCACCTTGGCCGGCAGGACCATGGACCCGCGGCGGCTCTCGATCTCCACCGGGTCCCCCTCCTGGATGCCGTAGGCCTCCGCCAGCCGCGGGTGGATCTCCAGGTAGGGGTGCGGGCACTGCTCCACGAGGAAGCCGATGCGCCGGGTCTGGGTTCCGCTCAGGTAGTGGAAGACCACCCGGCCCGTGGTCAGCCACACGGGATAGTCCGCGTCCACCACTTCCATGGCCGGGCGCCACGGGGTCGGATGGAATTTCGCCCTACCGTCCGGGTGCATGAACTTCCCGCCCTCGAAGAGCCGTGGCGTGCCGGGATGGTCCTCCGTCGGGCAGGGCCAGAAGACGCCCATCTGCTTCTCGATCTTCTCGTAGGTGATGCCGCCGTAGTCCGCGGTGCCGCCGGAGGAGGCCTTGCGCAGCTCCTCGAAGATCTCCCGGGAGCTGGTGAGGTGGTCGAAGAACCTGCCCCGGCCCAGGCGCTTCGCCAGATCCACCATGATCTCCCAGTCGGGCTTGGCGTCGCCGGGGCACTCCACGGCCTTGTTGATCTTGATGACGCGGCCCTCCGCGCTGGTGGCGGTGCCCTCGTCCTCCTCGTGCAGGGCGGAAGGCAGAACGACGTCCGCGTACTGCATGCTCTCGCTGAGGAAGAAGTCCAGGCCCACCATGAACTCGAGCTTGGAGAAGGCTTCCCGGGTGAAGTCCGTGTTGGGCAGGCTCACGACGGGATTGAAGCAGAGGAGCATCAGCCCCTTGATCTCGCCGGCGTGGATGGCGTTGACGATCTCCTGCGCGGTGATGCCCTTCCTGGGCAGCTCT
>DASTWQ010000140.1:0-12255 GCA_035758545.1 Holophagaceae bacterium | reverse complement strand
CAGGGTGCGGGAGACCACCCACTTGGGCTGGGCCCGCCAGGCCGCCGCGAAGGCGCGCTCGTCGTCGCTCCACTCCGGATGGTCCTCGTCCCAGTACCGCATGATCTCGTACATGCGGCGGCCGTAGAGGCTGCCCGCCTGGCCCTTGGCCTCCTCGACGAAATGGCGGAACAGCCCGGGTCCCGGCGCGAAGGCCGTGTGGTCCACGAAGCCGTCCAGGGACTGGTTCATGCCGAACACGAGCCTGGCCACCCCGGCACCTCCCTCGCCACCTCGGAATCGGATCCTGGGGGCAGTATGCCTGCTGACACCACGGTGTCCCCAGGCCCTTCTCATGATGGATTCCTTGCTGCCCCTGTGCAGCGCTGAGGAGTGCCCGATGAGGACCTTCGCATCGACGCGGCTGATCGCCCGGGACCTGCCGGGCCTGGTCGCCTTCTACGAGCGGGTGACCGGCGCCGAGGCCGAGTGGCTGGCGCCGGTATTCGCGGAGATCGTCACGGCCTCCGCCACGCTGGCCATCGGAAGCGCCGAGACCGTGGCGATCTTCCAGGAGGGCAGCGCCGAGCCGGGCGCCAACCGCACCGCCATCCTCGAGTTCCGGGTCGAGGACGTGGACGCGGAGTACGCGCGCCTGGGGGACCAGGTCCCCTGGGTCCACGGGCCGAAGCTGATGCCCTGGGGCAACCGGTCCGCCCAGCTCCGGGACCCCGAGGGGACCCTGGTCTCCCTGTTCACCCCCGTCACCGAGGCCGCGAAGGCGCGGTTCACGGGGCGATGACGAGGGGGTTGGAACGGAGCGCCGCTTCGGAGCTTGCAGCCGTCAGGACCTGATGCCCTTCCCCCGTCATGCGACGGCAGGGACTGGTGTTCGGAGGCTCGCCAGCCCCTGCCCTCGGCGTCTTCCTCCATGACGCCCCTGGATCAGCCGACGCGCTTCCTCCGAGCGGCCAGGGCCTGTAGCAGCCCTGAGAGCATCAAGACGCCGCCGACAAGCAGGTTGATCCGTCGGAGGGCCGGTTTCCCCAGGAAACCGAGCGTCACGAATAGGGCCCCGGAGGTCAGGAACATCAGGCCGGAGATCAGATGGAGCCTGGGAGTGCGGTTGGAAGGTGACATGGTGTCCGATCTCGGAAGGAGGCGAACGGGAAGATATGGCCTTAGGGTCAGTGGTGTGAGAACCGAAGAGTGGCAATGGCTCCCAAATAGAGCAGCGCCATGCTGGTTACCAGTCCGAGGAATGCGATGGCTACCACTTGCAGATTCGACGCTGGCGCATGCGTACCCGATGCCATGATTTCCCCTTTGCTCATCTGGCGGGTGGTGACGATCCGGAGCGAGATCAGCGCAAAGATGATGGGGAGAGAACGAAGCAATCCAAATGGCCAGACCAGGGAGAAAAGGATCACGAGGAAGGTCACCACAATGGCTGGACCAAGAATCCACAGCTGGCGAGCCACACGATCTTTACCCATGGCGCTGAAGTTCACGCCTAGCAAGTAGATTCCAACAAAAGGGCCGCCCAAGAGAGTGGCCAAGAAAACTTGGATAGGTGTGTAGGCAAGGATCCTTCTGGTTTGGTCGAAACATCCAGTTTCAGATCTGCCCGAATGTCCCTTTTGGCTGTCATTCGAGGGATTCTCGAAAGCCATCCCATTCTCATTTCTTCAACAAGTTCGGCAGCACGTGCACGCCCGTGGTCTCGTGGCGGTAGAAGGCGGCCGTGATCTCGGCGCCCAGCAGGAAGATGCCGCAGCTGTAGTAGAGGAAGATCAGGCCCGCGATGATCTTGATCAGCGAGCCGTACATGATGCCCCAGGTCTGGGTGTGGGCCAGGTAGATCCCGAAGCCCCACTGGGCCGCCCACCAGAGGGTCGTGGACACGAGGGCCCCCAGCAGGGCGTGGCGGAAGGCCACGTGGCAGCGGGGCAGGTGCTGGAGCACCATGGTCACCACCAGCACGCCCAGCACCGGCACGAAGAAGCCCAGCAGGGCCACCCGGGGGATCTGGAGCTTCACGCCGAGGATGCCGCCCACCATCAGGCCGAGCACCAGGACGAGGAACAGCAGGCCGCCGAGGACGAGGCTCAGGCGGCGCACCCAGATGAGGCGGCGGGTCTGCCGGTGCTTCTTCAGGCGGATGCCGAAGATGTGGGCGAGGCTCCGGTCCAGCTGGTTCACGCCCCAGAGGCTGCCGAACAGGAGCACCGCCCAGGAGAGGCCCAGGCCCCCCACCCGCTGGCTGTCCTTCATCACGTCCCGCACGAAGTCCACGGGCAGGAAGGGGAAGATCTCGAAGAGCCCCGTCAGGAGCGGCTTGCCGTAGGCCTTGGAGCCCAGGACGAGGCCCAGCACCTTGAAGAGCAGGGTCGTCAGGGGCACCAGGCTGATGAGCAGCCAGAAGGTGAGGCTCGCCGCGTAGCTGGCGCAGTCGTCCACCTGGAACTTCCGCAGCACCTCCCAGGCGAAGCGGCCGACGGCCCCCAGGCGGGGGAAGGCCCGCTCGAAGACCCGCCAGCGGCGCTGGGCCTGATCCCGGAGCTGCCCCCAGCGCGTGAGCACCTGCTCGACCACGGCGCGTCCTCAGGAAATCAGGTCAGAAACGGATGGGATGGGTGGGCAGGAGGTACATCAGCCAGGCCAGGGCCAGGCCGATGCCGATGAGCCCGGCCGCATGGTTCAGGATGCTGCGCTTGGTCCGCTCGGGCCGAGTCGTCGGCTTGAGCAGGCCCAGGACCAGGGCCATGCCCAGTCCCATGACCACGAAATGGATCACATGGCTGCTCAGAAAGCGCATGGGTCCAGGTTATCAGGGACGAGGTGGGGAGGGGTGAGGGGCGAGGCAGGTCCCTCACCACCTCATCACCTCGCCACCTCGCCCCTCATTCCCCTTACTGGGCGGCGGGGCGGCCGGCCGGCGGGGCCGGGGGAGGCGGCAGGGCGGCCGGGGCCTCGGCGGGCCGAGGCTGGGGCATGCGGGCCAGGGCGAGGGGGATGACCTCGTCCATGTGGGAGACCAGGTGGATGCTGAGCTGCTCCCGGACCTCCGCGGGGACGTCCTCCAGGTTGCGGGCGTTCTCCGCGGGGATCAGGACGGCCTTGCGGCCCTGGCGGTGGGCCGCCAGCAGCTTCTCCTTCACGCCGCCGATGGGCAGCACCATGCCCCGCAGGGTCAGCTCGCCGGTCATGGCCAGGTCCGCCCGGGCGGGGATGCCCGTGAGCACCGAGATGAGGGCCGTCGCCATGGTGATGCCCGCGCTGGGGCCGTCCTTGGGGATGGCGCCCTCGGGCACGTGGAGGTGGATGTCCTGCTTCTCCAGAAAGTCGCTGGGGATGCCCAGGCGCTCCGCGCGGGCCCGGACGAAGGACAGCGCGATGTTGGCGCTCTCCTGCATGACCTCGCCGAGCTTGCCGGTGAGCTTGAGGGCGCCCTTGCCGGGCAGCACGGCGGCCTCGATGGTGAGGAGGTCGCCGCCGCTCGGGGTCCAGGCAAGCCCGTTCACCACGCCCGGCAGCGGATGCTCATCCACCCGGCTCTCGTGGAACTTCTCAGGGCCGAGGAGCTTCACGACCCGGGCGGCGGTGACCTTCGGATCGAACTCGGGCCCGGCCTGCTCCTGCATCCGCGCGGGCTGGAGCGCATGGCGCGCGAGCTTGCGCAGGATGTTGGACAGCTCCCGCTCCAGCTGGCGGACGCCGGCCTCCCGGGTGTAGCCGGTGACGAGCTTCTCCACCGCGGCCGGCTCGAAGGTGACGCCGAGGGACTGCATGCCGTGGCGCTCGATGGCCTTGGGGACCAGGTGCTGCTCGGCGATCGCGAGCTTCTCCTTGAGGGTGTAGCTGCTGAGCTCGATGACTTCGAGGCGGTCATCCAGGGGCTCAGGGATCTGGTGGCGCACGTTGGCGGTGGCCAGGAAGAGCACCTGGCTCAGGTCGAAGCCCACGTCCAGATAGTGGTCCTGGAAGCTGGCGTTCTGCTCGGGATCGAGGACCTCCAGCAGGGCGCTGCTCGGGTCCCCGCGCCAGTCGCTGGCCATCTTGTCGATCTCGTCCAGCAGGATGAGCGGATTGCGGACCTTGGCCTTCTTCAGGGAGGCGATGACCCGGCCGGGCATGGAGCCGATGTAGGTGCGGCGGTGGCCCCGGATCTCGGCCTCGTCCCGCACGCCGCCAAGGCTGATGCGGACGAAGGGGCGGTTCAGGGCCCGGGCGATGCTGCGGGCGAGGCTGGTCTTGCCAACGCCCGGAGGGCCCACGAGGCAGAGGATCGGGCCCCGCAGGGCCTTGGCCTCGCCGTTCTCGCCGGCCTGGTCCCGCAGCCGCTTCATGACGGCCAGATGCTCCAGGATGCGGGCCTTCACCTTCCCCAGCCCGGCGTGGTCCTCGTCGAGGATCGTCTCCGCCGCGTCCAGGTCCAGCTTCTCCTCGGCCATGGCCTTCCAGGGCAGGGCCAGGAGCCAGTCGATGTAGCTGCGGGCCACGGTGGCCTCGGCGCTCTGGGGCGGCATGCCCTCCAGGCGCTCCAGCTCCTCCAGGGCCTTGGCGAGGGCCTCCTCGCTCATGCCCGCGGCCTCGATCTGCTCCCGCAGGCGGACGGACTCGTCCTTGTCCTCCTTCTTGCCGAGTTCCTGCTGGATCACCCGCATCTTCTCGTTGAGGACGTACTGCTTGTGGTCCTGGTCCAGGCGTTTGCGGGTCTTCTCCTCCACCTCCCGCTCCACGTCGGTGCGGGCCTTGTCCATCTCCAGGAGCTCCAGGAGCGCCTCGAGCCGGGGGATGAGCTCCAGCTGCTCCAGCACGTGCTGCTTGCGGCGGACCTCCGCCGGCACCAGCTGGGCCACGGCGTCCGCGGCCTTGCCTGGGGAGAGCTCCTTCACCTGGTCCATGGAGAGCAGGCGGCTGGCATCGGGGTTGCGGCCCAGGAAGGCCTCCACCTCCCGGTGGAAGGCCTCCAGGTCCTCGGTGCCGTCCGCGGCGGGCTCCGGCAGGAGGTAGGCCTCCGCCTGGAGGATCTCGCCGTCGTCCATGTAGCGGCGCAGCTGGACCCGGGCCACGCCCTTCACGCCGACCTTGTACTGCTCCCGGGGCAGTGCGATGACGCTCTCGACGAGGGCCAGCGTGCCGATGTCGAAGAGGTCGTCGCCGCCGGGGCTCTCGATCTTCGGGTCCCGCTGGGTCAGCATCAGCAGGTGGTCGCCGGCCTTCACGGCCTGCTCGAGGGTGTGGACGGACGCCTTCCGGCCCACCACGAAGGGGACCCGGGCGCCGGGGAACAGGACCATGTCGCGGATGGGGATCGCGGGCAGGGTCAGGGTCTTGGGGACGAGGCTCAAGGGGGATCTCCGGCCGCAGGAACGCGGCTCACATCCATTGTAGGAGCCGGGCGCAAGCCCACGGCGGAGTGCCTAAGGCACTCGGTCGTAAGGCTGGAGACCGGAGGCTGGAGACTGACCGCTGCCGCGGCCCCGGGGCCGCGCCGACCTTCCTCCAGCCTCCAGCCTCCAGTCTCCAGCCTGACCTCAGCCCGCGGCGGAGATCGGCGCGCTGGGCACGCCCAGCACCTCCTCCACCTTCTTGCGGGTGAGGCGCAGGGCCTCCTTCTGGGTCCGCTCGTCCGAGGGGAGGTCGAACATGGGATCCAGGAGCACCTGCTCCAGCAGGCCGCGGAGGCCGCGGGCGCCGAGCTTGCGGGTGAGGGCCTGCTCGGCGAGGGCCTCCAGGGCGCCCTCATCGAAGCTCAGCTCGATGTCGTCCATCTCGAAGAGCCGCTGGAACTGCTTGGTGACGGCGTTCTTGGGCTGGGTGAGGATCGCCACGAGGGCCGGGCGGTCCAGGGGCTTGAGGGCGGCCATCACGGGGAGGCGGCCCACCAGCTCGGGGATGAGGCCGAACTTGATGATGTCCTCGGGCTCCGCGAGGCGGACGAGGTTCTCCTTGTCGTCCCGGGAGGCGGGCTTGGCGCCGAAGCCCACGGCCTTGGCGCGGATGCGCTGCTTGATGATCTCCTCCACTCCGACGAAGGCCCCGCCGCAGATGAAGAGGATGTTGGCCGTGTCCACCTGGATGAACTCCTGGTGGGGGTGCTTCCGGCCGCCCTGGGGCGGCACGTTGGCGACCGTGCCCTCGATGAGCTTGAGAAGGGCCTGCTGGACGCCCTCGCCGCTGACGTCGCGGGTGATGGAGGGGTTCTCGCTCTTCCGGCCGATCTTGTCGATCTCGTCGATGAAGACGATGCCCTTCTGGGCCCGCTCCAGATCGTAGTTGGCGGCCTGCAGCAGCTTGGTGAGGATGTTCTCCACGTCCTCGCCCACGTAGCCCGCCTCGGTGAGGGTGGTGGCGTCGGCGATGGCGAAGGGCACGTCCAGCACCTTGGCCAGGGTCTGGGCCAGGAGGGTCTTGCCGGTGCCGGTGGGGCCGAGGAGGAGGATGTTGCTCTTCTGGAGCTCCACCTCGTTGCCGCCCAGGCCCTTCTTGGGGAGGAGGATGCGCTTGTAGTGGTTGTAGACCGCCACGCTGAGGCGCTTCTTGGCCTCCTCCTGGCCGATGACGTAGTCGTCCAGGTAGGCCTTGATCTCCTTGGGGCGCGCCAGCTTGGCCTCGTGCTTGCCGACGGCCTTGGTCTGGCGGCTCATGCGGAGCTGCATCTGCCCCGCCTCCACGCACTCGTTGCAGATGAAGGCCTCCGGCCCGGCAAGGAGCTGCTCCACCTCGGAGGGGCCCTTGCCGCAGAAGGAGCACTTCTGCTCGCGCTTGTACTTGTTGTTCATGGCGCCCTCGCTTTCCGAGGCCTGGGGAGGCCTCAGGCGACGTCGTGGATCGTCTTCAGGACCAGGATCTCGTAGCGGCGGACGCCGGCGGGGATCTTGACGCGGACCTCGCTGCCCTCCTCCTGGCCCACCAAGGCGATGCCGATGGGGCTGGAGATGCTCAGGTGGCTGGGATCCTCGCCCAGCTCCTCGGGCAGCACGAGCTTGTAGGTCTTCTCCTCGTCCGAGTCCAGGTCCAGGATCGTGACGATGGAGCCGTAGGCGGCGCGGTTCTTCGGGAGCCGGGAGATGTCCAGGGAGGCGATCTCCTGGATGCGCTTCTCGATGGAGACCATCTTGGACTGGAACATGTCCCGCTTGGCGAGGGCCTGCTCGTATTCGGCGTTCTCGGAGAGGTCCCCCTGACCCGCGGCGCGGGCGATCTCCTGGGGGATCTCGGTGAGGAGGGCGTTCTTGACGGCCTTGAGCTCGGCTTCGAGCTTGGCGAGGACATGCTTGGGCATCCGGACTTCCTGGAATCGGGGGGCCTCGCGAGGCCCGGGAGTGAAGGTGGAGGGGACTAGGATTTTAGCCAGGCGTCCACCCATTCGGGGGGAGGGAGGTCTGGATGGCCGGGGAACCCCGGCTGGGTCTTGAACCGGCGGTGCATCCAGAACCACCACCGGGGATCCTTGCGGATCTGGGCTTCGATGCGCTGGGTCATCAGTTGGGTGGCGAGCCAGGCATCGTGCTCGGGATCACCGGTCCGGGGCACCCGGAACGGCGCCTCGAAGCGGACCCGGATGCGTCCGTCCTCGTCCGGCCAGCTGAAGACGGGCAGCACCGGCAGGTCATAGCGGGCGGCGAAGGCCCCGGCGGTGGGGAAGGTCGAGGCCCATCGGCCCAGGCAGCGCACGAAGATGCCGTGCCCGATGGCGTCCTGATCCAGCAGGAAGCCCACGCCCCGGCCCTGCTTGAGGGCCTGGAGGGTGCCCCGGGCGCCGCCGTCCTTGAGGATGACGGTGTTCCCGAAGTGGGTCCGGAAGGCAGAGGAAATCGGCTCCAACAGCGGATTGTCCAATTCCCGGCCGATGACCGCCAGCGCGCGGCCCTCCAGGCTCTGGGCCAGGGCCACCGCCTCCCAGTTCCCGTAGTGGCCCGTCAGCTGGATGAAGCCCTTCCCTTCTGCCGCCGCGGCGTCGAAGTGCTCCAGGCCCTCGACCTTGATCCAGGCCCGCAGCTGCTCCGGGGTGGCCCGGCGAAGCTTCAGCAGCCCCAGGAACATGGCCCCGTAGTGCCGGAAGCAGGCCCGGGCCACCGCCCGCACCTCCCGCTCGGAGAGCCCCAGGTCCGTGGCCCGCAGGTTCTCCCGGGCCACCCGCCGGTGCCGGGCGTCCACGGTGTGGAAGGCCGCCCCCAGCCCCCGCCCCAGCACCTGGAGGGTCTGCCAGGGGAGGTGCCCCAGCAGGGCGTCCGCCAGCCGGAAGGCGGCGAGCTCGGCCCGGTGCCGGAGGGTGGGAGAGGAGGTCTCGGCCATAAAAGAAGGGCGCCCCGGGGTCACCGAGGCGCTGACAGGAAGTTTACCGGAAACCCACCCGGGGAAAAGACCGTCCGCCCGGGAGAGGCATCGGAGGGAGAAAACAGATTCAACCTGACGTCCCGTTTACGGGTCCACCTGGGAATCACCTCTCCCCCGGCGGTTCCGCGCCGAACGCGGGCCGCACCTTTCAATTTCTTCATATTCCCAGGTTACACTTCCGTTACATGCTGCTCGTCGCCACCCCCCTCCACCTGTCTGTCTTTGATACGGTCTCCGGCCGGCTCCGCCTGCTCCGGAAGGGCGATGGGGAGTACTACGGGGTCTCCTGGAACCGCGACCACCTGGTGGTGTCCCATTCCAACCAGGACAATGAGACCCTCGCCACCCATGCTGATTACCGGGACGCCCGCCGGGGGTACCTCAGCTTGTGCGCCAGGGATTCGGATCCCTCGCGCGGCACGGCCTGCCTGCTTCAGCCTCATCAGATCGAATGTGTGGGCGACCAGATCATCGCCGCGAACACGGGCCTGAACGGCCTGTCGGTCTTCTCGGCCTCCGGCGAGCTGATCCGCCACGTGCATCTGAACGAGGTCACCTGGGACCGCAGCGAGGACGGGTCCAGCGGTAACCACTTCAACAGCGTCCACCGCCAGGGGAACCGGCTCTATGTCCTGGCCCACAACCACGACCGGCCGTCCGCGGTCTGGGAACTCTCCTGGCCGGAGCTCGAGGTGCTGGAGATCCATGAGACGCGGGCGTCCTGGGCCCACAACATCTGGGCGGGCGAGCACGGACTCGTGGTCTGCGATTCGAAGCATGGCGGCCTGGTGTCCGTAGAGACCGGGGAGACCATCTGGCGCGCGGATGAACCCCGCGTCATCACCCGAGGCCTGGCTGCGGTCGGGAACCTCCTCTACATCGGAAGGTCGGAATACGGATCCCGCGGGGACCGCAAGCGCAACGATGGCGGCCTCTGGATCGTGGACCGCAAGACGCTGAGGACGCTGGAACGGCATGTCTTCCCGGGATCCGGCTGCGTCAACGAGCTGCGGGGCCTCTCGGGACAGGACGACTGCCATGTGGAGGCGCCCTTCGATCCCGCGTGGCTGACGCGCCTGGCGCACTGCCCCTTGCGGGAGCGCCTTTCCCACACCTGGTCCTGGGCCCGCAGGGCCGCCCTCGTCCGCAGGTCGGGCACCCCGTCGCCCAGGCGGGCCTGAACGGGAGGGCGGAACGCGCTCCCGGGGGGTTCAGGCGCCCAGGACCGAGGCCCGTTCCTCCCGGAGCGCCAGGAGGACCCGGGCCACCCGCTCGGGGGCCAGGCGGATCAGGGAGGGCTCCTGATGGGGGCCTGCAGAGCGCGCATCCGACGGGTCCAGGGCCGTGCCGGGACCCCGGAGGCCCTGGCTCCAGGGGCCGATGGGCTGGGCGAACCACTCGTGGCTGGGCCCGAAGAGGGTCACCGTGGCGCAGCCGGTGGCTGCCGCCAGGTGGGCGAGCCCCGTGTCCACGGCGACGGCCGCGCCGGCCCGATGCAGCAGGGCGGCGGCCTCCGGCAGGGAGGTCCTCCCGGTGAGGTCCAGGGCGCCGGGCACCCGGGTCTGGATCGCCTTCGCCAGGGGCGTCTCCTCCTCCAGCCCCAGGACGACCGGCGTCAGGCCCGCGGCGGCCAGGCGCTCCGCCAGGTCCGGCCAGTGAGGCAGCTCCGGATGCCAGCGCTTGCCCTCCGCCCGGGTGCCGGGCGCCAGGGCCACCAGCGACGTCTGCCCGTCCCAGCCGGCCGCGGCCAGGGTCGCGAAGACGCTCCGCCCCCCCAGGAGGTCCGGCCCCAGGGTGCGGTGGAAGGGCGCCGGGACGCCCAGGGCCCGGGAGAGGCCGCCCAACCGGGCCGCGAGATGGTCCTGGAGGCCCCGGTAGGGGACCGCCGCGTGGTAGAGCGGACGGAGGCCGTTGTCCGCCACCCCAGCCCGGAGGGGCACGCCCCCCAGCCAGGCCGCGGTGGCGAGCCGGGCGCTCTGGGCCAGGGTGAGGACCGCCACGGGGCGGGGGCCCCGACGCCAACGGCGGGCCAGGGCGAGGGGCTCCAGCTTCCCCGCGACCTCGTCCAGCCGGAGTTCGGAGATGAAGGCGGGATCCGCCTCCGCGAAGAGGCTCGCCCCGGAGCGCCGCCCCAGGGCCACCCAGCGGAGCCGGGCGCCGGCCTCGGCGGCCCGGGCGTTCCAGTCCGCCTGGAGGGCGTGGAGGAAGGGCAGCACGAACAGCACGTCCCCCAGGAGCCTCGGGAAGCGGATCCAGACCTCCGCCTCCCCTCCCCGGGCGAGGGCCGCGTCCAGCCGGGCCTGGATCCTTGCGGCGCTCGCCATGGGACTCCCTCCGATGGGGCCGTTCACCCGTTCATCCCCTGTCGCGGCTCAGGGGCAGGGTCATGCAGCGGGGGCCGCCGCGGGCGCGGCTCAGCTCGCTGCTCTCGATCTGGACGAGGTACTTGCCGCCGTCCAGCAGGTCGATGGACGGGTTGGCCAGGAGCTCCCGGGCCTCCACCACCCGGTAGCCGGCATTGGCCAGCTCGTCGGCGGTGGCGCGGTTGCGCTTGTAGCTGGTGATGACGCCCGGGGCGAGGGCGAAGGCGTTGGCCCCGTCGGTCCACTGCTCCCGCTGCTGCATGATGAAGTCCCGGCCGCCGCAGAAGATGGGCTTCAGGTCGATGCCGACCTCCCTCAGCGAGCGCAGCAGGTTGGCGCCGTGGGTGAAGCGCAGCTCCTCGTGCCGCAGATCCACCTTGACCACGTTGAGCAGCTCGTTGGATCCGTCCGTGAAGTAGGGCGGATAGACGAGGCACTCGTCCTCGTGGATGCGCGTGAAGATCGTGTCCAGGTGCATGGCCGAGCGCTTCTTGGGCATGAGCACCATGAAGAGGTGCTCGAAGGTGCCCTCGCCCCGGCGGTAGTCCTGGCGCAGGCTCTCGGCGAGGATGTTGAGCGCGTCCGTGGTGGTGCGCTCCGAGACCCCCACGGCGATGGCCTTGTCGCTGAGCACCAGGATGTCGCCGCCCTCCAGGCTCACGGGCACGCGGATGTCGCCCTTGATGAGGGGCGTCACCTGGTCGAACCACTTGTCGTTCTCGGTGAGGTGCCGGAACCGCGGATGGTGGCGGAAGACGTAGCTGAGGATCAGCGGCTCCCGCTGCCGGGCCCAGGTGGCCATGGAGTTCACGCAGTAGCCGTCGCCCACCACTGCCGCCGGGTCCCGCATGAAGAGCAGGTTCGGGATGGGGTTGAGCTGGTAGTCGAACTCGTGCTGCCAGTGGGTGCGGGCCTTCATGTCCGGCCAGGGCAGGCCCGCGATGACGGCGGCGCCGGCCTGGGCGCTGGGCATGGCCCGCAGCACGCTGCAGGTCTCCTCCGGCAGGTCCACGAGCCTGCGGAGGTCCTCGATGAAGCTGAGCTTCACGCCCTCGTCGGCGAGGGCCTCGATGAAGAGGTCCTGGATGTCGAGCACCTCGTCCGCGACCTTGGCCAGCGCCTTGCGGAACTGGGCGTGCTCCTCCCGGGCCTGGGGCCCGTAGAGGATGTCGTCGAAGAGGAGCTTCTCCATCATCGCGGGGACCATCAGGTCCGTCTCGGGCCCGGGGTCGTGGACGACCACCTGCCTCAGGCGGCCGGTCTCCGAGAAGACCGAGAGCTGGATGGGCTGCAGCGGCTGCATGGGACACTCAGCGGCCCGGGCCGTCGCGCCGATATCGCACCAGCTGAAGGGCTCCTCGAGGGAGAAGCCAGGCGAGGCCCGGAAAGCCTGCCCAGTTTGCCACAGGGCTGTGACGGGAGGGAAGTCCATCCGTCTCGAAGCCTTGTCCCGCAAGGCCCGGAGCGATACCCTGAAGGTTCCGGCCGGTACCCGGCCGCTTCCCCAGGAGTTCCCCGCATGACCGCCTTCGTGACCCAGCCCGCCCCCGATTTCAAGGCCGACGCC
>DASTWQ010000131.1:0-5769 GCA_035758545.1 Holophagaceae bacterium | reverse complement strand
CGTCTGGCATCAACTCGGACCGGGTGCCCCACAGTTGGTGCGGTGCCCCAACTGTGACCCGGAGCCGGGTTGACCCCAGTGGGGCGTCGGAGCGGTGCACAAGCGCGAGCCGCTGGCGGCAAGGAAGGGTTCGGACCTGGCGGAGCCAGGTTTCGAAGGTCCGGAGGGCCTCCAGACGCATTCACCTCTCCTGCAGGGACCACGGATCTGGAAACAGGCGCTCGACCAGGATTCCAACCTGCGGGCCGGCTCACCCCCCGTCCGGCCCCCGGGTCTCGAGGGCGAACTCCAGGATCTGATGCAGCCGGTCCGCGCGGTCCGCGAGGCTGGGGGCCTCGAGGAGGAACTGCTTCTCCACGGGATCCAGGTCCAGGGCCATGCCCAGGGTGCTGAGCAGCACCACCGGCTCGAGCTCCAGGTCCAGGAGCCGCTTGATCTGGGGGGAGAGGTCGTAGCGGGCGGCGAACCGGTAGAGGCTGTCCACCAGGGCCGCCTGCAGCTCGGGCCGCAGCGCGTCGCCGCCCTCGAAGGGAAGCTCCTCCCACCGGGCGAGCCGGAAGGGGCGGGTGGAGGCTTCCTCCCGGATGCGGACCGCGCCCTGGCCTTGGATGAGGAGGTGGAAGCGCCCATCCGGCAGGGGCTCGGACCGGACGATGCGGGCCAGGCAGCCCACCTCGAAGAAGCCTTCGGAGGCGGGGACGAGGTCGGAGCCCTCGTGGGCGCGAGTCAAGGCGAGGAGGAAGTGCTGGTGGCTCGCCAGGCACTCCGCGGCCATCTGCCGGTAGCGGGGCTCGAAGATGTGCAGGGGCAGGAAGGCGTGGGGGAAAAGCACCACGCGGGGCAGGGGGAAGAGCGGCAGGAGGGCTGGTAGCATGGCCGGGTGGAATCCCCTGGTGCGCCTGTGAGAAGTGGTCCTTCCCCTGACCGGTCCGCCGCGGACGCCGGGAGCGGCGTCCTGCGATCGGCGCTGGCGGCGCTGACGGACCTCCAGGGTAGCTGGGACCGCCCGCGGGTGGAGGACTGGACTCGCCGGATGGTGGACCTGAAGGGCCGACTGGTCCTGACCGGCATGGGCAAGTCCGGCCTCATCGCCCAGAAGATCTCCGCCACCTTCGCCTCCACCGGCACGCCTTCCTTCTTCCTGCACCCCGCCGAGGCCCTCCACGGCGACCTGGGCATGGTCACCTCGGAGGACGCGGTCCTGGCCCTGAGCAACAGCGGGGAGAGCGAAGAGGTCGTTCGCATCCTGCCGAGCCTGCTGCGGCTGGGGGTACCCCTGGCCGCCCTGACCTCCAAGCCCGACAGCAGCCTGGGACGGGCCGCCCATTGGACCTTCCTCTACCGGATGCCCGAGGGCGAGGGCTGTCCTCTGGATCTCGCGCCCATGGCCAGCACCACCCTCCAGCTCATCTGGGGGGACCTGCTCGCCGCGACCCTCATGGAGCGACGCGGCTTCAGCCGGGAGGGGTTCGCGCTCAATCACCCCGCCGGAAGTCTGGGCGTCAAGTTGTTGAAAGTGGAGAGCCTGATGCACATGAGCTGGCCTCGACTCAGCCCGGATGCGCCGACCACGGAGGTGCTGGACGCCATCACTGCGGGCCACCTGGGCATGGCGACAGTGGAGCAGGACGGAGCGCTGCTGGGGGTGATCTCGGACGGGGACATCCGCCGGACCTTCAAGGCCGCGGAGATCCGGGTCCAGAATCCCCTGAAGCTCACGGCCGCGGACTTCATGAGCCGGAACCCCATTACGACCACACCTGGGACCCTCGCCCTCGAGGCCGCCTCCCAGATGGAGGGACGGAAAGTGACCTTCCAGGGTGTGGCGGGTCGGGCGGGGTCCCGGTAGGGGTGCTCCACATCCATGACCTCTTGAGCCACAAGGTGTTGTGATTCTGAGGCAGGTTGGACCGGTCCAAGTTCTAGGTTACATAATATACATTATCGAAAGTCATCTGTGCCGATCCTGACCCGCTACATCCTGCGCCGCTGGGCCGTTCCGCTCATGGGCGCCCTGGTCTTCTACGGGCTGCTGCTGCTGGCCAATGAGACGGTCCAGATCTCCCGGGAGATCTTCACGGAGGGGGCCCCGCTCCGCTGGCTTCCGCCACTCCTGGCCACGACGTTGCCCGAGATCCTGGGCATGGTGCTGCCCATGGCCGCGGTGCTGGGCGGACTCCTGGGTACTCAGCAGCTGCTGGAGGGTTCCGAGCTGACGGCCGCCCAGGGGCTCGGAGCCGGCTCCCGCACCTGGACCCGGCCCTGGCTGATCCTGGGCTGCGGGCTCATCCTCCTCGCCAGTCTCAACTTCCATGTGGTCATGCCCGCCATGGCGGGTCTCCAGAACCGCATCCGGACCCGGATGGCCGATGAGGCCAGGACCCGCTTCCTGAGGCCGGGATCACCCCCCTGGTATCCCCCCAACAGTCCTGGAACGGCTATCTGGGTGGATTCTCTTGGAGAGGTTCACCTCATGGACGCAGGGCCCGCAGGGGTCCGCCACATCGTGGCCCGCCACCTGAGCTACAGCATCCAGAACGCCGGCGATGGCCAGGCCTCCGTGGAGTTGAGACTGCAGGACCTCCAAGGCGCCCTGGTGCAGCCGGGCAACGAAGGGGTGGTCCACATTCGTCAAGAGGCCCAGATTCTAAGGTTTGCGCTCCCTTCTGCCGTCAGGCTACTACCGCCCACGCCCCTCCGGAACCGACCCACCGCCGCCATCTGGGGGCTCCAGGACCGGGAGGCCCGAATCGAGCTGGTACGCAGATTCGCCCTGCCTCTCGCTTCCGCGGGCCTGCTGCTGCTTGGCATCGCCCTCGGATTCGGCCATCCACGGTTCTACCGCGGGGGGGCGATCCTCAAGAGCATGGCGGTGATCATCCTTTACTATCTGTTGCTAAGGCTCTTTGAAAACAACTATCAGACGGGGAAATCTCAAACGGTCTTGCCCATGCTTCTGCTTCCCTTCGGCTGTTTCGGGGCCGGGGCCTGGGTCCTCTCCCGGCGCCTCAAGCCCCATCGGCCCAGCCGGTGGGCGCGATGGATCCGGCATCTGGCCGCTCATTCGGGATTGTCCCGGGGCGCCTCGGCGTGGTCCCGCCTTCGGGATCGCGGCCGGGCCCTGGCCTCGCGTGTGCGCCAGCACCGCTCGGCCCGCTCGGGCGTGTTCCTGCGCTGGGCGACCTACGGCTGGTGGCGCAACTGGGCTGCGGCCATGGGCTCCCTCCTCCTCCTCGATTTCCTCGTGGAGTACGCCAACCTCGCCGGCGACCTCTCCGAGCACCATGTCCACGCCGGGACCTTCCTCCTCTACTGGCTCTGGAAGCTCCCCCCCTTCCTCGCGGTGGTGCTGCCCATCGCCTTCCTGCTGGGCAGCCTGCTGGCCCTGTCGGAGGCCGCCATCCGCCTGGAGTGGGTCGCCCTGAAGTCCGGCGGCATCAGCCTGGTCCAGTGGATCTGGAAGGCGAAGTGGGCCTGGGGCCCGGTCCTGGCCGCCACCTTCCTGCTCCAGGCCTGGATCGCCCCCCTCGCCGAAGGCCGGTCGGACGTGCTCTACCGGCACATGCTGGAGCGCCCCGCCCCGGTGCGGGGGGTGAAGCCCTGGCTCTATCTGGGGCAGACGGGGGTGCTCTGGCATCTGGCGCCGGAGGGGCGCTGGGGCTTCCCGCTGAAGACCCCCGGCGATTCGCCGATCCTCCTCCACTGGACACCCGGCTCCCCCTTCTCCGAGGCCCTGCCTTGGGACGCCGCCCGGTTCGTCCAGGGCCCGCCCTCGGACCGCCTCTTTCCGGATCGGGCCCTGCGGGATGCGCCCTCGGCGGAGGAGGTCAGCACCCTGGACCTCTTCGCCTGGCAGCGCTGGGCGCCGGATCCCGAGCGGGCCCACCTACTCTGGTCCCGCCTCCTGGGCTGGGTGGCGGGGCCCTTCCTCCTGTTCGGCCTCCTCTCCTTCGCCTTCCCGCCGCCCCGCAGCGGGCGCGGCACGGCCCTGGGATTCGGGCTGGTGGGCGGCCTGGTGTTCCTGGGATTGCAGACCCTCTTCAGCGGCGCGGCCCGGGCCGGGGAACTGCCGCCCCTCTGGGGCATCCTGGCGCCGCTCCTGCTCCTGGCCGGATTCGGCTTTCTGAGGCTGCCCCGGCTGCGGACCTGAGGAGGACGGCGCCTCGGATCCGTTCCATACTGGAAGGTCATGGGCGACTCCTCCTCCGCTCCGCGCTACCACGCGCTGCGCCGCACCGTGCAGGTGGGCCTGCTCCTGCTCTACACGCTCTGCCCCTGGTTCGGGCTCATGCGCATCGACATCGACGCCCGCACCGTCACCTACTTCGGCAGGGCCTATCCGCTGGACTGGCCCTACACCCTGGGCCTCATCGGCGTCTTCGTGGTGGTGGTCTGGAGCCTGGCCCTGCTGAGCTACCTCAAGGGCCGGGCCTTCTGCGGCTGGGGCTGCCCCTACAGCGCGGCGGTGGAGCTGTTCGATGGGCTCCGCACCGTCTTCGGCGCCGGCAGGAACCGCCGGGTGGCCGCCTGGATGCGCCGTTCCGCGGCCCATCGCTGGGGCCTCCGGGCCGCGGCGGTCCTGACCCTGGCGGCGGCGCCCACGGTGCTGGCCCTCAGTCTGGCGGCCTATGTCTGGGATCCCGGCCACATCCTCCGCCTGGTGTTCCTCACGCCCTGGGGGGCCGGTGGCCCGGTGCAGACCCTCCTGCTCTCGTTCATCGGCTTCACCTTCGCCCTGGGGATGCTGGCGGGCTTCCTGGTCCGCTTCCATTTCTGCCGGCTGGTCTGCATCTACGGCATGGGCCAGGCCATGGCGGCCTCCGCCGGGGACGCGAAGACCATCCTGCGGCCCCGCTACCGCCCCGCCAGCCTGGATGCCTGCGGGAGCTGCCAGGCCTGCCTGAAGGCCTGCCACCTGGACCTGGATCCCCGGGAGAAGCACCTGGTCTTCGGCGTGGCGGACGGCTGCTTCAACTGCGGCGAGTGCGTGGAGGTCTGCGGGACGGTTCAGGACCACAAGGGCGCGGCGCCGCTCCTGGATTTCCGCAGCGGAGGCCGTCGGTGAGCGCCCTCCTGGACCTGGCCCTCGCGCCCCTGCAGGCCCATCCGACCCTGAAGCCCGGCGACCGCATCGCCGTGGCCATGAGCGGCGGCGTGGACTCCTCCGTGGTCGCCGCGCTCCTCCACCATGCCGGGTTCGACGTGGTCGGCGTGTCCCTCCAGCTCTTCGACAAGTCTGGCCAGGGATCGGCGGCGGAGGGACGCTGCTGCACCCTGGACGATTTTCAGGACGCCCGGC
Organism: Holophagaceae bacterium; assembly: GCA_035758545.1. GTDB lineage: Bacteria > Acidobacteriota > Holophagae > Holophagales > Holophagaceae > JAFDVN01. The sequence continues at coordinate 470 of DASTWQ010000131.1, read as the reverse complement.
GCGTGGCCTTCGAGCGCGGCTTCCCCCACTTCGTCGTGGATCACGAGGCGGCCTTCCGCGAGACGGTCATCGAGCCCTTCATCGAGGGCTACCTCTCCGGCGAGACGCCCAGCCCCTGCATCCGCTGCAACCAGCACCTGAAGTTCGGCGCGCTGCTGGACCGGGCGGAGGCCCTGGGCGCGGCCTTCGTCGCGACGGGGCACTATGCGCGGATCACCGCCCGGGAGGGCGCCTGGCACCTGCTGAAGGCTTCGGATCCCGCCAAGGACCAGAGCTACTACCTCTTCCACCAGACCCAAGCCATCATGGCCCGGACCCTCTTCCCGCTGGGGCACCTCCGCAAGCCCGAGGTGCGCGAGCTGGGCCGGGAGCTGGGCCTGCACCTCTCCGAGAAGGCCGAGAGCCAGGAGATCTGCTTCGTGGGCGCCCAGCGCTATGACGCCTTCATCGAGGCCGCGGGTCGGGCGCCG
>DASTWQ010000121.1:0-27697 GCA_035758545.1 Holophagaceae bacterium | reverse complement strand
TGGAGGCCGTCGTCGCCAGCGTCGGGGCCCGCGGCCCGGGCGAAGGTCCAGCCCCGGCGCAAGCCCCGCAGGCTGGCGCTGAGCCAGGGCAGCAGGCCCACCAGGAGGATCCCCGCGAAGTAGAGCTTGTCCAGCACCGGGTTGTTGGAGCCCTGCCGCGCGTGCTCGTGGGTGAGGAAGCGCTCGAAGTGCTCGTGGACGAAGAAGAACGTCGCGTGGCCGGGATTCGCCCGGTCCACCAGCACGAACCAGGGCACGGTGATGGCCGCCGCGAGGACCCAGCCCAGGGGATCGAAGAGGACCTTGAGGATGGCCCTCCGGAGCCGGGGGCGGCCTTTGGCGAAGGCCAGGGAGAAGAGCAGCGCGCCGCCGGGCAGCACCACCGCCGCGAGCCCCTTGGAAAGGAAGGCCAAGCCCAGGGCCGCGAACTCCAGCAGGAGCCAGGGGCGGGCCCTGCCGCCGGCCACCTCCGCCGTCACCGCCTCCACGGCCGCGACGAAGGTGAGGACCGTCAGCGCGGAGAAGAGGGCGTCGAGGGTGAGGATCTGGCCGACGATGAAGCCCAGCACCGTCGTGGCGGCCATCACCGCGGCCCAGATGGGGCTGCGGGAGCCCAAGCGCTTCGCGAGCCGCCAGGCGCACCAGAGGGAGATCCCCGTGGCCACGGCGAGGGGCAGCCGCGCGGCCCAGTCCTGGAGGCCGAAGAGCTTGAAGCTGCCGGCGGTCATCCAGTACTGGAGAGGCGGCTTCTCGAAGTAGAGGACGCCGTTCAGCCGGGGCGTGAGCCAGTCGTGGGCCGCGAGCATCTCCCGGGGGATCTCGGCGTAGCGCGCCTCATCCGGCTCCCAGAGCGGGCGCAGGAAGAGCGGCAGCAGGCCCAGGACCAGCCACAGGAAGCCGAAGGTGAGCTTGTCGCGGCGGGTCATGGCGCGATCAGTCGTTGTCCGCCACCTGCTCCATGGCCTCGTACTCCTTCAGGAAGAAGTCGAGGCTCTTGGCCAGGCTCTCCTTCATGCCGATCTTGGGATCGAAGCCGAAGGTCTCCCGCAGGCGCGTGATGGAGGGCGTGCGGCTGAGCACGTCCTGGTAGCCCTTGCCGTAGAAGTCGCCACTGCTGGTCTCCACCAGCTGGGACAGCGCCACGCCCATGGCCTTGCGCTTGGGGTGCTGGTCCCAGAGTTCCCGGAGCATCTCGGCCACCTCGCGGACGCTGTGGTCGTTCTTCGGGTTGCCGATGTTGAAGATGCCGCCCTTGGCCTTCCCGCCCTCGTTCTTGAGGATCATCATCAGGCCGTCCATGGCGTCGTCCACGTCGATGAAGCAGCGGCGCTGGGCGCCGCCGTCCACCAGCTTGAGGGGCTCGCCCTGGATCAGGTTCCACACGAACTGGGTGACGAGGCGGCTGGAGCCCTCCTTCGCCGTGTTCAGGCTGTCCAGCTTGGGGCCCATGAAGTTGAAGGGGCGGAAGAGGGTGAAGTCCAGGCCCTCCTGCCAGCCGTAGGCCCAGATGACGCGATCCAGGAGCTGCTTGGAGGTGCTGTAGATCCACCGGTCCATGGGCACGGGGCCCGTCACCAGGGGCGAGGTGTGCTCGTCGAACTCCGCGTCCGGACACATGCCGTAGACCTCGGAGGTGCTCGGGAAGACGATGCGCTTCTTGTACTTCACGCACTGCCGGACGACGCGGAGGTTCTCCTCGAAGTCCAGCTCGAAGACCCGGAGCGGGTTCTTCACGTACATCTTCGGCGTGGCGATGGCGACCAGGGGCAGCACCACGTCGCACTTCTTGACGTGGTACTCGATCCATTCCTTGCTGATGGTGATGTCGCCCTCCACGAAGTGGAAGCGCTCGTGGCCCAGGTGCTCGGTGATCTTGTGGGTGCCCAGGTCCATGCCGTAGACCTCCCAGGTCGTGTCGCGCAGGATGCGCCCCACGAGATGGGAGCCGATGAAGCCGTTCACGCCGAGGATCAGGACCTTCATGGAGTCTCCAAAGCCAAACGAGGCAGTTTATCAGGGCCTTGCCTTCAGAACCGGACGGTATTCCCCACCACCACCTGCCACTTGTCCTGCCCAGGTTCCTTCACGAGCGGACAGGCCACCGTCAGGTAGACCACGCGCCCCAGACTGCTCTTGAGGTCGCCGAATCGGAGTCCCCCGCCGACGTCGGCGTAGGTGCGGCTCCAGCCCTGGCCGCCGGCCTGGCGGAGGGCGCCGGCGTCGGCGTAGACGATGAAGCCCACCCGGAGGATCCCCAGCCAGCGCCAGTCCGTCAGGATCCGGTCCTCCAGGCTGGCCAGCCAGCGCCGGTCCCCCACCCGGACGTGGTCCGTGTAGCCCCGCAGGCCCTCGAAGCCCCCGAGGTAGAGCTCGTGGCCCGGGTCCGGGCGCGCGGCGGCGTCCACCGCCAGGAAACCCGCCAGCACCTGGTGGGGCAGGCCCCAGCGGTAGGCGGTGAAGGCCACCGAGGCCAGGCCGTCTTCGATCCCGCCGGCGGGCCGGCGGCCGGCGGCCGAGGCCTGGAGCAGCAGCAGGCTCGTGTCCGAGGGCGCCCAGCCCTTCTGGAGCCCCACCCGGGCGAAAGGGGCTCGGGCCGAGCTGCCCCAGGCCCGGGTGTAGAGGCCCAGGGCCGCCTGGCCGCTCCAGCGGAGGTTGAAGTCCTCGGTGATGTCCATGCCCACCAGGTCCCGGTAGGCGGCGTAGCCGTCCTGCACCCAGTCCAGGGTCAGGGCGGGCCCGCGGAAGCGCCGCGGCGTGAGGTCCGGCGCCGGCACCGGGCCGGGATCGACATCCACCGTGAGGGGCCCGTAGCGGGCATCGGCGGCCTCCAAGGAGGCCCCCAGGCGCAGGGCCGAGGACGCGCTCCCGCCCACCCGCCAATCCACCTCGAACCGTCCCGTCGTGAGCCGTTCCGGCGCCTCGTAGATCTGGGCGTTCCGGTCGAAGACCAGCACCCGGGACTCGAGGCTGGAAGCCGCCAGGGTGAAGGACCAGGGCGTGTCCAGGGCCTTGAAGGGCCGGCCCAGGCTGAGACTGCGGGAGCGGCCGTCCGAGAGGGACTGGTAGTCCGCCGTGAGCGCCCAGTCGGAGCCGAGGAGCTGGCGGTCGGCGTAGACGACGGCGTTGCTGGTACGGTCCGGATCCACCTGCCGCCGCAGGGTGAGGGCCTTGCCGGTGCCGAGCAGGTTCTGGTCCTGGAGACCGAAGCTCCAGCTGTGCCGTCCGCCCACCTGGCTGTAGCCCACGCTGGCCTTGAGGGTCCAGGCGTCCCGGGCCCGCACCACCGCCGTGACCGCGCCATCCGGCCCCAGCTCGGGGACGATGGCGGCGTCCTTGATGGAGCGGAAGGCCCGCAGGCGGCGCTCGGTCTCATGGATCTGGCGCGCGTCCACCGGGTCCCCGGGCTGGAAGGGCAGCTCCCGGGCGATGACCCTGGGCCGGGTGTCCCGGTGGAGATGGTTGCCCAGGCGGCCGATCCAGGTGTCCTGGGCTGGGTCCGAGAGGTCGAAGACCGGCTGGACCTCGATGCGCACCGCCGCGATCCTCGCGCCGCGGGATTCCAGGTCCTCCCAGCTGGGCGTGGATGCAGGCGTTGATGGCGCTGATGGCGTTGACGTGGACGCGGGCGCGGCGGCGCGCGCCGGGGCGGGCGGCGCCTGCCCCAGCAGGGCCGCGGGGAGCGCCAGGGCTAGCGCAGCCAGCCGCGCCTGCGGAACCACAGGAACACGCCGAGGGCCGTGAGGGCCATGAAGGCCAGGGAGGCCGGGTAGCCGTAGGGGTTCCGCAGCTCCGGCATGCGCTCGAAGTTCATCCCGTAGATGCCGGCGATGAAAGTCAGCGGCAGGAAGAAGGCGCTGAAGACCGTCAGGATCCGCATCACCTCGTTGGTGCGCTGGGCCTCCAGATTCAGCTCCAGGTTGACCAGCGCCACGGCCGCGTCCAGCAGCTCGTCCGCGAGGGCCAGCAGCCGCTCCGCCTGCTCCTTCAGGTCCTGCCAATGCGGGCGATCGCCTTCGAAGACCGGCTTCAGGTCCACGATGGCCGCGTGGGTGCGGGCGAGGCTCCGTCGCATCAGGCGGATGCGACGCTTGGTGCCATGCAGGCTCTTGATGGGCAGGCCCCGGTGGCGCCGGTCGAAGCAGCCCTGCTCCCGCTGGTCCAGCAGGGCCTCGGCCTTCAGCAGCGGCTCCTCGAAGGTGTGGAGGGCTCCCTGGGTCACCGCGGTGAGGGCCTCCCTCGGTCCCTTCGGGCCGCTCCCCGCGCGGACCTCGGCCTGCAGCGCGGCGAGGAAGGGCTGGGGCGTGCGATGCACCGTGAGCAGGCCGCGGGGATGGAGGAAGCAGGCCACCTTGTGAGTGATGGACCGCAGCGAGTCCCCCACCGCCTCGCCGTCCACGACCCGGATGAGCAGGAAGGCCGTGTCGCCGATCTGCTCGAACTTGCTCAGGTGGTCCGGCTGCATGCAGTCGCGCACGCTGGTGGCGTGCAGGCCCCACTCGGCGGCGAGGGCCTCCAGCTCGGCCTGGGAGGGGCCCTCCAGGTCGAGCCAGACGCGGCCGTCGGGGAAGGCCGCCTCGCCCCTCATCCGGCCACCTCACAGACCACCTTGCCGAAGCCCTGGCCGGTCTCCAGGTACCGCTGGGCGTCGGGATAGGCCTCCAGGGGGAAGGTGCGGTCCACCACGGGCCGGAAGGGCGGATTGGAGGGGTTGCGGTGGAGGTGCTCCAGCATCGTCCAGAGGTGCTCCCGCCTGCCCATGTAGGAGCCGAGGATCGTGATCTGCTTGGCGAAGAGGGCCCGGAGGTTCAGCGGGGCCTCCGCGCCCGTCGTGCTGCCGCAGGTGACGATGCGCCCGCCCCGGGCCACCGCCGCCATGCTCGCGCCCCAGGTGGCGGGGCCGGTGTGCTCGAAGACCACGTCCGCGCCGCGGCGGCCGGTGAGGTCCCGGACGCGCTTGGCGATGTCCTCCCGGGTGCGGACCAGGGCGTGCTCCGTGCCCAGCTCCCAGCACTTCATCGCCTTCTCGTCGGAACCCACCACCGCGATGACCCGGGCGCCCAGGAAGCGCGCGAGCTGAATCGCCGCGGAGCCCACGCCGCTGCCGCCGCCCCAGACCAGCACCGTCTCGCCGGGCTGGAGCCGCGCCTTGTGGACGAGCATTTCCCAGGCCGTGAGGAAGACCAGCGGGAAGGCCGCCGCCTGCCGGAAGTCCCAGTTGGGCGGGATGGGCAGCAGGTTCGCCGCCGGCACGGACACGTGGGTCGCCGCCGTGCCGTCGCAGAGGTGCCCGAGCACCCGGTAGGACGGGCAGCGCATGTCGTCGCCCCGGAGGCAGGCCGGGCAGGCGCCGCAGCTGAGGCCCGGGGCGATCATCACGCTGCTGCCGGGCTCCACGCCTGGAGGCAGGACCGCGCCCTCGCCCACCGCCTCCAGGACGCCCGCGCCGTCGCAGCCGGGCGTGAGGGGCAGCGGCAGCTTCACGCCCTCCAGGCCCCAGGTGGTCCAGAGGTCCAGGTGGTTGAGGGCCATGGCCCGGACCGCCACCCGCGCCCAGCCGGGACGGGGCGCGGGGGGCTCGAAGGCCTCCCGGACCACGGACCCCGCGGCGCCGTGCGCCGCCACCCGCCACCTGTATGCCTCACCCATGCGCGCTCCTGTCTCCGGCTATCTGCGGTAGGTCCCCGTCCACTGCCCTTCCGCGAGGATGCGGCCCTTCATCGCGGCGCGTAGCGCGTCCGCGGTGGCGCCGGGGGCGAGGCCCGTGGGCGCGGAAAGCGCGAAGACCCGGAAGACGTAGTGGTGGACCTTGCCCGCCGGCGGCGCGGGGCCGTTCCAGCCCAGCCGGCCGAAATCATTGCGGCCCTGGCGCCCGCCGCCGGGCAGGTCCCCGACCTTGGGTCGTCCTTCCGGAACCCCCTCGCCCGCCAGATCATAGGCCACCCAATGGATGAAGGTGCCGCCGGGGGCGTCGGGATCCTCGACGAGGAGCACGAAGGCCTTCGCGCCCGCGGGGGCGCCGGACCAGCGGACCGAAGGCGAGGTGTCGGTGCCGTCGCCGGTGAAGCGGGCGGGGATCGGGGCGCCGTCGGGGAGCCCCGCGACGTCCACGGAGAGGGCGCCCTTCGGCGCCCCGCAGGCGCCGAGGGAGGCGAGCGCGAGGGGAGCCAGCAGCCGGCGGTCCATCTATTCCTCCTTGAGGCTGCGCCTCATGAGGCCGTCCACCGCCGAACGGGGGTCCTCTCCCTTGAGCAGGCCGGCGACGGCCTCGGTGATGGGCAACTCTACGCCCGCCCCCTCCGCCAGGGCCAGGGCCGCCATCGTGGTGCTGGCGCCCTCCGCGACTTGGCCTCCCAGGGAGGCCAAGGCCGCCTCCAGGCCCACGCCCTTGGCCAGCTCGGCGCCCAGGCGCCGGTTGCGGCTCTGGGGGCCGACGGCGGTGAGCATGAGGTCGCCCATGCCCGCGAGCCCCATGACCGTCTCCCGCTGACCGCCGAGGGCGTCCACGAGCCGGCCCATCTCCGCGAGGCCGCGGGTGATGAGCGCCGCGCGGGCGTTGTGGCCAAGGCCCAGGCCCTCCACGAGGCCGGCGGCGATGGCGAGGACGTTCTTGAGGGCGCCGCAGAGCTCGGCGCCCACCACGTCCCGGGAGCGGTAGACCCGCAGCCGCTCGGTGGCGAGGAAGTGCTGGAGGTCACGGGCGGCCTCGTCGGTGATGGCCTCCGGCAGGGCCAGCACGATGGCCGAGGGCCGGCCTTTGGCCACCTCGTCCGCGAAGGTCGGCCCGCTGAGCACGCCCACCTCCAGGCCCAGCTGCGGGCCCAGCGCCTGGCTGAGGGTGAGGTGGCCCTCCTGCAGCAGCCCCTTGCTGGAGTGGAGGAGGAGACCCGGTTGCCGGGGCGCCGCGGCGGTCAGCTCCCGCCAGGCGCCCGGCGTCGCCTGCACCGGCAGGCAGGAGACCCAGCAGGGCGCAGAGAGGGCGGGCGCGGGGTCCGAGAGGGGCGTCACGCCTTCCGGCAGCTCGGAGCCGTTCAGCCGCGGATGCTTCCGGGTGCGGGCGAGCTCGGCCATCTTCTCCGGGCCCCGTCCCCAGAGGGCGACCCGGAGGCCGGCCATGCCCCAGGCACAGGCCAGGGCGGTGCCCCAGGTGCCCGCGCCGAAGACGGCGAGGTCGAAGTCCGGCTGGGCCTCAGGCATGGGCGCCGTCCTTCTTGTCACCCCAGAGCGGCGGCTCGGTGCCGTCCATCAGGCGGCGCAGGTTGGCGTGGTGCTTGGCGATGACCAGCAGGGCCACCAGGGCCCAGAAGAGCGTGGCCTGCCAGGGGTCCTGGTCCGAGACCGCCAGGTGGAAGGGCCCCAGTCGCTTGTCCAGCACTGCGTGCGTCCAGCCCATGGCCACCGGGAGGATGGCGGCGCCGATGACGCTGCCGAGGGAGACCCGGCGGAACACCGCCAGCAGGAGAATGAAGGCGAAGAGGCTCGGCAGCACCGCCATCCAGCGGTAGGCCAGGGCCGCGCCCACGGCGGTGGCGACGCCCTTGCCGCCCTTGAAGCCCAGCCAGGGGGTGAACACGTGGCCGGCGACGGCGCAGAGGGCCAGGGCGGCGCAGAGATCCGCCGGCAGGCCCTGGGCCCGGGCCAGCGCCACCGGCGCGAAGCCCTTGGCGGCGTCCAGCAGCAGGGTCACGATGCCGAGGCCCTTGCCCCCCACCCGGCTGACGTTCGTCGCGCCGATGTTGCCGGAGCCGTGGGCCCGCACGTCGCCCTTCCCCGCCAGCTTCACCAGGATCAGGCCGAAGGGGATGGACCCCAGGAGGAAGGCCCCGGCGCACCAGAGCAGGACCTTCAGCGGGTCGGGACCGGTCTCGAACTGGAACATGGCTTCACCTTATCAGAGCCCCGGAGCTTGCTAGACTGGCGCCACCATGCCCGCCCTCGAATGCCGCCACTGCGGCGCCCCTCTGCCGGAGGCCGCCGCCTCCGGTCCGGTCACCTGCCCCTACTGCCAGACGGTGAATGAGCCCACGGCCGCGATCCCGAGGCCCAAGGTCCCGCCGCCGGGGCTGTCACCCAAGGACCAGAAGGAGGCCTTCAAGGAGGCGATCAAGGAGGAGATCGAGCAGCGGTTCCTCCAAGGCCGTCCGGGCCAGGGCCCTCAGGTCCGCGTCCAGATCCCCGCCGTGCAGGTCGGCCCCAGGAAGGCCGGCGGCTGCCTCGCCTCCCTGAAGAGCTGCCTCACCACTTGCGGCTGCCTCACGGTCCTGCTGGGCGGCGCCCTGGTCTACGGCTTCCTGAAGGAGCCCGGCACCGTGGTGCGGGGCTTCAAGCAGACCCTCGGCGGCGGGCTCGCGCCGGCAGACCTCCGGGGCCTCCAGGACCGCGCGCCCGTGACCCTCAAGGTGGCGCCGCCGCCGGAGGGCTGGTCGGCCTTCGACCCCGGCCGGGACCTGCCCTGGCTCCTCGCCCAGGCCCGGGCCTGGGCGCCGGACGCGCGCCTGCGCTCCCTTCAGGTGATCCGGGTCCGCCCCGACGGCACCGTGGACCTCCTGGGCGACCGCGCCGCCGTGGTGGGCGCGGAGTTCGATTCCGCCCTGGCCCGGGACCGGAGCCTCAACACCCACGCCCAGAGCCACGCCCAGATCAACACCGGCCTCGCCTTCCGGCTGGCCAGGGGGAAGCTCGAGGCCCGGCTGGAGTGGGGCGGATCCTCCCGGAGCGGGCGCCCCGACTGCGCGGCCCTGCCCCTGAAGGCCATCTTCGAGCACCTGAAGGCGGCGAAGCGGCTGCCCGCCTCCCCGCTCTTCTCCGGCACCCTGATCGACGATCCCTCCCGGGGCTGGGTCTGGGCCCTTCAGAGCGTCGCCACCGCCGACCCGATGCCGAGGGTCCGGGCCGAGGACGGCGCCCTCATCCGTTGAGGGCCGTCCTCCGCAGCAGGTCGAGGGCGTACATCACCGACCGGAGCTGGATGTCCGCGCGCTCCCCGGCCTGGAGAGGCTGTTCGCAGACCGTGCCGCCGGGGCCCGCCAGGGCGAGGTAGGTCGTGCCGACGGGCGCCGGGCCCTCGGGATCCTCCCCGGGCCCCGCGTTGCCCGTGATGGCCAGGGCCCAGGTGGCCCCGAGCCGCGTCCGCAGGCCCTCCGCCAGGGCCCGGGTGACGGGCTCGGAGACGGTGCCGTGCGCGCGGATGAACGCCGGGTCCAGGCCCGCGAAGGCTGCCTTGGCCTCGGCGGAGTAGACGACGGCGCCGCCCTTCAGGACGCGGCTGGCGCCGGGGACGGTGGTGAGCCGCGCCGCCACGAGGCCGCCGGTCATGCTCTCCGCCAGCGCCAGGGTCTCGCCCCGGGCCGCCAGCAGATCCAGCACCACGTCCTCCAGGTTCCCGGGACCGGTGCAGGCGCGGTCCGGGCCCAGCTCCGCCTCGAAGTCCTTCCGGGCCGCTTCCAGGGCGCCCGCGTCCGGGCTCCGGGCGATGAGCTCCACCTGCATGAGGGAGGCCAGGATGGTCCAGTCCAGGGCGCCGTGCTTCTCCCGCAGAGCCCGGGTGCGCTCATCCAGCACGCTCTCGGGCACGCCGGAGACGAGGATGCGAAGGGTCTTCACCGCCCGGCCCGCCAGAGGCGCGAGCCGCGGGGCCACCTGATCGGTCCAGAGGCGCTTCATCTCTCGGGGCACGCCCGGCAGCAGAACGATGCGGCGGCCGGGGAAGCCCTTGGGGTCCTGCCACCAGATGCCGGGGGCGGTGCCGACGGGGTTGAGCAGTGCCTCGGCGCCTTCGGGGATGAGCACCTGCTTGAAGTTGTTGGGGCTCGGCGTGCGGTTCCGGGACGCGTAGAAGGCCATCATGGCGGCCCTGGCGGCGGCGTCCTCCTTCAGGTCGGCGCCGATCACCTCCGCCCAGAGCTCCTTCGTGAAGTCGTCGAAGGTGGGGCCGAGGCCGCCGGTGCAGACGATGAGGTCCGAGCGGTCCAGAGCCTCCCGGAAGAGGGCCCGCATGGCCTCCCGGTCGTCGCCCACGGCGGTCTTGCGGTGGAAGGCCAGGCCCAGGTCCGCCAGCTGCTGGCCGATCCAGACCGAATTGGTGTCCACCCGGGTGGTGGTGAGCAGTTCCGTGCCGATGGCGATGGCTTCGATGCGCATGCGATGAGGCTACCCTGAAGGGCGATGATCCTCCCTGACCTTGACGACCTGGAGCTGGAGCACGACGAGGAGACCGGCCTGCAGGAGCTGGGGCGCCGGGTCCTGTCCCGCGGGCCCTGGAGCACGGTGGCCTACCTGGTGAAGACCCGCGGCGGCCCGGACGCCCCCTGGGAGGGGCCCTTCCTCTGGCTCCACCGCTACCAGAAGGTCGCCCAGGGCTGGAAGCTCGTCAGCCGCTTCCATACCACGGAGACCGCGCAGCTCGACGCCCTGCTCGGGGCCCTGAAGGACTGGGGCCTGACGGATTGAAAAGGCCCCGCGCTGCGGGGCCTTTTCAATCGATGCGGGCCACCTTACTTGGCGGGGGCTTCGACGTAGAGGGTGGGGATCTTCCCGTTGGTCATGAGCATGCCGCTCACGGTGAGGGTCTCGCCCATCTTCTCGCTCATGACCTTCGCGAGGGAGACCTGCCCGTCCCGGCGGGGGTGGTGCTGCTCGGCGAGGAGCATGTAGACCTTGCCGTCCTTGGTGAGGAGGCCCGCGGGCTCGCCGTTGGCGACGCACTTGGCGCCGCAGGCCTTGTGGGCCTCGCCCTTCTTGCCCAGCTGGAGATAGCAGCTGAGGTCGACGACCTCGCCGGTGAGGGTGACGGCGCGGCCCTTCTTCAGCCAGGCCTGGTTGGCGGGCGTGGCGGCGGCCTCGTGGGTGGTGGCGGACCAGGTGGCCTGGGCCTTCACGGGCATCGGGCGCGGGCGGGGCGTCTCGGACTGGGGGTTGGCGGCCTGGGCGGCCAGCAGCGCAGCGAGGAGCAGCATGGTGGTACCTCCTGGTCCGAAGCCTAGCGCCTCGGGGATGGGTTTAGAAGGTCATGACCTTCATCGTGTTGGTGGTGCCGGTCTTCCAGAGGGGCAGACCCATGGTCATCACGACGCGGTCGCCGGGCACCAGGTCCTGGCGGGCCTGGAGCAGGGCCCGCACCGCCTCGACCATCTCGTCGGTGCTCTGGACCCTCGGGATGATCAGGGGGGAGACGCCCCGCAGCAGACCCATGCGGCGGGCCGTGATGTCGTCCGTGGTGGCGCCGAGCACGGGCACGGAGCCCGCAAGCCGGGAGACCATGCGGGCGGTGCCGCCGCCCTCGGTGAAGGCGACGATCCAGCGGGCCTTCAGCTCCGAGGCCACCCGGCAGGCGGAGAAGGCGACGGCCACCTCGGTGCGCCCCGCGGCCCGCTCCAGGGTCTCGGTGGGCATGGGCCGGCGGCGGTGGGCCGCATCCGCCTCGAAGGCGATGCGATCGAGCCACTTCACCGCCTCCACCGGGTATTTCCCGGAGGCGCTCTCGGCGCTGAGCATGACCGCGTCCGTGCCGTCCCAGATGGCGTTGGCCACGTCCGAGGACTCGGCGCGGGTGGGCTGGGGGGCTTCCAGCATGCTCTCCAGCATCTGGGTGGCGGTGATGACCGGCTTCAGCGCGGCGCGGGCCGCCTCGATGATCTGCTTCTGGAGGGTGGGGACCCGCTCCACCCCCAGCTCCACGCCGAGGTCACCCCGGGCCACCATGACGCCCCAGGAGACCTCGAGGATCTCCTCCAGGTTGCCCAGGGCCGCCGGGTGCTCGATCTTCGCGATGATGGGCTGGTTGCCGCCGTGCTTCCGGATCAGCGCCTGCAGCTGCCGCACGTCCGAGGCCCGGCGAACGAAGCTCTGGGCGAAGAGGTCCACCCCGTGCTGGACGCCCCAGGCGGCGTCCTCCAGGTCCTTGGGCGTGAGGGGATCCAGGGACACGTCGAGCCCGATCGGGTGGATGCCCTTCCGGGGCTTGAGGACGCCGCCCACGAGCACCCGGGCCTCGATGCGGTCCGGGAAGGCCTCCACCACCTCGATCTCCAGGGCGCCATCGTCCAGCAGCCACCGTTGGCCGGCGCGGGCCCCGGCGAAGAGCTCGGGGTGGGGCAGCGGGGCGGTCCAGGCGAACCCTCCCGCAGGAGCCGGCTGCCCGGAGGGGTGGAAGGCGCCGAAGGAGCCCGCGGGGAAGGCCAGCTGGCCCTCGAACAGGCCCACGCGCCACTTGGGGCCCTGCAGGTCCAGCAGCACGGCGACCTCGCGCTTCAGCTCCGCGGCGGTGGCTCGGATCAGGGCGAGGGCCTCCGTGCGGCTCGCCGCGTCGCCATGGCTCGCGTTCAGGCGGATGGCGTCGGCGTAGCAGAGAATTTCTCGGAGGCGGTCCCCCTCCATCAAGGCCGGGCCGAAGGTGATCACGAGCTTGGTCTTGCGCAAGGGAGCACTCCCGAATTCCACAGGGTATCCGCAGCCTTTTCCACAGAGGGAGCGAGAATTCCCGCTTGGCGATCCCTCCCGGGCGGTGCTAGCTTCGTCCTCCCCTGCGTTTGGAGTCGTGTGATGCGCGAGAAGCTGCGGAACCTCGTGGCCGAGCTGGTGCGTGGCGGTGTGCCTCTGGAGATGGCCCTCCGGGAGTTCGAGAGGCTGTACATCGAGGAGGTCCTGGCCTCACACGACGGCAACCAGAGCGCCGCCGCGCGGGAGCTGGGCATCCACCGCAACACCCTGTCCCGCAAGCTGGACCCTGCCCCGGCGCCGGCGGCCTTCCGCCGGGCGCACCTCGCGAGCTGAGGCCGCCGGAGGCCCGAAGTCCGCTAGGCTGGTCCTCCTCGGAGGGCTCCCATGCGGAAGGTCGCCATCAACGGGCTCGGGCGCATCGGCCGTCAGGTGCTGCGGCACCTGATGAAGGTCCCGCACGTCCAGGTGGTCGCGGTGAACGACCTCACGGACGCCCCGACCCTCGCCCATCTGATGGCCTATGACTCCGTCCACGGCCGGGCCCCCTTCCCCGTGGCCGCGGACGGCCAGCATCTCGTCCTCGACGGCCGCCGCATCCGCGTCTACGCCGAGAAGGATCCCCTGCTCATCCCCTTCGGCGCCGCGGGCGCGGAGGTGGTCCTGGAGTGCACCGGCCACTTCACGAAGAAGAAGGCCGCGATGGCGCACCTCCAGAACGGCGTGAGGCACGTGATCATCAGCGCCCCCGCGGACGACGCCGATGCCACGGTCGTCATGGGCGTCAACGACGGGGTCCTGGACCTCGCCAGCCAGCCGGTGCTGAGCAACGCGAGCTGCACCACCAACTGCCTCGGCCCCATGGTCAAGGTCCTGGATGATGCCTTCGGCCTGGACTACGGCTTCATGACGACGGTCCACAGCTACACCAACGACCAGCGCATCCTCGACCTGCCCCACAAGGACCTGCGCCGGGCCCGGGCCGCGGCCCTCAACATGATCCCCACCAGCACCGGGGCCGCGAAGGCCATCGGCCTCGTGCTGCCCCACCTCAAGGGCCGCCTGGACGGGATCGCCGTGAGGGTGCCGACGCCGGACGTGAGCCTGACGGACCTCACCGCCACCCTGAAGCGGGACGCGACGGTGGAGGAGATCCACGCCGCCTTCCGGGCCGCCGCCGCCTCGGGCCCCCTGGCCCCCTATCTCCAGGTGCTGGAGGACGAGCTGGTGAGCAGCGACCTCATCGGCTGCGAGGCCAGCTGCAGCTATGACCCCTTCCTGACCAAGCAGCTCGGCCCGCGGATGGTGAAGGTCTTCGGCTGGTACGACAACGAATACGGCTATTCCGCCCGGCTCAAGGACCTCTGCGTCGCCGTACTCGACCGGATGAAGTAGGCATGGTCGGCGTCAACGGGCTGGGCCGCATCGGGCGGCTGCTGGTGCGGCACCTCGCGGCGTCCCATGCGGGCCTCCTGGCGGCCCTCAACGACCCTGCGGACCTGCGGACCGTCGTCCATCTGCTGCGCCACGACACCGTCCACGGCGCCTCGCCGCTGCGCATCGAGGGCCGCCAGGAGGGCGGGCGGGACTTCGTCGTCCTCGAAGGGCAGCCGGTGCCGCTGTTCCATGGCACCGATCCGGCGGAGCTGCCCTTCCCGGAGCTCGGCGTCCGGGTGGCGGTGGAGAGCAGCGGCCGCTTCACCGCCCGGGAAGCCGCCGCGCGGCACCTGCGGGGGCCGGTGCGCCACACGATCATCAGCGCGCCATCGGCGGACGCGGATTTCGTCGTCATCGCGCCGGTGAACGGCCGGGACCTGGATCTGGCCCGGCACCGGGTGATCTCCAACGCCAGCTGCACCGCCCACGCCACGGCCCCCATGCTCGCCGTGCTGGAGGCCGCCTTCGGCCTCGAGGCCGCCGGCATGAGCACCGTGCATGTGGCCACCAACGACCAGCGGCTCCTGGACCTGCCCCACAAGGACCGCCGCCGGGCCCGGGCGGCCTTCCGCAACATCATCCCCACCACCAGCTCCGCCTTCGGCGCCCTGCACCGGGCCATGCCTGACCTGCCGCCGGGCTTCACAGGGTCGGCCCTGCGGGTGCCCACCCTGAGCGTGAACCTGGTGGACGTCACCGCGACCCTGAAGCGCCCGGCCACGGTGGAGGCCGTGAACGCCGCCTTCCTGGCGGCGGCAGAGGGGCCGATGCAGGGCCTCCTCGCCCTCGCCCACCAGGGTGCCGTCTCCAGCGACTTCATCGGCCGGGCCGAGAGCGTCGTCATGGACCTGGACCTGACGCGCCTGCTCGGGGATCGGTTCGTGAAGGTGGTGGGATGGCACGACAATGAGACCGGCTATGCTGCCCGCCTGGCGGAGCTTGTCGTCCAGGTGGCCCAATCGACGTGAATCCATCCGGGGACGGCGCTTCGCAGGCTGGCGTCAACTCCGCCCGGGTGCCACAGGCGGAGTGACGCGCCTCAGTCCGCGAAGCGCCAGACCTTCACGCCGCTGACCCGGTCCAGCACGGCGGCCACGAGCTCCGGCGCGTCTTCGCCCGCGCTGCGGACCTTGGCCTCGCCGGAGGCGGGCAGGCTCACCACATGGACGGCGCAGCCCGCCAAGTCCGGATGGTGCCGCAGGGGGCGCGCGAGGCTCTCCAGGTCGAGGGCCTCCAGCCACCGGGGCGGCAGCGGCGCCGTGCGGGCGCCGGGCACCAGGGCACCCACCTCCCGGGGCTGCACCAGGACCAGGTGGGTCCGGCCGCCCTGCGTGCCCCGCCAGGCCAGGAAGGGCGGCAGGCCGCCGAAGCGGATTCCCCCCTTGTCCGCCTCGGGCCAGGCGTCGAGCCGCGCCACGTCCTCCTCATCCGCCGCGTCCATGGCCACCCGCGCCAAGTCCGGCGCCGTGGGGGGGATCCAGGGTTCGAGGGCGAAGGCGTCCATGCAAACAGGGTAGGCTCAAGGGCATGCCCGAGCCCCGCCCCGTCGTCGCCACCGGCCAGCAGATCGGCGCGGGCTGGAGCCCGGCCCTCGCGGTCGTGAAGGCCCTGGCGGCCCTCGCCGAGGCGGAGCGGAGCGGCGCCGAGGCGGTGCACTGGCTGGCGGACGAGGACCACGACCGGCTGGAGGTGGCCTCCGTGGTGGGCATCGACGGATCCCGCCTGAGGCGCCACCGCTTCCGCTTCGACGCGCCGCCGGGCACCGCCACCGGCTGGCTGCCCTGGACGGCGGAGCACCAGCGGGAGGCCGAGGGCCTCTGGGGCGCGGTGCCCGCCGCGGAAGGCACGCTGCGGGACCACGCCCTGGCCCTGGGCGCGCCGCTCTGGGCCCGGGGCATCCGCCCCTTCTCGCCCACGGACCCGGCGGTGCGGACTCCCGTGCAGGACACCCTCCTCCGCTGGCGGAGCCTGAATCTGGAACGGGATCTCGCGGCCCAGGCGGAGCGCCTGGAGCGGGCGGGCACGCCCTCGCCCCTGGATCCTCGGGCCCAGTCCCCCTGGTTCAGCCTGGATCCCGCCACCGGCCTGCGCCGGCGCCTGGAGACTGGCGCCCCGCTGCCCCCAGGCCACTGGCTCAGCCCCGGCGCCGCCCTGCGCCCCCTCATGCAGTCCCTGATGCTGCCGGTGGCCGCCGTGGTGCTCGGCCCTTCCGAGCGGGCCTACTGGCGGCTGGTGGAGCCTCTCTGGGAGCGGGTGGGGCTGACGGCGCCGCGCATCCTGGCGCGACCGCGGGTCTTCGTGCTGCCCCGGGGCGCCCGCCTCGAGCCCGCGCAGCTCGGCGCCCTGAAGGCCGGCGACTGGTCCGCCTTCGCCGTGCCGGACGCGGCCCGGCCCTCGTCCAAGCTGCCGGACCCGGCGCCGGATCCCGCCTGGAGCGCCCCCCTCGCGGCGCGGTTCCGAGCGGAGCTGGCCCGCAGCCGGGCGCGCCTGGAGAAGCTGGACCGCCGCCTGGCCCGGGAGGTCGCGGCGGGTGTCCTGGGTGGCGAGCCGGAGCGGCTCCGCCAGGCCCTCTTCCCCTTCGGCCAGGATCAGGAGCGCGTGATCCCCGGCCTCCTGTGGCTCCGGGACGGTGCCCTGCTGGACCGCATCCTGGACGCCCTCCGGAGGGGCGGCGATCTGCATCTGGTGGAGGAACCATGAGCCTCGATGTCCTCGTCCTCGGCGCGCACCCGGAGCTTGCCCCGGCCAGGACGATGCGTGATCCGAGGCCAGCCTGGGTGCGCGCGTGTGACGAGGTGACACGATGAATGGAGGAACCTTGGACGTCCTAGTGCTCGGCGCGCACCCAGACGATGCGGAAGTCCATGTAGGCGGGCTGCTGGCCCGCTGCGGGGACCGTGGGCTGAAGGCCGCCATCCTGGACCTCACCACCGGCGATCTCGGCACCCGGGGCACCCCGGAGACTCGCCGTGCGGAGGCCCTGGAGGCCGCGCGGATCCTCGGCGTCGAGCGGATCCTCCTCGACTTCCCCGACGGGCGCTTCACCGAGGACGAGGCCTACCGCCTCCGCCTCATGGCCGAGCTGCGGCGCCTCCAGCCGGAGGTGCTCATCCTGCCGGCGCCGGAGGACCGCCATCCGGACCACCGCCGGGCCCATCGCCTGGGTCGGGAGGCCGCCTACTACGCCGGGCTGAAGAACTATCCCTGCGAAGGGGAGCCCTGGCGGCCCAAGGCCGTGGCCTGGGTCGGCGGCGAGACGCCCGCCGTGCCGGAGCTGCTCTTCGATGTGAGCGAGCAGTGGGCCCGGCGCATGGCGGCCTTCGACGCCTTCGGCAGCCAGTTCACGGACGATCCCTCCAAGCCGCCCACCCGCATCGCCCATCCGGCCTTCCGCCGCGGCGTGGAGGGCCGGGCCATGCACTGGGGCTCCCTCCTGATGTGCGACTGGGCCGAGGCCCTCTTCTGCGAGCGGCCGGTGCCCGCCGCCCTGCTGGACCTCCACGCGAGGCTGCGCTGAGGCCATGAACCGCTACGAAGCCGATGTCCTCGCCCAGATCCGCCGGCGCGGCGACGGCGTCGAGGGCGTCAAGGTGCTGCTGGCCCTCAGCGGCGGAGGGGACTCCACAGCGCTGCTCGCCCTGCTCTGGTCCCTCCGGAAGAGCCTCGGCCTGGAGCTCAGCCTCGCCCACGCGGACCACGGCCTGCGCGCCGAATCCACGGAGGACGCCGCCTTCGTGCGGGACCTGGCGAGGAACCTGGACCTGGATCTGGCGGAGGCCTGCCTGGACGTGACGGGGCATGCGGCGCGGGCCGGGCTCGGGCTCGAGACCGCCGCCCGGGACCTCCGCTGGGCCTGGCTCAGGGCCGAGGCCGAGGCCTGCGGTGCGGCGGTCGTCGCCACCGGCCACACCCAGGACGACCACACGGAGACGGTGCTGCTGCGGCTCCAGCGGGGCGGCGGCGCCGGCGCCCTCACACCCCTTCCCGCGCGCCAGGGGATCCGGTGGTCGCCCCTCATCGAGTGCCGCCGGGACTCCCTCAGGCGCTACCTGTCAGGCCGGGGCCTGCCCTGGCGGGAGGACACCAGCAACGCGGAGCCCTTCACCGCCCGGAACCGCTGGCGGAAGCTGCTGGAGGGCCTCCGGGAGGAGGCTCCGCTCCTGGACCGCCACCTGTGGGAGACGCACCTCCAGGTGCGTGAGCTGCGGGAGTTGGCGGAGGAGGGCCTCGCCGCCGAGGAGGGCCGGTCCTGGCGGCTGGCCGAAAGCGCCCTCTGGCTCCAGCGCGGCGCCTGGAGCGAGGCCCGCCTGCGCGGCACCCTGGAACTGGCCTTCCGCCGCCTGGGCTGGCCCCGGGAGGCCGCCGCCCTGCGGGCTCTGGCGCCCTGGCTCCGGGAGCGCCTCTCGGGTCACGGGCCGGTCACCGCGGAGCGGACCTGGGGAAATTTCTCCCTGAACCCCGAACCGGATGGCGCGTACCTGCATCGAATGGGGTGATGCGCGCGGCGCCGCTTGCGCCGAGGCTGTAGAATCGAGGATGGGCCGGAAAAGCCCCAGGAGCCGCCATTGAACTCGATGATGAAGAGCGTCCTTGTCTGGCTGGGCATCATCGCCCTGCTGGTCATGGTGTTCCGCCTGTTCCCCCCGACCACCCGCGTCAATGAGATCCCCTTCTCGACCTTCTACATGGAAGGCCAGGCGGGCAAGTACAAGACCGTCACCCTGTCCGGCCTCGACATCGAGGGCAGCTACCGCCAGGCGGTGAAGAACGCCCAGGGCCAGGACGTGGACAAGTTCAAGACCATCGCGCCGCCCATGCAGGACCTCGGCGCGAAGATCCTCTCCTGGAAGCAGGAGGGCCAGCTGGACGAGTTCAGCGCCCAGAAGCCCTCGGACAACTCCTGGTCCGTCTACCTGCTCTTCTGGGGCCCGCTGATCGTCTTCGTGGCCCTCTGGTTCTTCTTCATGCGCCAGGCCCAGGTGGGCGGCAACAAGGCCCTCTCCTTCGGCAAGGCCAAGGCCAAGGGCCTGTCCGCCAGCGCCAAGCGCGTCACCTTCGCCGACGTCGCCGGCTGCGAGGAAGCCAAGGAGGAGCTGAAGGAGATCGTCGACTTCCTCAAGGACCCCGGCAAGTTCGCCAAGCTGGGCGGCAAGATCCCCAAGGGCGTGCTGCTGGTGGGCCCCCCGGGCACCGGCAAGACCCTGCTGGCCCGGGCCATCGCCGGCGAGGCCAAGGTGCAGTTCTTTTCCATCTCCGGCTCGGACTTCGTGGAGATGTTCGTGGGCGTCGGCGCCAGCCGCGTGCGCGACCTCTTCGAGCAGGGCAAGAAGAACGCCCCCTGCATCATCTTCATCGATGAGATCGACGCCGTCGGCCGCCACCGCGGCGCCGGCCTGGGCGGCGGCCACGACGAGCGGGAGCAGACCCTGAACCAGCTCCTCGTGGAGATGGACGGCTTCGAAGGCAACGAGGGCATCATCCTCATCGCCGCCACGAACCGCCCCGACGTGCTCGATCCCGCCCTGCTCCGCCCCGGCCGCTTCGACCGCCGGGTCGTGGTGGACCGCCCCGACGTGAAGGGCCGCTTCGAGATCCTGAAGGTGCACACCGCCAACAAGATCCCCCTCGCCCCGGACGTGGACCTGGAGGTCATCGCCCGCGGCACCCCCGGCTTCGCCGGCGCCGACCTGGCGAACCTCTGCAATGAGGCCGCCCTCTACGCCGCCCGGTCCAACAAGAAGTGGGTCGAGATGATCGACTTCGAGAACGCCAAGGACAAGGTCTACATGGGCTCGGAGCGCCGGTCCATGGTCATGACCGAAGAGGACAAGAAGATCACCGCCTACCATGAGGCCGGCCACACCATCCTCGCCGCCGTGATCCCCGGCGCCGATCCGCTCCACAAGGTGACCATCATCCCCCGGGGCCGGGCCCTGGGCGTCACCTGGCAGCTGCCGGAGCGGGACCGTTACAACACGACCAAGGAGTTCATGGAGGGCCGCATCGCAATCAGCATGGGCGGCCGCATCGCCGAGGAGATCTTCTTCAATCAGTTCTCCACCGGCGCCAGCAACGACATCCAGCAGGCGACGGACATGGCCAAGGCCATGGTCACGCAGTACGGCATGAGCGAGAAGCTCGGCCCGCTGAACTACGGCGGCGACCAGCACGAGATCTTCCTCGGCCGGGACTTCAGCCAGCGCCGGGATCTCTCCGAGGAGACCGCCCGGATGATCGACTCTGAGGTGCATGACATCGTCATGCGCAACTACGAGCGGGCCAAGCGCATCATCCTCGAGAAGCGGGATGCCCTCGTCGCCATCGCCGAGGCCCTGCTTCTGCGGGAGACCCTGGACGGAAACGACGTGGACATCCTCATGAAGGGCGGCACGCTCCCGCCCCGGGTCTCCGGGGGCGGCCCCACCGCCCCGGCGGTGGACGGCGGGAAGGACGCGGATCCGGGCCTCGACCCGGCCCTCACCCCGGCGTGAATTCCGGCGTCCCCACCGGCGCCTTTGATTGGGGGGCCTTCCTCGCGGAAGGCCCCCTTTTCATCGGGATCCTGAACCTCACGCCGGACTCCTTCAGCGACGGCGGACGCCACGCCGAGCCGGAGGCCGCCCTGGCCCAGGCCCGGCGCCTCCTGGGAGCGGGTTTCCGCATGCTGGACCTGGGCGCCGAAAGCACCCGGCCGGGCGCCGAGCCCCTCGACCCCGCGACGGAATGGGCGCGCCTGGCGCCGGTTCTGGACCTGCTGGGGCGGGCGCTGCCCGGCGTTCCCCTCAGCCTCGACACCCGGCATCCGGAGGTCGCGGCCCGGGGCCTGGCCGCAGGCGTGGCGGTGCTGAACGACGTGACCGGCTTCCGGGACCCGGCCCTCCTCGCCCTCGCCGCGGGATCAGGCTGCGGCCTCCTCGCCATGCGGAGCCGCCTGGCGGACGGCCGCTTCCTCATGCCGCCCTACGACGGCCCGGGCGAAAAGGGCATCTCCCGGGCCCTGGCGGAGCTGGCGGAGGTCCGGGACCGGCTGCGGGCCGCGGGGATCGCGGAGGCCCGCGTGGCCCTCGATCCGGGCTTCGGGTTCGGCACCACGTATGCCGAAGACGCCGCCCTCTGGGAGGCCCTGCCCCGGATCCCCGACCGCCTCGGCTGGCCCCTGGACCGGATCTGCGTGGGCATCTCCCGGAAGCGGTTCACGGCCTTCCGCGGCGGCCGGCCGGAGCTCCCGCCCGCGGAGCGGGATGGCCTGACGGCGGCCCTCCAGACCGAGGCCCACACTCGGGGCCTCCGGATCTTCCGCAGCCACGCGGCGACGCTCGGGGCCGCTACACTGCTGGGATGACCTTGAAGTATTTCGGCACGGACGGCATCCGCGGGCAGGCCTATGCCCCCCCGCTGACCCTGGAGGAGACCACCCGCTGGGGCGCGGCCTGGGGCCAGGTGGCCCGGAACCAGGGCATCCGGGAACTCGTCGTGGGCTGGGATCCGCGGCTCAGCTCCGAGCCCCTCTGGGGCGCCTTCCGCCAGGGCCTGGGCGGCGGCCTGGCCCTGCGGGTGCTGGGCCTCGCCCCCACGCCGGCCGTGGCGTGGACCGTGGCGGAGGCCACGGCCGCCGGGCGGTCCTCCTGGGGCCTGATGATCAGCGCCAGCCACAATCCCCCCGATGACAATGGCCTCAAGGGCTTCAATGGGGCTGGAGAGAAGCTCTCCGAGGCCGAGGAGCGGGCCATCGAGGCGGCCTTCGAGGCCGGCGCCGCCGCAGCCCCGGGGGGCCCGGTGGATCAGGCGGAATCCCTCGATCCCTATCTGGCCCACCTCGGCGGGCTCGACCTGCCGGCGGACCTGCCGGTGGTGGTGGACTGCGCTCACGGCGCCACCGCCCTCGCCGCCCGCCACCTGCTCCGGGGCGCGGGCCTCCACTGGCTGGCGGCGGATCCGGACGGGGCCCGCATCAACGTCGGCGTGGGCTCCACCCACCTGGAGGGCCTCAAGGCCGAGGTGACCGCCCGGGGCGCCGCCTTCGGCATCGCCTTCGACGGGGACGGGGACCGCTGCCTCATGGTGGACGGCGCCGGGCAGGAGCTGGACGGGGACCAGATGCTCTGGCTCCTGGTCCAGGACCGCCTCGCCGCCGGGGATCCCCCCCCGGGCGCCGTGGGCACGGTGATGACCAACGGCGGCCTGGAGGCGGCCCTGGAGGCCGCGGGCGTACCCTTCGTCCGCACCCCGGTGGGCGACAAGTTCCTGCTACGGGAGCTCGCGGCCCGGGGCTGGGACCTGGCGGCGGAAGCCAGCGGGCACCTCATCCAGAAGCGGATCTGCCCCAGCGGGGACGGCCTCGCGACGGCGATCGCCGTGCTCTCGGCCCTGCTCCGCCGGCCCGCCGCACGCCGCCTCGACTGGACCTTCCGGCCCTGGCCCCAGCGCCTCGTCAACGTGGTGGCCCGGGAGCGCCGGTCCCTGGAGGCCATGCCGGCCCTTCAGGGCGCCATGTCGGAGGTCACCGCGCGGCACGGGAGCCGGGCCCGGCAGGTCATCCGCTGGAGCGGCACCGAGCCCAAGCTCCGCCTGATGGTGGAAGCGCCGGAGCAGGCCCTCGTGGACGAGGCCCTGGCCCTGCTTGAGACCGCCGCGCGGCAGGACCTGGGAGGCTAGGCCCCGGCGATTCCGGCCTGGGCGCCCCCGGTTTTCTGGCATTCTGGAGCGACAGGGGAAAAAACCGCAAATGACCCGTCTGGGCGTGAACATCGATCATGTCGCCACCCTCCGGCAGGCCCGCGGGGGCCACGAGCCGGAGCCGGTGGCCGCGGCCCTGCTGGCCCAGAGCGCCGGCGCCGACGGGATCACGGTGCACCTCCGCGGGGACCGGCGCCACATCCAGGACCGGGACATCCGGGTGCTCAAGCAGGTGCTCGACGTGCCGCTGAACGTGGAATGCGCCGCCACCCAGGAGGCCTTCGACGCGGTGGTGCCCCTCAAGCCGGCCTGGGTCACCCTCGTCCCCGAGACCAGGGAGGAGCTGACCACCCAGGGCGGGCTCGACGCGGTCTTCCTCCAGTCCAGCCTGAAGAGCCTGGTCCGCGAGTACCGCACCGCCGACATCCGCGTGAGCCTCTTCATCGATCCCCTCCTGGACCAGGTGAAGATGGCCGCCAAGCTCGAGGCGGACGCCATCGAGCTGAACACCGGGACCTACGCCGATCTGCCCTACGGCACCGACCCTGCCGTGGAGCTGGGCAAGCTCCGGGAGGCCGCCCGCCTCGCCTCCCGCCTGGGCCTCCGCGCCCTGGCAGGCCACGGCCTGGACCTGCGCAATGTGGGCCCTGTGGCCGCCACCCCGGAGATCGACGAGCTGAACATCGGCCACAGCCTCGTGGGCCGGGCGGTGCTCGTGGGCATGGAGCGGGCGGTCCGGGAGATGATCGAGCGCATCGCGGGCTCGGGGGGAGGACAGGCCTGATGTCCAACCTGAAGGGGAACCTCGAGAGCATCTCCCTGATCGACGTCTCTCAGCTGCTGAACGTCAACCGCAAGACCGGCATGCTCAAGATCGTCTCAGGGCGGAACCAGGGCGTCCTCTACTTCGTGAACGGCGAGGTGGTGCACGCCGAGACCCCCACGGACAAGGGCGAAATGGCGGCCTACCAGATCCTGGAGTGGTCCAGCGGCACCTTCGACTTCCTCGCGGCGAACGTCTCCGCCCCCACCACCATCCGCCGGTCCGTCCAGGACCTGGTGATGGATTCTGCCCGGGTCAGCGACTCTCGCAAGCGGCTCCAGTCGCTCTTCCCCGACCTGGCGGCGGTGCCCTGGCCCAAGCTGGCGGGCGACGCCCTGCTGGAGGGCCTGAAGATCTACGGCGAGGATCGCAAGATCGTGCCCTGGATGGACGGCTTCCGCAGCTTCCAGGACATCATGGACGCCACCGCCCAGAACGATGTGGCCGTGCTCCAGGCCGCCGCCACCCTCAAGGAGGCCGGCCGCCTGGAGGCCCTCCAGCCCGAGCTCTCCCTGAGGGTCGTGACGCTGAAGGGCGGCATCTTCAAGAAGGCGGACCACCTGGAGGTGTCCGGCCGCCACGAGCACCACTGGCGGGCCATGGGGCCCTACGCCATGGGCATCGAGCGCCTCCGCCTCATGTGGCCCAAGGGCCCCGCGGTGGAGAGTGTCCAGTTCTCCGACATGGAGGAGGCCGCCATCGCCATCCCCAAGGATCTCCAGTCCGCCTGGGACCTGGAGGAGGGCAGCATCGTGAAGGTGCGTCCGGCGCCCTGAGCCTCAGCCCTTCCGTGCCCGCGGGTGGGCCTTGTCGTAGGTCTTCGCCAGCTCCTCCAGGGAGAGGTGGGTGTAGCGCTGGGTGGTGCTGAGGCTCGCGTGGCCCAGCAGCTCCTGGATGGCCCGCAGGTCCATCCCGGCGTTGAGCAGGTGGGTGGCGAAGCTGTGGCGGAGGGCATGGGGGCTCACCCGCGCCCGCACCGCGGCATCCTCCAGGGCCTTGCGAAGCAGGGCGCGGACGCTGGTGGGGGTGAGCCGGCCGCCCCGCTGGTTGAGGAAGAGGGCGGGGCCGGCGGGCAGGCCCTTCTCCGCCAGGAGGGCGCCGCGGAACCTCAGGTAGGCCTCCAGGGCCTCCTCTGCCTTGGCGTGGTAGGGCACGAGCCGCTCCTTGCGCCCCTTGCCCAGCACCCGCAGCGTCCGCTCGGCGCGGAGCAGGTCCTGGAGGTCGAGGCCCACCAGTTCGGAGACCCGGAGCCCCGAGGCATAGAGCAGCTCCAGCAGGCACCGGGATCTTGAGGTCGCGAAGTCCACGGCCGGCGGCAGATCCAGCAGCGCGGAGCTCTCCCCCTCGGTGAGGAAGGCCGGGAGCTTCTTCGCCTGCTTGGGGTTGCGCAGCCCTGAGGCGGGATTGAGGGGGATCCGCGCCGTCTCGAAGAGCCACCGGAAGAAGGCCCTCGTGGTGGAGAGGGTGCGGGCCTGGCTGGCGGGATCCAGGCCCCGCTCCCCGAGCTCCAGGGCGAATCCCCGCAGGGTGCGGGGGCTCACGGCCCAGCTCTCCCAGCGGCCGCGGACCGCATGGTCCAGCAGCTTCCGCAGGTCGCCATCCTGGGCGCGGGCCGTGTGGGGCGAGACGCCCCGGGCCCGCTGCTCCAGGTGATAAGCGACGATGGCCTCGGCGAGGGGCGCGTCCATCCTGCTACCATGCCAGGATTCCCTCGATCCGGAGCAAGGCGTGGCGCAGGCCCCCGATACCATCGCGAAACTGTTCTTCCAGGCCTGCGATCGGGAGCGGTCGGACGCCCTGGCCCGGAAGGTGGACGGCGCCTACGCGCCCATCTCCCATGGAGAGCTGCGGCGCTCCGTGGAGAACCTGGCCCTGGCCATGGAGGCCCGGGGTATCAAGGCCGGCGACCGGGTGGCGATCCTCTCGGAGAACCGCCCCGAGTGGGCCATGGTGGACTACGCCTGCTCGGTGCTGGGCGCGCCGCTGGTGACGATCTACGCCACCCTCATCGCTCCCCAGGCCGCCTACATCCTCAAGGACAGCGGCGCCCGCTGGGTGTTCTGCTCCACGAAGGAGCAGCTCCAGAAGGTGCTGGACCAATGGAAGGACCTGCCGGACCTGGAACTGGCGGTGCTGATGGACGGGGACGCCCCCGCCGGCGGCCCTCGCACCGTGCTCGCCTGGAAGCGCCTCCAGGCCGAAGGCGAGGCCCGCACCCCCGAGCGCGCGAAGGTCCAGGACTGGGCCGCCGCCCGGAAGCCGGAGGATCCTCTCACCCTCATCTACACCTCCGGCACCACCGGCGAACCCAAGGGCGCGGTGCTCACCCACGGGAACCTGGTCTCCAACGCCCTGGCCTCCCTCGCGGTGCTGCCGCCGCTGGGGGAGGAGGACCGGGCCCTGAGCTTCCTGCCCCTGACCCACATCTTCGAGCGGATGTGCGGCCACTACGCCCTCTTCCACCTGGGCATCGCCATCTACTACGCCGAGAGCGTGAACACCGTCGCGGACGACCTGCTGTTGGCGAAGCCCACCGTGCTCTGCTCCGTGCCCCGCATCTACGAGAAGATCTACGCCCGCATCGAGGAGAGCGTTGAATCGGGCCCCTGGCTGAAGCGGCTCATCTTCCGCTGGTCCATGGGCGTCGGGCGCCAGGCGGCGCCGCTGCTCTACGAGGGCCGGAAGCCCTCGGGCCTGTTGGCCCTCCGCTACGGGCTCGGGGACCGCCTGGTCTTCGCCAAGATCCGGGAGCGCACGGGCGGGCGCCTGCGCTTCGCCGTCAGCGGCGGCGCGCCCCTCAGCCCCCAGATCATGGAGTTCTTCTGGGCCATCGGCCTGCCCATCCTCGAGGGCTACGGCCTCACGGAGACGAGCCCGGTCATCACGGTGAACCGCCTGGGCATGGTCAAGCCCGGCAGCGTGGGGGTGCCTCTCTACGAGGAGTGGGAGGGGAGGCCCTTCGTGAAGATCGCCGATGACGGCGAGATCATCTGCCGCGGGCCCAATGTGATGCAGGGCTACTGGAACAACCCGGCGGCCACGGCGGAGGCCATCGACGCTGACGGCTACTTCCACACCGGCGACATCGGCAGCTTCGACGAGCGGGGCCGCCTCTCCATCACGGACCGGAAGAAGGAGCTGCTCGTCACCTCCGGCGGCAAGAAGGTCGCGCCGCAGCCCATCGAGAACGCCCTCAAGGATGACAAGTACGTCTCCCAGGCCGTGCTCCTCGGGGACCAGCGGAAATTCATCTCCGCCCTCGTCGTGCCCAACTTCGCCGCCCTGGAGCGCTGGGCGGGCTACAAGAAGCTGGCCTGGAGCAGCCACGACGAGCTGGTGAAGCTGCCCCTGGTCATGGCCAAGCTCATGAGCCGGGTGGAGAAGGTCAACGCCACCCTGTCCAGCTACGAGCGCATCAAGAAGATCGCCCTGCTGCCCCACGAGCTGACCCTGGAGAGCGGCACCCTCACCCCCAGCCTCAAGGTGAAGCGCCGGGTGGTGAACCAGGTCTACGGCGGCCTCATAGACTCCCTCTACGAAGAGCACGCCGGCGAATCCGAAGCCCACTGAAGCCCCATCCGAGGAGCCCCCATGTCCATGGGCATCACCCCCCACAAGATCCCCATCCTGACCACCCTGGAGCCGCCTCCGGGCCTGGAGATCGAGCGGGTCGTCGGCCCCTGCTGGGGCATCACCGTTCGCAGCCGCTCCGTGGTCGGCACCGCCTGTGCCGGCTGCCAGCAGGTCTTCGGGGGCGAGATCACCATGCTCACGGAGCTGGCCAACGACAGCCGCAACGAGGCCATGAACCGCCTGGAGGCCCACGCCATGATGATGGGGGCCGACTGCGTGCTCGGGACCCGCTTCGACAGCGGGGAGCTCATGCAGAACACCAACGAGATCATCGCCTACGGCACGGCCGTGAAGCTGCGCCACCGCGGCTGAGGTGATCCCTAGGACGCCGCCCGCCCTGCGCCGGCGCCTGGACCGGCTGGCGCGGCGGGCCCACGCCTTCCACCGCTTCGCCCACCATCCGCTCTGCGCGGAGTACGCCGGCGAGCGCCTGAGGTTCGGGAAGATCCAGCTCTGCCGGGGCTGCGTCCTGCTCGGCGGTGGGCTCCTCGCGGGGCTCGTCTCCGGCGCCCTGCTCCCGGCGCGGCTGCCCCTCGCCGCCGGGGCCCTCGGGATCGGCCTGCTCTCCGGCCTCGCCGCCTCCCTCGCGCGCCCGCCCAAGGCCCTCTCGCGCCTCCTGCCGGGCGCGGCGCTGGCCGCGGCCCTGCTTCAAGGCCTCCGGCTCGGGCCGCAGGGCTGGGCCCTGGCCGCCTCGGC
>DASTWQ010000044.1:0-5042 GCA_035758545.1 Holophagaceae bacterium | reverse complement strand
CGCCTCGGCCCTGCTGGTCCTTACGGGCGGAATCCTCGCCTACCGGCGCCGCGGACCCCATCGCGGCCCCTGCGAGACCTGCCCCGACCGGGACCGCCGCCCCGCCTGCCGGGGCTTCGCCCCCATCCTCCGCCGGGAGCGGGCCCTGCAGCGCCTGGCCGGGAGACTCATCACCGGACACGCCGGTCATCAGGCTGCAGCCTCCATCCCCCCATCGCCCCCGCGCCTCTGACCCGGCGACCGGGTCAGGGGCGCGAGCCATGACCTGACCGCCCCTTAACGCCGATCGGGACTATCATCAGGCTGCAATCCAAACGAGGCAGTCCTGCCCGGAAAGGGCGAGCCGTGAGCAACGGACCGTTGGACCCCGAAGGCATCCACCGGCTGCTCCACCAGGAGGGGCGGTTCCAGGCGTTCCTGAGGAGCCGACTGGGCAGCGCGGACTGCGCCGAGGACATCCTCCAGTCCGCCTACCTGCGGAGTCTCGAGAAGGGCGCCCAGGTGCGGGACGAGGAGAACATCGTCGCCTGGTTCTATGCCCTGCTCCGGCACGCCATCGCGGACCACTTCCGCGAGGGGCGGGTCCAGCCCCAGGGCGGCGACGTCCTCGAGCTCCTGGAGGCGCCACGGGACCCTGACCTGCAGCGCTCCAGCGAGGACTGCGTCCGGGAGGCCATGCAGGCGCTGAGGACCGATGAGGCCGAGCTGATCAGCTGGGTGGACCTGAAGGGCGTCGAGGTGGCCGAAGTCGCCGAGCGGCTCTCGATCCCGGCGAAGACCGTGTCCCAGCGGCTGTTCCGGGCCCGCCAGGCGCTGCGCAAGCGGCTGCAGGAGATGTGCCGCTCCTGCACGGCCACCCGGTGCCTCTACTGCCGCTGCCCGGAGGACGAGGCGCCCTGACGCCGTCGAGGGCGACCGCCCACCTGTGACGGCGATCACGGGATATGGGGACCCGCTGGCCCGTCTTCGGGGTGGAGGCCCGAAGCGCCTCCATGGAGAGGACCCCCATGGGCCACCCTGGGAATGGCGAACAGGAAGGCGCATCGGCGGCAGGCCTGAGCCGCCGACGGATCCTCCAGCAGCTCCTGGGCCTCGGCGCCGCCGGGGCGGTGGCAGGCGCCGGGGGCGCCGGCCTGCTCGGTGCCCTTGAGACCGGCTGCGGACCCGGCCGGAAACCCTCCGGCAGGACGGTGGTGGCGCTGACGCCGGACGGCAAGGTGGTGGAAGGGGATCTCGATCATCTCGTGCCGGTGAAGCTGCCTCCCTCCAGCCCCGAAGCCCGGAAGGGCGTCCCGGGGCGCCGCTGGATCATGGTCATCGACCTGGCCCGCTGCGACGGCTGCGGCGAATGCATGAAGGCCTGCAGCAAGATGCACTTCGTGCCTCCCTCCCGGCAGTGGATCAAGGTGCTGAGGATGCCGGGCACGGGCGAGGAGGGCGCGCCGTACTACTTCCCGCAGCCCTGCTACCACTGCGACAACCCTCCTTGCACCAAGGTCTGCCCGGTGGACGCGACCTTCAAACGGGAGGACGGGATCGTCCTCATCGACAACGAGCGCTGCATCGGCTGCCGCTTCTGCATGGCGGCCTGCCCCTATTCGGCCCGCTCCTTCAACTGGGGCATCCCCGAGAATCCCCCGGAGGCCGAGGCCCGCGGCTACTCGCCGGAGTGGGGGTATCCGAGGAAGAAGGGCACCGTCGAGAAATGCGACTTCTGCCCGGACATGGCCGCCAAAGGGCAGCTGCCCTCCTGCGCGGGCCACTGCCCCATGGGGGCCATCTACTACGGCGACGAGCACGAGGGCTCCGTCACCAACGGCGCCGGCGAGACCGTGAACCTGCGGGAGCTGCTCCGGAAGGGCGGCGCCTACCGGCATATGGAGGAGTTGGGGACCGAGCCGCGGGTCTACTACCTGCCTCCCCGCAATCCCAAGTACAAGGCGCCGGATGAGGCGGGAGGCGAGGCATGAACGGACAGGCTGCCACCCTCACCGACCGCCAGCGGGCCTACCGCTCGGAGTTCTTCCATCACGCCATGGGCAAGCTCCTGGTGTCCTGCGGCCCCATGGACGCGCGCGGGCGCCGGACCGTGGCCGGGCTCTCCGCCGTGACTGCCCTGGCCTTCGGCGCCTGGATCCTCCAGCTGTCGAAGGGCCTCTCCGTCACGGCCATGGGCGACTACTTCTCCTGGGGCGTCTACATCACCGACTTCGTCTTCTTCATCGGCATCAGCATGGCCGGCACGCTCATCTCCGCGCTCCTCCGTCTGAGCGGCGCACCCTGGCGCCAGCCCATCACCCGCATGGCGGAAGGGATCACCGTCTGCGCCCTGCTGGTGGCGGCCCCCCTGATCATCATCGACATGGGGCGGCCGGACCGGATCCTCTACACGGTGATCCACGCCCGGCTCCAGTCGCCCATCCTCTGGGACGTGCTGTCCCTGTCGACCTACCTCGCCGGCAGCCTGCTCTACCTCTACCTGCCCCTGATCCCCGACTTCGCCCTCATGCGCGACCAGGGGGACCGCTTCCCCGCGTGGGCGAACCGCCTGTATCGCACGCTCGCCCTGGGATGGCGCGGCACCGAGGCCCAACGGCACCGTCTGGAGCGCGCCATCGCGGTCATGGCCATCGCCATCATCCCCGTCGCCGTCTCCATCCACACCGTCACCGCGTGGCTGTTCGGGCTCACCCTGCGCCCGGGCTGGCACAGCACCATCATCGGCCCCGATTTCGTGGTGGGCGCGATCTACTCGGGCGTCGCGGCCGTGATCACCTTCATGGCCCTCTTCCGCCGGGTCTTCCGCCTGGGCCGCTACCTCCAGCCGCTCCACTTCCAGAAACTCGCCTGGATCCTCGTCGCCTCCGGCCTCGTGTACGCCTACTTCACCGTCAACGAGTTCATCGGCGGCATCTACGCCAAGGAACTGAGCGACCGCCCGCTCCTCTCGTCGATGTTCTCCGGCGCCTTCGCCTGGGAGTTCTGGACCATGACGGTCGTCGGCCTGGTGCTCCCCATGGCGATCCTCCTGACCCCCCGCCTCCGGACGATCTCCGGCATCGTGACCGCCTCGGTGATGGTGAACGTCGGGATGTGGATCATGCGCTTCCTCATCGTCGTCCCCACGCTGGCCTCCCCGTACATGCCCATCCCCGGGGCGCCCGGCCACCACCTGGCCTACATCCCCACCTGGGTGGAATGGACCATCACCGCCGGCGCCTTCGCCGCCTTCGGCCTCCTCTACATCCTCTTCTCGCGCATCGCCCCCGTGATCTCCATCTGGGAGCTGGTCGAGGAGAACGGCCAGGGCCAGCCGCGGAAGGAGGCCTCCCATGCTTGAGCTGGGATTCCTCCTCCTCGCCGTCGCGCAGCCTCCGTCGCAGCCCCCGCCGCCGCCCGCCCCGATCACCGGCATCACCGCGAAGCTCGGCCGCGAGGACGGGAAGCCGGAGCTCATCGCCACGGTCACCTCGGATGGCAAGCCCGTGCCCAACGTGGGCGTGACCTTCAGCCTCGTCCGGAGCTTCGGCGACCTCACCCTCGGGCAGGACACCACCCTGGACGACGGGACCGCCGCGGCGCCGTTCCCGGCGGGCCTGGGCGCCGACGCCCAGGGCGGGTGGACCTTCAAGGTCGCCCTCACCTCGCCGGAGACGCTGGCCGGGCAGGCGGCGACCCTCCGCGTCGAATCCTTGGCCGCCCCATCGAGCGCCGCGGTGCCCTCCCGGCGCGAGCTCTGGTCGCGCTCCGCGCCCTGGTCCGTGCTCATCACCGTCCTGGCCCTGGCCGGCTCGGCCTGGGCGGTCTACGGATTCGCCGGATACCAGCTGTACCTCATCCGACAAGGAGGCAAGGATGCCTAAGCTCTCCCACTGCGCCGCGCTCGCCCTGCTCATCGCGGCTCCCCTCGCCCTGCCCGCCCGAGCCGATCAAGGCCAGGCGTGGACCGCTCCGGAGCGGGCCTCCAAGCGGGCCAATCCGGTCTCGCCCTCCCCCGCCGCGCTGGCGAAGGGGAAGGCCGTCTACCTGAAGAGCTGCGAATCCTGCCATGGCCAATCGGGGGACGGGGACGGGCCGAAGGCCAAGGACCTCTCCAAGAAGCCCGCCTCCCTCGTCCCGGCCATCAAAGGCCAGAGCGACGGCGCCCTCTTCTGGAAGGTCACCGAGGGCAAGAAGCCCATGCCCTCCTTCGAGACCGACCTCACGCCGGACCAGATCTGGCAGGTGATCGATTACATCCGCACGCTCCAGGGCCACAAGTGAGCCTCGACGGAGCATCCCCTTCCCACGACAAGGAGGAGTTATGAAACGCCTCATCCTCACCCTGCTGGGCCTCCTCGGTCTCCAGGCCCCCCTGGCCGCCGTGCCCGCCTACGCCCGCCTGACCGGGAATTCCTGCGCCTACTGCCACGCCCTCCCGACCCTCC
The DNA here is from genome assembly GCA_035758545.1 of Holophagaceae bacterium. GTDB lineage: Bacteria > Acidobacteriota > Holophagae > Holophagales > Holophagaceae > JAFDVN01. The sequence continues at coordinate 615 of DASTWQ010000044.1, read as the reverse complement.
AGCTCACGGAGGAGGGCATCAAGTTCGAACGCAACGGCATGCGCCAGGCCGCCCTGAAGTTCAGCGGAGAGGACCAGAAGCTGGACAATTACGCCAGCCTCTTCGTCGAGTACGAGCTGGACGCCTACCGCACCACGCCGCCGACCTCGCCCAGCGTCCAGAGCACCCAGCCGGTGGTCTCCCTGTTCAGCGGAGGGGCCCTCTCCGACCACTTCAGCTACAAGGTCATCTACCACTTCAACGAGAGCGACTCCAACGCCGACAACCTGGAGGAGGCCTACCTCCAGTACAACGTGGCGCCCTGGCAGGGCGCGCTGGTCACCGTCCGCGGCGGCCAGTTCAACCCCCAGCTCCTCCGCACCTTCGGACTGGGCACCGCCAGCTACGTCGAGGGCTCCCTGGTCCTGAACAACACGGTCACGGACGCCACGCCCTTCACCCTCTCGACGGGCATGCGGGGCCTGGACGCGAACCTCTACTGGGGCGCCTTCGAGGCCAGCGCCGGCGTGTTCGACGCGACCACCGGGACCTACGACACCAACCCGACGAACCACAAGGACAGCTACGCGGACGTGTTCTGGACCCTGGACAGCCACGCCTCGGGGGTGGGCCTCT
>DASTWQ010000130.1:0-15579 GCA_035758545.1 Holophagaceae bacterium | reverse complement strand
TTCCAGGTCGGGCTGAAGCGCAAAGCTGAGCAGGAGGAGCGCCTGGTGCTCGATGAGAAGGTCCGGGACCGGATCCAGGACCGCTACAACATCGCCCCGGGGCAAGAGGTCTTCACCGTGCACCAGGCCGGGGACCACTGGGGCGCCGCCTTCCGCACCTGGGGCGTGAAGCAGAGCCATCCCCGGGACCTCATCAACTCCCGAGACGACACGATGCAGGCCAAACCGGGCTACTTCGCCAGCTTCCAGCGGATCCTGGTCCCAGTCTCAGGCTTCTATGAGTGGCCCAGCCTGGCGGGCCGGAAACGGGCCTACGCGATCCGCCCGGTGGACCATGACGCCCTCTGGTGGTTCGCCGGCCTGATGAAGGTCCAGGAAGGCGTGGAGCGGTTCTCGATCATGACCACGGCGCCGCCTGAGGGGTTCCACGAAATTCACGACCGCTGGCCGATGACCCTGCATCCCGAGGACCGGGACCGGTGGCTCGATCCCGGATTGGATCGCGCGGAGCTGTTCGCGTTGATGCAGCCCCCGCCCGCCGAATGGGTCGATGCCTACGAGGTAGGACCTGCCGTCGGGAACTGGCAGAGCGAAGGCTTGAGCCTGGTGGAGCCCTTGAAGTAGAGAGGGCCGTGTCTCTCGACACGGCCCCGGCCTTCGCTCTAATTCTGCAGATAGTGGGCTCCGATCGTTCGGCTCTGCATCGACCGATTGATCGCCCCTCGCTTACGCTGCGCGAACGAGGAAGCGGAACATTCCACCGTTCTTACGGTAGACCCGCTTCTTCGAGCGCCAGTGAATGAAGTACGGGCAGTAAATCCACCTGTACCCCTTCGGGGCGCGCTGATTGCTGTAAGTGGCCATTGGTCACCTCCAACAGTTATTCCTGTGTTGGTGTTTCGGTGGGCCAGCGCTACACTTTGGATTCGACGGTCTTTAGTGGGCTGGCTTGTACCGCCCCCTTTAGGTCACAGGACCCTCGGGTTCTACTTGGGCCGCTGCGGCAACAGCGGCCTTTCGTATGTCCGGGATTGGACACCCGCCTCGACGGGATACGAGTATGATCACCGAGATTTGGGTCCCCGTCTAGAATTAAAAGCAGTAAAATCCGTCAAAATCGCTAAAAATCGCATCCAGGATGCTTGACACCTCAACCCGAGTGTGTATGTTGACTTTTAATCCACGGGTTTAGTCGCAGGTCATTCCTTTTCAGTACATGCGATTGAGTCCGAGAGCCCCCGGGCTCAATCTGACCAGAAGTGGTCAACTCCTCGTGGGGATCAGGCCTCTGGAATCCACTCGTGGCCGCAGCGCAGGCAGACCCACGCCCGGTGGATGTACTCCCAGCGGGCCTGCCACTGCTGGGCGGCGCGGGCGCGGCCCTCCCTCCCTGCGAAATAGATCAGAAGGAAGACCCCGGAGAACAGGCCGAAGACGAAGCTGGTCGCGATCCCGCAGCCGCGCGTATCCGGGTCCATGAGAAACACGAGCATGAAGAGGGCGGGAACGGCAAAGAGGATCCCCATGACGAGGTAGCCCGCTCCAGAGCTGGGCTGCGCTGGCATGGCGTACTTCGCGGCCAGATCGGTCTGGCTGAAGGAGCGCGTCACGGCCTGGCCCCCACCCACCCCGAGGCCACCTCCAGCAACGCCAACCCCGACCATGGAGGTCATGGAGTTGCCGCGCTGGGTTCCTGTCTGGAGCAGGAGGATGATCTTCTGGGTCGTGTCGGCTTTGCAGTGGGGGCAACCGAAGTCCGGCATGGTGCGCCTTTCTGGATCTGGGGTTTGGACCTGGATCCTACCTCAGTCCGCCGGGTCGTGTGACCCCCAACCGATCACGGCCGCCTGAGTGCACGCCCATGCCCTACAGGCGGTCCAGGCTTCGATAGACCTCTTTGCGGTCCCCGATCCTCAGGACGAGCACGAGCACCTCCCCATCGCTCACCGTGTAGAGGATTCGGAAATTCCCCTTCCGGATCCTCATGAGGCCTTGCTGACCGACAAGCTTCTGGGAGCCCATCGGGCGAGGATTGGCCTGCAGGCCATCGAGCGCGCTCTTAATCGCCTTCTGGTCTCGCGTGGAGAGCCCGGCAAGCGTCTTCCGGGCTGCGTCCGCGATCTCAACCCGATAGGTCACTCCAGCCCCAGGTCCCGCTTCACCTTCTCCCAGGGCGTGAATTTGCCAGCGCCGAGAGCTTCCATGGCGAGCCGGACATCCCGCTCATCCTCGGTCTCCTTGGGGTTCAGTCGCCGGAGGGGGAAGCGTCCTCCCTGGATCCGGGAGAGCTTCAAGGGTGCGGGGCGCTCGTTGGTGCGGATCGGGTTGGGGTTCAGGGCGGTCATGGCTCGGCTCTCCGGATGATGATGGCGTCCGCATCCTCGTCCCAGAACATCTCCACCGCCGGCCAGTCTCCCACGAGCTCCTGCGGAATGAAGATGTCCATGCCGTCGGGCGTCCAGTCCAAGGACCCTCCGGCATCCTCCAGATCCACGAGCTTCTTCTTACGCGGCATGGCCGCCTCCGAGGGGGAGTTTACCAGCTGACACGATAGAGCCTGGGGAGCTGAGTCACCAGCGTACCCCTACGAGGCCGAAGGTCTGCCCGTTCATGTAGCCGCCTCCAAGGGACACCGGGCCCCAGTAGCGCTCCAGCAGGGCGCCGGAGCGGATCCGGCCGCGGTCGAGGTAGGGCAGGGCGGCCAGGCCCCACCGGGGCGGTGCCGGCGCGGCGGGGAGCTGCAGGGTGGTGGTGGCCATCACCGTCTCGGCGGGGCCGAGGGGCACCCGGCCCGCGGGGCCGTCCGCCCACTCGACGGACCGCAGGGTGAGGCGCGAGCCTTCGACCTGGCCGAAGAGGGCGTCATGCAGGACGGCGCCCTGGGGCATGGTCGGAAGACCCGTGGTGGTGGTCTGGAGCTGCTGGCCGAGGTCCGCCGGGACCGGGACTGGCGGCGGCGTCGGGCGGCCCGGGACGGTCCGCGTCACGATGACGGTCCGCACCTCCGGCGCCGGGCTCAGGTTGCGCTCTGGGAGCGGCGCAGCTGGCCCCACGACGAGCGGGACGGGCTTCCCCCGCGGGATGGACCAGCGGCCCGCAAGGAAGGCCCCTGCGAGCGCCAGGGCGGCGCCGAGGCTCTTCCAGGCCCAGACCGGGAGGCGAAGGCCCCACACGGCTACACCGCCGGGGCGGCGGGGGGCGCCGGCGGAGGCGGGACCGCGGGACCGAAGCGGAGGCCCACCAGGAACACCAGGAAGCTCCCCTTCTCCCAGGTGAAGCCCTGGGAGACGATGCTCCAGAACACGGCCGCGATCAGGCCCCAGAGGACCATGGCCTGTTCGGTGGCGGGGTCCCTGAACCCCTGGACGAAGCGGCGGGCGCGCTCGCGCATGGGCTAGCCCTCCTGGCCGGCGTCGTCCCAGCGGCGCCGGAGCAGCCGGTGGAGGTCGTCCACGCGGCCGTGCACGCCGTCGAACTTGGCGTCCATCTCGGCCCGCGGCGCATACTCGCTCCGGATGTCCTTGAGATCGTTCTTCAACTCGTCGAACCGGCTGTCGATGGTGCGGATGAGGCGCATCACGCCCCACCCCGCGATGGAGAAGGCCCCGCCCAGGGCCGCGAGGAGGAGCCCCACGACCTGGCCGTTGCTGAAGGTCACGGCGTCCATGTCACCGGCCGAAGAGCTGGAGTGTGGCGGAGGCTCCGGCCGCCCCGGGGCTGTTGAGGTAGAGACCCATGGCCGGGGTGATGGCGAGGCCGTCCAGGTCGAATCCCTGTTCCAGCGTGATCTCCGGCTGGCCGGCGCCGCCGAGCTTCACCGTCAGGGTCGTCCCCGCCAGCTTGGGCAGGCGGATCCGCGTCACCACGGCGAAGGCCCCCATGGGGACCGCGTAGTCCACCAGGGCAGCCGTCACATCCGGGTAGAGCTCGTTGCCCTTGGTGGCGGCCTGGGGCAGGGTCTCCACGGTCTGGAGGACCGTCTGCTGGGTCGCCTCCTTCGCCACCGTGACAAGGGTGGCCTCGGTGCCGAGGGTCTGAAGCGTGGCTTCCATCGCCTGCAGGTCGGCCTCCACGGTCTGCAGCGTGGCCTCCTTCGCCAGAGGCACGATGTCCGGGGGCTGGACCATGACCACGGGCGTCCCGTCCGGCTGGAAGACCTGGACGGCCTCGAGGTCCGGGGCGCCGGCGAGCGGCCGCGGGGCCGGGGTCAGGAAGCCGAAGGCGACGGGGGCGGAGCCCAGCAGCGTGTGGAGGATCGCGTGGAAGTCAAAGGCCATGGATCACCTCAGGCGCCGCCGCCGGTGTGGAACTGGTAGGTCTGGACGCTGGGCACCACGGAGGCCCCGGCCGAGCCGCCGCCCTGCAGCGCGCGGATCACGCCGCGGGCGTTCTGCCCCGCTTCGGCCCAGATGACCAGGTAGCGGAACACCGGCTCGTGGGTGAAGCCCTCGGCGCTGACGCCAGCCGTGTAGACCGTATCTTTCCAGTCCGTGGTGCCGGGGACGGCCGGGGAGCCGTTGTTCACATAGAGCGTCTTCAGGAAGACGCCGAGGTCGTTGATGTCCACGCCCTCCTGGATCTCCGTCACATGGACGGAATCCCCCGGATCCAGGTCCAGGCGGAGGTAGCCTGCGGGCCACACGAGGAAGTCCACGCGGTCCTGGGAGACGATCGGGCCGAGGTTGTTGGGGCCGGAGTGCCCGATGATGTTGACGGACAGCGGGGCGGAGGCCTCCTGGAGCGCGGCCTGGGTGTCCAGAGCCGCGATCGGGCGGGGGCCCGCCACGCTGAACGGGACCTGAGCGGAGCTGTGCATCAGAGGATCCTCCGGAGGAGCGCCAGGCCGAGCAGCCCGCCCACGAGGGCGAGGACCACCGTCCCGGAGATGGCGACGGCGCCCACGGCGGCGCGGAAGGTGCCCGCGTTCGACATGATCCGGTCCACATACCCCTGGGTCTCTGCGGGCATGAAGGGCCGGAGCGCGGGCCAGTCGGAGCGGCCCTGCTGGGAGATGAGGTTCTTCACGCGGCCGATGCCCCAGTTGTAGGCGGCGAGGGCCAGCTCCTGCGGGCTGGCGGTGCCCTGGAGCTGACCGAGCAGCCACTTCATGTAGCGGATCCCGGCGTCGATGTTGGCCGCGGGATCGTCGGGATCCTGGCCGTTCCCCCAGTCGGCCCAGGTGGTCGGCATGAACTGCATCAGTCCCATCGCGCCGACCTTGGACCGGGCGGTGGGGTTGAAGGCGCTCTCCGCGGCGATCTGGGACGCCAGCAGGGCCGCGTCGTAGCCGTAGCGGCCGGCGAGGTCCTGGATGAGGGTCTTGAAGGTGGCGAAGCTCATCCGAGGAGGTCCACCCGGAAGTCGTTCCCCGCCAGATTCGGGAGGCTCCCGATGTTCACATTCCCGGGCTTCACCCGGACGAAGATCAGCGTCCCGCCCCGGAGGAACCGCTGCAGGCGCAGCTCGTCGCGGTCGGAGAAGGGGTTGAAGGCGAAACGGAACAGACCTTGGGCCTCAACCTCCACCTGCACCATGCGGGCGTAATCCGGGCTGGAGCAGCTGAAGCGCGTCACCTGGAGCAGGGCATCGCCGATGATCGGATCCGAGGTCTCCACGGTCTGGCCCTTGTTCAGGACCGCCGAGAGGTCCCCGGTGAGGCTCAGGCTCAGGGGCGCGAGGCAGGAGAAGTCCATGGGGTCACGCCTTGTAGTCGTCGTTGCCCCAGAGGATGAGGTTCAGCTTCCAGGAGTCCGCGGCGAGGAATGCGGTGCTCGTCCAGAGCGCCGCGGTGAAGGCGGTCCACTGGAGGGTGAGCTGGTTCTTGTCGAGCAGCTGGAAGGGGACGATGGGGACCGGGCCGGGGTCCAGGAACCGGATCGCGCGGACCGGGAGGGCCTGCGGGATCATCGCGTCCTGCTGGTTCTGGTCCAGCCAGAGCTGGAGTCCCACCTGCAGCTCCACCGCTTCCAGCTGGTCCTTGGTCGGACCGTCCGTGCCGGTGGTGATGCTGGGGACCAGCATGGCCTGGAGGCGGTCCACCTGCATGTTCCGCCGCTGGCCCAGGGGCAGGCTGACGATCGTCTTGGCGCTCTGCGCGATGTCGGCGGAAAGGGTGATGATGCGCTGCATCGTCGTCTCCGAAGAAGGGGGGCGAGCCAGGGGCACCCCAAGGCGCCCGGAGGCGCCTTGGGGCTCAGGCCTGGGTTAGCCGCGCACCACGGTCTGGTTGTACTGGCCGAAGAGCTGGACGAAGAGGTCCACGGTCTCGCCAGCCGCGAACTGCGGGGCGTTGGGGCCCTGGATGATGCGGACCGTGAAGGCGTTGCCCTTGTCGAGCTTGATGGCCTGGTCGCCGGCGAGGCGGTAGAAGCCGCTGGGTACCTGGGCGCGGAGGTCGGGGCCGGAACCGGCCCAGACGGCCGCGGGGGAGGGGATGAAGGCGAGCGGGAGGCTGAACCGCTCGATGTCATCCGGGCCCACGCCGATGCGGAGGCGGGCCTCCTGGTAGTACTTCTCCAGGGAGGCGGCGGTGTTCGTCGAGGAGAGGTTCAGGGCGATGCCGACGCCCATGATGATGAACTCCTCGTTGGGGCCCATGCGACCGGCCTCGAGCATGTTGGTCAGGTCGGGGTTGGTAGCGCGGTCGTGCAGGAACAGGTTGTCCACCTGGCCCGCGTTGACCCGGGCCACGGCCGGGACGATGCGATCGTAGAGGATCTTCTTGTTGCCCTCCCAGAGCCGGTTGCCTTTGAGGGCGCGGCCGATCAGGGCGCCGCTGGGGGCGGCGGGGCGCATGGGGAGGAGGGGAGCCTGGTTCTGAGCCATGGGGATCTCCGTGGGGGACGCTTCGAAGGCGTCAAGGGAGGTGGGTGGGAAGGGCGGCGGGCCGCCCGGTGAACGGGGGCCGCCCGGAGGCGGCCCCCTGCGGGGTGGATCAGTTGTAGGCGTCCACCAGGACGGGCTCGGCCTCGCTCTGCTCGAAGTAGGCGCCGGCCATGCCGGCCGCCAGGGCGGCGGGGTCGTCGCCGTAGGTGCCGTGGAGCTGGTCGAAGGGCACCCACTGGCCCGTCTCCGGGTCGAAGTAGCCGTTGGCCGAGGCGGGAGTGGCGTCGCCCAGGCCCGCGAAGAGGCCGGGGGCGAAGTGGGAGACGATGTCCTTCACGGCGGAGGCGGCAGCGCCCGCGGCGAAGTTCTCCAGATGGCCCCGGTACTTGCTGGACTTGCGGGAGGCGTAGAGGGCACCACCCGCGACCAGGGCGCCGGCGAGGGCGCTGGCGGTCGTGGAGCCGAGGGAGGGCAGGAAGTTGCCGGCCTGCTTCTTGACGAAGCTGTGCGCGACACCGCCCGCGACCACGGCGCCGGCGTCCACCAGGAAGGAGCCGAGGTTCAGGCCCGCGAAGGTGGGGTTGTGGCGGCGCTTGGTGGTCTTCTTCGCCGTGTGGTGGTGGGTGGTGGGGTTGTGCTTCTTGGCGACGGTCTTCCGAGCCGTGGCCTTCTTCTTCTTGCTCATGGGGTTCTCCTGAGCAGACCGGCCACGGGCCGGGGAGTGGGTGGATCGCCCGCCCAGGGCGCGGTAGGCGTCCTGGATCAGGGCTTTGGAGCGGCCCTTGGCCTTCCGCGCGAGGGCGGAGAGACGCTTGAGCGCGCGGGAGGCCTCGGAGCCGTTGAGGATCAGCGTCTCCATGTCAGCCCTCGATGCCGCGTTCCGTGAGGCGGAAGCGGCCCTTGATCGCTCCCACCTGCCCGGCCATGACGGCCTGGGTGGGGGAGTCGAACTCGTGGATGTACTCGACCGGCTCGCGGTCTCCGAACTTCGGTTTGCGCGCCAGGTAGCCGATCAGCGCGACCTGGTGGTCGAAGTGCCGGGGCTTCGCGTCCACCAGCCAGAGGCGGCGCATCTCGGCATCCGTGACCATCAGCGGCCCGCGGCCGCCGAAGTCCTCCACCTTCCCGTTCTCCAGGAAGAGCTTGGAGACCCGCCCGAGCATGACGGTCTCCTTGGGCAGCAGCACCCGGCCCCGCGGCGTGATCGCCTCGCGCTGGATGTCGAGCCGGAGCGTCTTGCCGGGGGCGGTCCCGGTCCAGGCTTTCCACACGCCCTCCAGCTCCTCGGGGGAGGCCGGATTCAGGCGATGGAGGACCGGGCGGCGAGCCGGGCGCTTGGCCTTGCTCGCCGCCGGGCGCCGCGCGGCCGTGGAGGTGGCCTTGCGCGCGGGTTTGCCCTTGGTCCGTGGGGAGGAACGCTTCATCCGGCCATCCTGTGGCGCCTGCGGAGGGCGCGTGGCCCCTCGTGGCCCCTTGTGGCCCCTCGTGGCCGGAAACCCGGCCTCTGGGTTGCCTTTCACGCCCACGCCATCACGCAGCCGCTTCGACGCGGCGCTGACATCCAGGCCGTAGGCGCGGAGGTTGTAGACGGCATCCTCGCCGATGGGACGGGCCGAGGTCAGGACCACGGCCCGGGCTTCGCCCTTGGGCCCCAGGATCCGGTCCAGCTTGTCCGCCGGGTTGAGCGCAGCCATGAGGCGGCCGACCTTCGCCGCCACGGTCCCGGCAGGCTCCAGGCCCCAGCCGGACTCCAGGAAGGCCTCCAGGTCCGCCCGATTGAACGGCCGGTCCTCTCGGGCGACCTTCACCGCGTGGGCCGTGCGGTCCGGGCCCAGGATCGCCTCCAGGGCCCGCTCCCGCGCCTGGTGTTCCCGAGCTAGGCGCCGCAGCTCCGGGCCATCCGGCAAGGCGCCCTCCTTCTGCAGGCGGGCCTCGGCCCTGGCGAGGGCCTCGCGCTGGGCCTTGGTGAGGCGCTTGCCGGCGGCCTCGGCCGTGCCCAGCCGCGCCAGGGTCTCCCCGGCTCGCTGGGCCGCCTTGCGTCCGGCCTGGCGCTTCTGCCGCCGCTCGGCGCGGGCTCCGGAGCGGCTCCCGCCCTCCTGGGCGCCGTAGGCCTTCCGGCGCTCCTTCGTGCCGAAGGCGGCCGGGTTGGGCTTGGTCCGCTTCATGCGCGCCCCCAGGTGCGAGCCCGGCCCAGCGCCTCGCCAGCGAGCGTCAGCACGGGCAGGCCGATCCAGGCCACCGCGAGGGCGTCCAGCAGCCGGGCCGTGCGGGTGGAGAGGAGCGCGGTCACAGGAGCACCGCCGCGAGGCGGGCGGTCTTCGCGCCGCGCGAGGCGGCGCGGGTCGCCACGCGCCGGACGGAGCGGGCCACGCGCGGGCCCTCATCCGCCAGAAGGAAGACGGCCAGGGTTCCGGCCGCGGCCGCCCAGACCCACCAGGGGATCCCGAAGAAGTCCAGGGGGTTCGGATCGCCCAGGATGTTCTGGGCCTGGCCCTTGGCCCAGGTGTTCGTGGTGCTGGCCCCGACCTGGGCGCTCCTCGCCACCGTCTGGAGGTTCGTGGCCTGCCCGGCCGGGGCTCCGGCCGCGCGGAGGTCCGCGGCGGCCTTGGCGGCGAGCTGCGCGGAGGCGTCCGCCGCGGCCTGGGCCTTGGAACCCCAGTCCTGGGCCTGCTGGGCGAGGGCCTGCGCCGTCGCGTCCATGCCGTTGGCCCAGCCCATCAGCTTGTCCGCGAGGGAGGGGAAGGCGAGGGTCAGGCCTCCCGTCAGGGCGTAGGCCCCGACGCCCACCGCGAAGCCGCTGGCCGAGGCGTAGTCGTTGAGGCGCTTCAAGGCGGCGCTCTGCATGGCGGTGCAGTAGCGCTTGAAGTGGAACTGGCCCAGGCCGTCGAGGGTCTCGACCTCGCCCCAGTCCTGCTGAGTCTTGGCCTGCGCCTTCGCGGCATTGAGGGCGTTCCAGAACTGCTGGAGGTTGTAGCTGACCGTGCCGAGGTCCGCCTGCTGGTTGAGGCCGTAGGCCACCCACTGGAGCCACTTCGCGGGCTCCTCCAGCCAGGGGCGGACGCTGAACTGCTCGGCGTACATCAGCCCCTCCGATTCCGCGCCACGAGGGCCACCGCGCCCAGCGCGAGCAGGCCCACCGCGACCCAGGCCCAGGGGAAGGGCTTGGAGACGATGTCCACCGAGGCGGAGGGGACTCCGGCCGGCGCCGCGTGGGCAGGTTCGCCGTTGGGCAGGATGTAGCCCTGGGGGAGGTCAGCGGGCTTGGGGCCCTCGCCGCGGAGGTAGCGGGCGACGGCCACGCCCTGGTCCACGGAGAGGATGGGAGAAATGGAGATGCTCGGCGCGCTCATGGCCTACCGCTTCGCCAGGGTGAGGGCCAGCAGGAGGCCCCCGCCGAGGGCCGCCGGGAGGAGCCATGACGGAAGGCCGGCGCCGCCGAATCCGGCGCCGCCACCTCCGCCGTAGCCGCCCATGGGGGCCGCGAGGGTCCCGGCCATGACCGGGCCGCCCGGGGTCACGGTGCCGTCCGGCAGGAGGACGCCGGCGCCCACCTGCGCGGGATCCACGAGCGGGTTCCCGTTCGCGTCCGTGGGGATGCCGAGGCCGGGGATCTGGGCGCGCTGCTGGAGGGCCGCCTGCAGCTGCGGATCATCCGCGCCCAGGTTCACCCCCTGCTCCTGCGCCTGGAGCATCGCCTGGGCCTGCGCCTGGGAGAGGTCCGAGACCTTGGCCTTGTTGTAGAGCGCGGAAGCGGCCGAGAGGGCGAGCTTGCCCGCGGTGGCGATCCAGCCCGAGGACGCGGCGCCCACGCCGGCCGCCGTGCTGGCGCCGGCGGCTCCAGCGGCGCCCGCGCCCGCGGCGCTGCCACCCACGAGGAAGTGACCCACCGTCGAGGCGCCGGAGGCCACCGCATGGCCCACCGCCGCCGCGCCGGTGGCGATGGCATGGCCGAGGGCCTGCATGCCGGAGAGCATGTGCGCGGCGATGGTGGCGCCGCTGCCCATGGTGTAGATCGTGATGGCGATGGCCGCGACCACCGCGATCCACTTCCAGTTCTTCCCGAGGGCCTTGGCGACGGACTTCCCCAGCTTCTTCGCGGCGTCGTTGATCTTGGTGTGGATGGAGTCCAGGTTGTCGATGATCTTGTTGTCGATCTTCTCCATGTTGGACGCGAGCTTCGGGCTGATGAGCTTGATCGGCGCCCGGACCACCTTCGTCACCGCCTTGAAGGCCTTCTTCAGGAAGCTGCCGAGGCCCTCCAGGCCAGGCGCCTCCTCGTCGGGGCCCCAGTCCTCTTCGAGTCCGAAGTCCTCCAGCTCCTCATCCCCCCAGGGATCGGGCTGGAACACCTCGTCGGGATCCTGGGTCTGCAGCGCCTCCCGCAGCGCCCGGAAGAGGTCCACCGCGGCGCGCTGCACCATCCGCTCCTGGCGGGCAGCGGTCATGCAGGCCATCACGCCCCCCGACGCTTCTTGAGCACGACGAGGAGGCCCACGGCCGCGGCGGCCACGATCCCAACCACAGCGCCGTTGCTGAGGCTGGGGAAGATGGTCCGCTCGGAGAACCAGCTGGGGCCGGAGTAGGCCGGGCCGCTGTAGGCCGGAGCCATCGGCCCGTAGCCGCCCGCCATGGGCTGCACCGGCCGCGTGCTGGCCTGCTGGCCCACCTGGGCGCCCAGCATGGGGTTGCCCTGCTTGGTGGCCTGGACGCTGGCGTAGACCTGAGCAGCGGTCGGGAGAGTGGTGCTCAGGAAGTTGCCGAGGGTGCTCAGGAAGCCGCCCGAGGAGCTGGAGGCATCGAGGGGGCTCGCCTGGGCGGGGTAGATCGCGGGGATCGGCGTCAGGTCGCCGAGGCCCCACAGGCTCGAGTCCGAGCCCGCATCCTCCGAGTCGGCCTGGTAGTCCTGAGAGGCGTAGAGGTCATCCTGCAGGCCGGCGTCCACGCCCGCATCCATGGCCCACTGGTCCGACACCAGCGCATCGTCCGGCGGCGTCCAGACGCCCTCGTCCACCGTGGGCTTCTGGTACACCGGCGCATCCTGCGTGACGATGGCCGAAGCCTTGGGGGGCACGACGCCGGTGTTGCCCGGCGCCGGAAGCGGCAGAGGCGTCGCGGGCTTGGATTCGCTCGCGCCCTGGGGCCGCGGCTGGAAGGGGATGCGCCAGGGGGGCACGATCCCGGTGTTGCCCTGGCGGTTCGGAGGGACGATCCCGGTGTTGCCCCGGGGGAACAGCCGGTCCAGGAACAGGGGCCGGGTGGGCCGGGTCAGCGTGGGCTCGGCCGTCTTCACGAACGGCCGGCGGAGAAGGGGGAGGCGCAGGGCGCCGCCCTCCATGCGGTCCATCGGCAGCATGCCGAGGCCCTCCAGAGTTTCCACCATCACATCGGTCACAGCTTCACCTCGTAGTCCTTCTGGGCCGTGGGCGTGGGGTATTCCCAGCCCGCGGCGCGGGGCTCCGTGGCGTCGAAGGCCCGCCACTTCCCGTCCACGAACGCGACCGGGTAGATGTGCGCCCAGCCCTTCGATTTCTTGGTCTTGATCACCCGCAGGCGCGCCGGGATGCCGGCCGCCAGGAACAGGGTCACGAGCAGCGCGGCCATGTCGTCGCAGTCGCCCATGCCGCGCTTCAGCATCAGCTCCAGCTCCGTGAACAGCTCCTGGCCGTGCGGATCGTTCACATAGCGGATCCGGGAGCGGACCCACTCGAAGATCCGGACGGCCTCCAGCGCCTTCGCGTGGCCATTCACCCGGCGGGGAGAGCCCGCGAGGATCTCGGAGAGCAGGGCGCGCGTCCAGCCCAGCTTGCGCGTGAGCGCGGGCTTGATGATCCGCTCGATGAGCAGGGCCACCTTCTGGTCCGTCTCGCTGTCGTTCCCGCCCAGGACGGTGTAGGTCCGCACCACGCCCGGGGTCAGCGGCGGGAGCGGCCGGCGCGGCATCGGGCGGCCGTCGCGGGGCCCGGCAGGCCGGCCATGGAGCCCCTGCAGTCCGCCGGCCTTCGCCTGGCCCTGGGGCTGAGGCGCCGCGGGGCCCTTGCAGGTGCAAGGCTGCGCTTTGGGGGCGCTTCCGCAGGCGCTCCGGCTTCGCTCCTCCTGCGCGGCCTGGGCCGCCGCCTTCGCCGTGGGGGAGAAGGCGGGCGGCCGGTAGTGCCAGAGGATGTAGGTCAGCTGGGCGTCCATGCCCGGTTAGCCTCGGCTCCCCGCTCCGGGCCGGTGGCCCCTCGTGGCCCCTTGTGGCCCCTTGTGGCCGGAAACCGTCAGGCGGTGAGGCCGTCCACCAGCTGGGCCAGGCGCTCCTGGTGGTGGGGCACCCCGAGCAGGCGGCCCAGGAAGACCTTGGGCATGGCCTTGAGCATGGGCAGCCACTCGGCCTGCTGCTCGGGCGAGAGGACGCTCCGGGCCTCGGCGATGATCGCCTCGTCGGATGCGCCCTCATCGAGGCGCTGGATGAGCAGGGCCTTCAGGCCGTTCAGGTCCATCACGGGTTCCTCCGCCGTCTTCAGGATGTGGTCCACCATCGGGCCCAGGTTCGACTCCCAGGCAGCCCACCAAGAGGCGAGCGGCCCGTCCGCCATGCCGGCCTCCTGCGCCTGGTGCAGGAGGTCGATGGCCTGGGGGATCGAGGCATCGGCGCCGGGGTTCTCTTCCTCGAACTCCTCCAGGAGGCTCAGGGCCTCGCCGAGCTTCGCCATGGCCTCGACATGCTCGGCCCGGGAGGGCTCGCGACCGGCGGAGCTGGCGGCGGGCGCGGGGGCCTGCGGCACCTTTGCAGCACCCGGGGACGGAGCGAGGCGGGCGCGCGGGGGCGGCGGCGGGGCGCCGGGCCGTGCACCGGCGGCCGGCTTCCGGTTGAGCGCGCCGACCACAGCGCTGATCAGGCCGGACACGCCCTCGGGCCCGCCGGCGAGGCCCACAATCTTGTCGATCATGTCCGGGCCCTCCTCCTGGCGGAGCTTCCACTGCAGCTCGCGGATCTTGTCCTCCAGCTCCCAGCGGGCCTTGCGGTCCCCTTCCTCCAGGCCGCGCTTGTAGGCTGCGGCCTCGCGGTCCTCCAGCTCCTTGCGGTGGCGGTCCTCCATCTCGCGCATGCGCGCCCGGGCCTCGTCCTCCGCCTTCCGGCGGCCGTCCATCTCGCCCGCCAGGCGCGCCACGCTCTCCGCGGCCGCGCTGGAGCCCCCGCCGCCTATGGCCTTCTGCAGCTCGCCCACGATCTGGAGGCTGCTCCTGACCTGTGCCAGCGGATCCGCGGGCGCCGGTGGCGGTGCGGGGTCGGGGTCGGGCCGGCGCGGATCCACCGGCGGGATGTAGCCCGGCGGCGGCTCCACGGACACGGTGTAGCTGGTATCCAGGGTGTTCTCCCCGTTCACCCAGCCCAGGATCCGCCAGCGGTACTTGCCGAACTTCCCGGCCTCCTTGGCCCACTCGAGGGTCCTCCCCTCGAAGTTCGGATCGCCGAGGGCCAGCGCCTCCTCCGGGCTGAAGGTCCAGGCCTTCTGGAACAGCTCCGTGGGCCGGGGCCCGCCGTTCTCCTCCAGCCTGCTCAGGCGCCAGACCACCTCCGACTTCCCGGCCTCCTGGGGCTGCTCGGGCCCCCGGGTTACATGCTCTTCCAGGCTCCGGAGGAAGTCCTTGAGCGCCGAGGTCTTCTCGTTGCGCTCGCCCAGGGCCCGGGCCACCTCTTCCCGCGCCGCGGCCCGCGCCTCGCCGCGGGCCGTCGCCTGGGCCACGCCCAGCGCCTCCTGGCGGCCCGCCTCCTTGTAGATCGTCGCCCGTTCCGGCTCGGAGAGGAGGAAGCCCTCACCCTCTCCACTGCCCTCGCCCAATCCGGCAACGCCCCGCGGGAGCACGGTCTCGCGGGTCTCCGGGCTCAGTCCGCCCATGGTCCACCTCCAGGGAGCAGCTTCCGACCTGGCGCTGCCTCGGGTGGCCCCTTGTGGCCCCTTGTGGCCCCTCGTGGCCGGAAACCCATCACCCCATCCGTCTCCCCAGCGTCACCCCAGGGCGGCCCCAGCACCACCCCAGGGCCCCCCCACCGCGTACCCAGCGCCGCCCCGCCATGACCCCGTGGGGTCATTCCGCGTCCGTTCCTCCAACTAGGTCGTCCAGTGACTCGCGGGTGACCCAGCGCGCGCGGCCGCGGACCTTGACGACCTGAAGCATCCCGAACCGGATCCACCGCTTGATGGAGCGGTAGGAGGTCTGGACGCCCTTCTCGGACAGGTAGACCACGGCCTCGGCCAAGGTGAGGTTCTGCTTGGTGTTGGGGATGCTCATGGTGGTCTCCTAGGCGAGGTCGGCCCCGGCCCAGAGGTCGCCCAGCGGGCAGGCTCCGGCCAGGAGGCGAGGGGCACGGCGGAAGGGCTCGGGGCTCCGCTCCGGCTCGCCAGCGCCCAGGGGGCGGCCGTCGAGGGTGAACCACACGCCTCCGCGCGTCTTGAGGATCAGGCCCGCGATGTAGCGCCGCGCGGACGCCATGCGCGCCACCATCACAGCCACCCACTCCCCGAGGGGGAGCTGGTCCATTAACTGCCTCCAGGAGGGCGGCCGGACGGTGGGCGGTGGCCTGGGGGCCTCCTGCGGGCCCTCTTCGGGGCCCCCCTTCGGGACCGCCTGGGGCTCCAGCAGGCCCGGGAGGGACCCATCCAGGGGGAGCGCCTCCTCAGGAGCCTGGGCCTCGCCGTCGTTTACGCAGGCGGTATCCAGGAAACCGCGCCCGCCTTCGGCGGCCGCCTCATCCTGCGCCGCGGCCTTCTC
>DASTWQ010000223.1:0-5113 GCA_035758545.1 Holophagaceae bacterium | reverse complement strand
ATCCCGATGACCAGCAGCGCCGTGCCGAAGATGGGCTCCAGCAGCCGGAGCTTCATGCGCACGGCCGTCGCGGCGCCCAGGTAGGCGAAGGGCACCGAACCCAGTCCGAAGATGAGCACCACCTTCCAGTCCACGTGCCCGAGCATCACGTGCACGACGGTGCCCGGCACCGCCAGGGCGGCGGCGGAGACCAGGGAGCAGGCGAAGGCCGTCTTCAGGTCCAGGCGCAGGGCCCGGGCGAAGAGCGGCGCCAGCAGGAAGCCCCCGGCATTGGCCAGCAGACCCGAGGCGAAGCCCACGGCGCCGCCCACGAGGGCCGCCCGCCGGACCTTGGCGGAACCCTCCACCGGGGGCCGGGTCTCCTGGGCGGTGGGCTTGAGCAGGAAGGAGACGCCAAGTCCCGCGATGATGAGGTCGCTCACCGCCAGCAGCCCGGTGCCGCCCACGAACTGGCTCATCCAGGCGCCGAGGATGGTGAGCGGCACGCCGGCGAGGATGCTCCAGCCCACCACGGTGCGGTCGTAGAGCCCCTTGCGGAGGTAGGCCAGGCTTGAGATGAGCGTGCCGGGGATGGCCGCCGGCAGGGGCGAGGCCACGGCGAAGAAGGCCGGCACGCCCGCGAGCTGGAGCAGCGGCGTCCCCACGGCGCTGCCGCCTTTGCCCAGGAGCCCGCCCAGGTAGCCGGAGACGAGCCCGATGAGGAAGACCAGCGCCATGCTTCCAGTCTAGGGGGGTGAGGCTCCATCCTGGTCAACACGGCGTGAATCCGGGGAGAGGGCGGGAATGGGGATGTGGCTGGGGGCCCTGGCGGCCGGCATGGCGGCGGGTTCGCTGTCGGGGATGTTCGGCATCGGGGGCGGCATCATCCTCGTGCCGGTGCTGGGCACGCTGCTGGGCCTCGACCAGCACCAGGCCCAGGGCATCTCCCTCGCGACGATGCTGCCGCCCCTGGGCCTGCCCGCGGTGCTGCACTACCGGCAGGCCGGCCACCGGATCCGGTGGGGGTTGGTCGGCTACCTGCTCCTGGGCTTCCTGGGGGGCGTGGCCGGGGGAGCCCTGCTGGCGAATGCCATCCCGAACCGTCCCCTGCGCTGGGGATTCGTGACCTTCCTCCTGCTCATGGCCGCCCGCTTCCTGTGGGCGTCCCGGAGCCGTGGCCTCCTCCCCGTCCGGCCCGAGCCCTCCCAGCGCAGGCAGGTCCTGGGAGGTCTCCTCATCGGCCTGGTGGGCGGCTTGCTCTCAGGGCTGCTCGGCATCGGCGGGGGCGCGGTCATCATCCCCCTCCTGGCGGTCGGGATGGGGCTGGCCCAACACGAGGCCCAGGTCACCAGCCTCGCCCTCATGCTGCCGCCCATCGGATTGCCGGGGGTGCTCGTCTACGCCCGGGGCCATGAGCTGCCCTGGATGGTCCTTCTGTGGGCCGGGCTCGGCTACACCGCCGCCGCCCTGGTCGGGGCGCGCTTCGCCACCCGGCTGCGGGGCCATGCCCTCCAGGGCTTCTTCGCGGGCCTGCTGGTGGTTCTCGCCGCGCTGCTGGCCCTCAAGGCCTGACATAATCCCGGGGACGGAGAGAGCCGTGCCCCTGGATGCCCCGACGCCCCTCTACCAAGGCGAGCGCCTGCGAGACCTGATCCTCTGCTACGCGGGGCCCTGGGCCTTCCAGCCCTACCTCCGCAACCGCGAGGACGCGGAGCTCATGTGGCACGCCCGGCAGGGCGTCCTCCTGGCCTTCCTCGAATGCGTGGTCACCCTGGCCCTGGTCATCTTCGGATTCTTCCCCCTGGCCGGGACCATCTCCGTGCGCTTCGCCCTGCCGCTCTGGCTGCTCTGGTGCCTGGGCATGAGCGTGGCGAGCATCCTCCAGGCCTCCAAGGGCAAGCGCCACCGGATCCCGGTCATCCACCAGTTCGTGGAGTATCTCTAGGAACGAGGTCGCGAGGTGACGAGGTTGTGAGGCCTCACCACCTCGGCCCTCAACACCTCATCACCTGATGAGCATCGCGTCGCCGTAGCTGAAGAAGCGGTAGCGCGCCTTCACGGCCTCCGCATAGCAGGCCTTCGCGAGGTCCGTGCCGAGCCAGGCGCAGACGAGGACGAAGAGGGTGCTCTCCGGCAGGTGGAAGTTGGTGAGCAGCTGGCTCGCGGTGCGCAGCTCATAGCCGGGCCTGATGAAGAGCCGGGTGGCGCCGGAGCGGGCCAGCCGTGTGCCGTCCCAGGCGGCCTCCAGGGTCCGCAGGCTCGTCGTGCCGATGGCGAGGACCGGCGCCGAGCGGCTCCGCAGGACGGGCTCCAGGGCCTCCGCGGTGGCCTCGGGCACCTCCCAGCGCTCCTCGTGCATGGGGTGGTCCTCGATCTCCTCGGCGCTCATGGGGCGGAAGGTGCCGAGCCCCACGTGGAGCCGTACCGGGTGCCAGCCGCAACCCTGGGCCCGCAGCCGCGCGATGAGCTCCGGCGTGAAGTGGAGGCCCGCCGTCGGCGCCGCCACGGCCTCGCCGGAGGCGGCGTAGACCGTCTGGTAGCGGGCCTCGTCCTCCTCGCCGCTGAGGTGGTCGATGTAGGGCGGCAGCGGCAGGCGGCCGATGCGGTCGATCTCGTCCCAGTCGAGGGGATGGTCCGAGGCGACCTCCACCTCCCGCAGGCCTTCGTCGAGGGTTTCAAGCACCCGTAGCCGAGCCAGGGACGCGCCCCGCTCAGGATCCACCACCTCAGCCTCCGCGCCGGGCTTGAGCCGGGCGCCCGGGCGCACCAGGGCCTCGAAGCGGCCGGGGCCCAGGGACCGCAGCAGCAGAGCTTCCCCCTGGCCGCCGCCGGCCCGGCGCAGGAAGAGCCGCGCATGCCGCACCTTCACGTCGTTGGGGACGATGCGCGTCTCCGGCGCCAGCAGCTCCGGCAGGTCCCCGATGGCCCGGTGGGACCAGGTCCCTGCCGCGCGGTCCACCACCAGCAGGCGCGCGGCGTCCCGCCGCGCGGCCGGGTGCTGGGCGATGAGGTCCTCCGGCAGGTCGAAGCTGAACTCGGACCGCTTCATGGCGCCTCAGGCTTCCCGGAACTGGAGGGCGTGGAGCCTGGCGTATTCCCCGCCCAGGGCCAGCAGCTCGTCGTGCGTGCCCTGCTCCACGATCTGCCCATGCTTGAGGGCGCAGATCCGCGTGGCCTTCTGGACGGTGGAGAGCCGGTGGGCGATGACGATGGTGGTGCGGTCCTTCATGAGCTCCTCGAGGGCCGCCTGCACCGCCCGCTCGCTCTCGGTGTCGAGGGCGCTGGTGGCCTCGTCCAGCACGAGGATGGGCGGATCCTGCAGGAGGGCCCGGGCGATGGCGATCCGCTGGCGCTGGCCGCCGGAGAGGGTCGATCCCGTCTCGGCCAGGGGCGTGTCGTAGCCCTTGGGCAGTGCGGCGATGAAATCGTGGGCGTGGGCCCGCTTCGCGGCCTCGATGACCGCCTCTCGGCTCGCGGGCTTCCCGTAGGCGATGTTGTCGTGGACGGTGTCCATGAAGAGCAGCGTCTCCTGGGTCACCACGCCGATCCGCTGCCGCAGCTCCCGGGGATCGAAGGCCCGCAGGTCCGTGCCGTCCAGGGTGAGGCGGCCCTCCGTGGGGTCGAAGAAGCGCGGCACCAGGTTGGCCATGGTGGTCTTGCCGCCGCCGGAGCTGCCCACCAGGGCCACGGTCTCGCCGCGGCGGACCTGGAGGTCGATGCCCCGTAGCACCTGGTGCTTGTCGTCGTAGGTGAACCGCACGCCCTCGAAGGCCAGCGACGAGGGCCGCTCGGGCACCGGCAGCGGCTCCGCGGGGGCGCCCAGGGCGGGCCGCTGGTCCAGCAGGCCGAAGATGCGCTCCAGGGCCACGGTGCCGTTCTGCAGGTCCGCATAGATGCGGGTGAGGATCCGGATGGGCGCGTAGAGGGCGTAGACCGCCAGCAGGAAGACGATGAAGGCTCCGCCGGTGGCCCGGTGGTCCCGCACCAGCAGGGCGCCGTAGGTCACGAGGCTGGCCAGCAGGAAGCCGCCGACGATCTCCATCACCGGGCTCGAGAGGGACTGGGTGCGGACCACCTTCATGCTGAGGCGGTAGAGCTCCTGGTTCTTCTCCCGGAATCGCGCGCTCTCGTAATCCTCCCGGGCGAAGGCCTTCACGACCCGCATGTTGGCGAGGACCTCCTTGAGCCGCTGGAGCAGGCCGTCGGCGCTGCGGAGCGAGCGGTGGGCGATGCGCCGGATGGCCTTGCCGATCCAGCGGACCGGGCCCGCGACGAGGGGCAGGGCGACGAGCAGGATCAGCGCGAAGCGCCAGTTGATGCTGATGATGTAGGCGGTCATCACCACGGCGGTGGTGGTCTGGCGGAGCACCTCCGCGATCTGGGAGGAGGCCAGCTGCTGGATCATCCCCACGTCGCCCAGCACGCGGTTCATGAGCTCCCCGACGGGGTGCTTCTGGAAGAAGGCCGGATCCAGGGTCAGCAGGTGGTCGAAGATCCGGGTCCGCATGTCGCGGATCGCCCGCAGGCCGGACCGGGCGACGGAGACGTTGCCCAGGTAGTTGAGCGCCGAACGCAGGATGAAGGTCGTGACGATCAGGATCGGGATGAAGAGCAGGCTCCGGCGCAGGGCTTCCGGGGAGGGCAGATGGGCCAGGATGCGGGACATGAGGCCCTGCACCGCCGCGGGCCCCTGGGCCGCCCCCATGCCCAGGTTCTGGTCGAACATCAGCCGCAGCAGGGACAGCAGCAGGGCGTCGGACAGGCTGGCCAGGCTGATGAGCAGTGCGCCGCCCAGCGCTCCCGGCAGGTAGGGGCGCAGATGATTCCGGTAGAAGCGGAGGAGCGACTGCATCGGCCTTCCAGCTTAGCGGCCCCGGCCTATTCCACCGTCACGGTGACCTTGCTCTCCGGGTCGTCCAGGCTGAACAGCTCGGTCCCCTTGGGGGCGGAAAGGGCCTCGGAGAGCATCCGGCGCACGTCGATGCCCTTGCTCCGGGCCTCCCGCAGCTGGGTGTCGCTGAGGTAGCTCGTGACCCCCTGGGCGAAGGCGGCGGAGACGCGGATGGTCACGGTGTCCTTGGGGGAGGCCTTCTTGTCGCGGATCCGGACCACCAGGAACCGCGGGGCGGCCTCC
>DASTWQ010000221.1:0-2294 GCA_035758545.1 Holophagaceae bacterium | reverse complement strand
CAGCGGCTCGCGCTTGTGCACCGCTCCGACGCCCCACTGGGGTCAACCCGGCTCCGGGTCACAGTTGGGGCACCGCACCAACTGTGGGGCACCCGGTCCGAGTTGATGCCAGACGGCGCGCTCGCCGGGTCAACCTGGATTCGGGTCACGGTTGGCGCCCTGGGCCAACCGTGGGGTACCCGGACCAGGTTGAGGCCAGCAGGCGGCTCGCAGGTTCGAATCCTGGTCGAGCGCCTGTTTCCAGATCCGTGGTCCCTGCAGGAGAGGTGAATGCGTCTGGAGGCCCTCTGGGCCTTCGAAACCTGGCTCCGCCAGATCCGCACCCTTCCTTGCCGCCAGCGGCTCGCGCTTGTGCACCGCTCCGACGCCCCACTGGGGTCAACCCGGCTCCGGGTCACAGTTGGGGCACCGCACCAACTGTGGGGCACCCGGTCCGGGTTGATGCCAGACGGCGCGCTCGCCGGGCGGCTGCGGCTCGCAGGTTCGAATCCTGGTCGAGCGCCTGTTTCCAGATCCGTGGTCCCTGCAGGATTCGAACCTGCGACCAAGCGGTTATGAGCCGCCAGCTCTGACCGCTGAGCTAAGGGACCAATCGCAGGCTAGCATGGCTGGGGCCCGTCTTTAGGGCGTGACTGCCGGGCGGATTCCGGGTATGCTGTTCGTTCTGGCTGGGTAGCTCAGGTGGTTAGAGCGAGGGTCTCATAATCCCTAGGTCGGCGGTTCGAGTCCGCCTCCAGCCACCACCTTCGACCGGAGCCTCGCGCTCCGGTTTTTGTTCCGCAGTTCCCGCGATCATCCGGCTGGGCGGGAGCGTCTCAGCCCCCCACCGCCACGCTCCGGCGCCGCCCGCTCATCACCTGCTCGTAGAGCGCCTCGTACCGGTCCACCACGGGTTCCTCGGCGAAGTCCCCCAGGGCGTGGGCCCGGGCGCGCTCGCCCATGCGGGCATGGGCAGCGGGATCCCGGAGGATGCTCAGCGCGGCCTCGGCCATGCCGTCCACATCCCCCATGGGCCGGAGGTAGCCGTCCACCCCCTCCCGGATGACCTCGGGGACGCCGCCCACGGCCGCCGCCACCACGGGCACGCCGTAGGACATGGCCTCCAGGGCCGCCAGACCGAAGCTCTCGGTGGCGCTGGGCAGCAGGAACAGGTCCGAGCAGGCCAGCACGGAGCCCACGTCCAGCTGCTTGCCGGTGAAGCGCACCTCGGCCGCGAAGCCCTGGTCCCGGCAGTAGGCCTCGGCCTCGGCCCGGTCAGGTCCGTCCCCGACCATCACCAGCCGGGCGGGGATCTGCTTCCGGACCCGCTCGAAGACCTGGATCACGTCCATCACCCGCTTCACCGGGCGGAAGTTGGAGATGTGGGTCAGCACGGCGCAGCCTTCCGGGGCGAGCCACTGGCGGCAGCGGGGCTCGGGATCCTCCGGCGGCCGGACGAAGTTGGGGATCACCTCGATGGACTCGCCGACCCCGAAGATCCGGATGGTCTCCTCCTTGAGGTAGCGGCTCACGGCGGTCACACCGTCGCTCTCCCGGATGGCGAGCTTCACCATGGGCAGGTAGCTGGGATCGCTGCCGACGACGGTGATGTCGGTCCCGTGCAAGGTCGTGATGACCTTCAGCCGGCCCTCGAGGGCCATCCGCGCCAGCAGCGCCGCGTTGGCGTGGGGGATGGCGTAGTGGGCGTGCATGATGTCGAGGCCGTGGTGGCTCGCCACGTCGGCCATCTTGGAGGCCAGGGCGATGCTGAAGGGCGCCCCCTCGAAGAGCGGATAGGGACTCGCCGTGACCTCGTGGAAGCAGATCCGGTCCTCGAACCCCACCAGGCGCGGCGGCAGGGCCGGGCTGAGGATATGCACCTCGTGCCCCCGCGCGGCCAGGGCCTTGCCCACCTCCGTCGCCACCACGCCGGATCCCCCGAAGGTCGCGTAGCAGGAGATGCCGATGCGCATGGGGGTGCCTCCAGGCCTGTATGATGAACCGGTTGGAGCCTCCGATCCATGCTGCTTCTCGTCCTCATCGCCTACTGGGCCATCCGCCTGTGGATGCTCCTCATCTTCGTCTGGGCGATCCTCAGCTGGTTCCACCCGGACCCCAGGAACCTCCTGGTGCGTATCGTGAACGCCTTGGTGGAGCCGATCATGCTGCCCTTCCAGAAGCTCATCCCGCCCATCGGCGGCCTCAGCCTGGCGCCGCTCGTCGCGATCCTCGTCCTCGAGTGGATCAACGAAATCTTCCTTCGCGCCCTCACCCGCTAGGAGGCCGCCGTGACATTCACGCCCATCGACATCCAG
>DASTWQ010000129.1:0-2943 GCA_035758545.1 Holophagaceae bacterium | reverse complement strand
TGGTCGTGCGGGAGGTGTCCGGCGGCTCCGAGGTCGCCGCCATCCGGCCCACGGCCTACCTCGCCTTGTCCGACCGCTTCCCCGAGGCGGAGGCGCGCAAGGTGGAGGACGCGCTGCTCCGGGCCCTTGACCGGCTCCGGCGCGCCGTCGAAGCCTGAGGACGGGCCTGAGCGCCCGTGATCCCGGGCACCGCGCCCCGGCGCCATCCTGCCCTGACCGAGGAGGACCCATGCTGCCGATCCCGCCCCCGATCCACCAGGCCAACCCCGTCCGCGCGCCCCTGCCGGAGGCCAGCCGCCAGGCCCTCCTGGAGGCCCTCGACGACGAGCGGAAGGCCGAGGCCTGCTACCGCGCCGTGCTCGCCAGGTTCGGCGACGTCCGTCCCTTCAACCGCATCGCGGAGGCCGAGGCCCGGCACCAGGACGAGCTGCTGAGCCTCTGCCGCTGGCATGGCGTGGCCGTGCCGCCGGATCCCTGGAAGGCCCATCCCCCGGCGGCGCCGGACACGCTGGAGGCCGCCTGCGCCGAGGGGGTGAAAAGCGAGGAGGCCAACCTCGCGATGTACGATCGGCTCCTGGCCGCCGTGAAGGAGCCGGACCTCCGGGCCGCCTTCCTCCGGCTCCAGGCCGCCAGCCGCGACCACCACCTGCCCGCCTTCCGCGCCTGCGCCGGCGCCGCCCCAAGGAAGCCCTGATGCTGCCGATCCTGCCCCCTGCCCTCTTCCTCCAGTCCCCGGCCCATACTCCGGTCATCCCTTCCACCGTCAAGGCCCGGCCCGGCGTCTTCATCGTCCAGGGGGCGCCGGACGAAGCCACCTTCGCGGCGCTGAAGGCCGCCGGCATCACCCGGGTCTTCAACCTGCGCACGGACGCCGAAGGGGACTTCCGCTTCGAGGAGGCCGGCGCCAAGGCCGCGGGCGCAGGCTACACCCGCTGCCCCGTGGACCACACCCTGAGCGACGCCGCCCTGGACGCCTTCCGGGCCCAGCTCCGGGCCCTGCCGCCGAAGTCCCGCATCCTGGTCCACTGCGCCACCGGCAACCGCGCCGCCGCCGCGCTGCTCACCGCCTGGGTGCTGGACCAGGGCCTGCCCGTGAAGGACGCCATCGCCCTCGCCCGCCGGTCCGGCCTCACCAAGCCAGGCCTCGAGGCCAAGGCCCTCGCGTATATCCGCGAGCGCCGCACCGCCTCCGGCGGGTGACGGCGCCGCGCCGCCCAGCCTAGACTGGGAGCCTTCCCGTCCCTGGAGGCGCCGTGCGCCTGAGCCCGCATCCCTTCACCCTGCGCCAGCTTCAGTACCTGGTGGCGGTGGCGGAGCAGCGCAGCTTCCGAAAAGCCGCGGACCTCTGCCACGTGGCGCAGCCCTCCCTCTCGGCCCAGATCGCCGGCCTGGAGGGGGCCCTGGGCGTGACCTTCTTTGAGCGCGGGCCGCGGCAGGTGCGGGTGACCGAGGCCGGGGAGCAGGTGGTCGCCCGGGCCCGCCGCCTGCTGGCGGAGGCGGAGGAGCTGCTCCAGGCCTGCGGCGGCCTCGGCGATCCCTTCCGCGGCGCCTGGCGGCTGGGCATCATCCCCACCGTCGCCCCCTACCTGCTGCCGGAGCTGAGCCGACACCTGCGGCAGGCCTTCCCGGAGCTCGCGGTGCAGTGGTCCGAGGACCGCACCGCGCAGCTCACGGCCCTGCTGGACCGCGGCGAGCTGGACGGCGCCCTCCTCGCCCTGGAATCCGACATCAGCGGCCTAGAGCACGCGGTCATCGGCGAGGATCCCTTCGTGCTGGCCCTGCCGAAGGCCCATCCGCTCTCACGGCGCCGGGGCCCGGTGCCGGCGCGGCTGCTGGAGGACGAGTCGGTGCTCCTGCTGGAGGATGGCCACTGCTTCCGGGACCAGGCCCTCCGCATCTGCGCCCAGTCCGGCGCCCAGGAGCTGGCCTTCCGCGCCACGAGCCTCTCCACCCTCGCGCAGATGACCGCCCAGGGCACCGGCGTCACCTTGCTGCCCCGCCTCAGCCTGGGGGTGGAGAACCGCCAGGGCGAGCTGGCGATCCTGCGGCTCGGGGAGCCTGAGCCCTACCGCACCTTGGCCCTCTGCTGGCGCCCCCGGGCGCCCCTCGCCCGCGCCATGGCGGAGATGGCCGCGCGGATGCAGGCCTGCTTCCGCGCCTGCTGCGCGGTCGAGGCGATCTCCTGACGCGGCGGAGGCGCGCCCGCGGGCGCGCCTCCGTTCCCTTCCCGCCTCCGCTCAGGCCCGGTCGAAGCGGTCCAGGTCCATGACCTTCGCCCAGGCGGCGGCGAAATCCCTCACGAAGAGCTCCTTCGCGTCGGCGCTGGCGTAGACCTCCGCCAGGGCCCGGAGCTCCGAGTGGGAGCCGAAGACCAGGTCCACCCGGGTCGCGGTCCAGCGCAGGCCCCCGGTCCGGCGGTCCCGGCCCTCGAAGAGGTCCGCGCCGCCCTGGACGGGCTTCCACTCCGTGGCCATGTCGAGGAGGTTGACGAAGAAGTCCGGGGTCAGCTGCCCGGGGCGGTCCGTGAGGACGCCGTAGGGGGATCCGCCGTAGGTCGCCCCCAGCGCCCGCAGGCCGCCCACCAGCACCGTCAGTTCCGGCGCCGTGAGGCCCAACAGCTGGGCCCGGTCCACCAGCAGATGCTCCGCCGGGATGCGGCCGGGGCCCTTCAGGTAGTTCCGGAAGCCGTCGGCCTTCGGCTCCAGCACCGCGAAGGAGGCGGCGTCGGTCTGGGCCTCGGTGGCGTCCACCCGGCCCGGGGTGAAGGGCACGTCCACCGGCACGCCGGCCGCCTGGGCCGCCTGCTCGATGGCCGCGCCGCCGCCCAGGACGATGAGGTCCGCCAGGGAGATCCGCTTGCCGCCCTTGGCGGCGGCGTTGAATGCCTGCTGCACGCCCTCCAGTACCTTCAGGACCTTGGCGAGCTGGCGGGGCTCATTGACC
>DASTWQ010000105.1:0-3619 GCA_035758545.1 Holophagaceae bacterium | reverse complement strand
ACGATGTCGCCCTCGATCTCCAGGTGGGTGATGCGGCGCAGGTCCAGGAAGACGTGGCCCTCCCCCGCCCGCACCGGGATCCGGGCGTGCTGGCCGGAGTGGGCCCGGCCCTCGGGCTCGGCCTTCGCAGGCCCCCGGCGGCGGGCCTGGAGCCGCTCCAGGGCCCGCACCAGGCGGTCCTTGAACACGGGCTTGAGGACGTAATCCACGGCCTCGGAATCGAAGGCCCGCACCGCGTGCTCGGCGTAGGCGGTCACCAGCACCACCGGGATCTGCTCCGGCAGCTCCGCGAGCACCTCGAGCCCGGTGCCCCCGGGCATCTGGATGTCCAGGAAGATCGCGTCCACCGCCTGCCCCTGGCGGATCCAGGCCAGGAGGTCGGGACCGTCCTCCAGCTGCGCCAGCACCTCGGCGCCGGCCTCTCCGAGCAGACGTGCCAGCCGCTCCCGGGCCAGGGGCTCATCGTCGACGACCAGCACGCGCAGAGGGTTCATGGCAGCAGTATAAAATCCCGGATCCGGATCTCGGCGGTGGTCCATTCAGCGTCCCGGCTCAGGTCCAGGGTGGCCTGGGCCCCATAGACGAGACCGAGCCGGTCCCGGAGGTTCCCGAGGCCGATCCCGAAGCCCCGGACGGAGGGATCGATGGGCCCCTTCCCCGTGTTGCGAACCGACATCACCAGGTCCCCGGCCTCCTGGTCGAGGGCGATCTCCAGCTGCCCGCCCCTGCGGGAAGGCGCCAGGCCGTGCTTGATGGCGTTCTCAACCAGGGGCTGCAGGGTGAGCGGAGGGACCTCCAGCTCCTGGAGCGCCTCGTCCCAGTGCCAGCGGACGCCCAAGCGGGATCCCAGCCTCAGGGCCTCCAGGGACAGGTAGGACTCCACCATGGCCCGCTCCTCCCGCAGGGGGATGAGGGGCGCATGGCCCGACTCCAGGAGTCGGCGGAGCAGGTCCGAAAGGGCCCGCACGCTCTCCTCCGCCGCGGGAGGGTCTTTGACGATGAGCTCCGCGATCCCGTTCAGGGAGTTGAACAGCACGTGGGGGCTCATCTGGCTCTGCAGGAGCCGCACCCGGGCCTCCCGGGCCCGGGCCAGGGCGGCGAGCCGCCCGCGCTCGGCGGCCTCGTAGCGGCTGATGAGGTAGCCGGCGAGGAACATCACCGGCCCGGTGATGAACAGGCTGTAGAGGAGGGCCTGGCGGGCGGGGACGGGGATGCCCGCGTGGCGGTAGAGGAGCAGGTCCTGGGCCACCGCCGCTGCCTGCCAGGCTTCCGCGAAGAGCAGCGCGCCGGAGGCCGCCAGGAGGTTGCGGCGCCAGCCACGGGCCCGCAGGGGGGCCTGCCAGGGGATGGGCGAGCACCAGAGGATTCCCCCCAGCCAGAGCCAAGGGGACCACCAGCACAGCAGCCAGATCTCCGGTTTGGCCAGCCAGCCCGGACGGCCGGCGAAGCTGGTGAGGTTGTAGGCCGTGAAGACCGCGTAGACCAGACCGAAGGCGAGCCAGACCTCCCGGCTCCGCAGACGGGCCGCCAGGAGGCGTCGCCAGTCCCCGAGCGCCTCGGAGGCCTCAGAGGCTTCCCAGCCGGGCGCTCCCTCAGGAGCCGGGTGCGCCGTCACCGGGAGGAGCTCAGAAGGAGGTGGGGCGGTTGATGGATGTGGTGGTGCCCGTCTCGCCGCAAGGGGTCTGGTTGCTCAGACAGCAGGCCGAGAGGTTGGTGCAGTCGCCGGTGGGGGGCACGGGACAATCCTCGGTGCTGCCCACCGGAAGCATGCCGCCCTGGACGGTCCGGAGGCTCTCGTCGCCGAGAGGCAGCAGGGTTTCGCGGGTCAGGGCGAGGGGGCGGAGGCGGGACATGGGGACTCCAGGTTGGGGGTCGAACCATTTCATCGAAGGGACCCGCGGACGGCCAGGGGTGGCCCGCCATCCGGGCCCCCTCCCCCGCGAACGGAGGCCCAGGCCCCGCGAACGGGGCTCAGTGGTGGAGGCCCCGCACGTCCGCGGCGCTGAGGCGCTCCAGGCCGGCACTGGTGGCGACCCGGAGGCGCCCGTCCGGCTCCCAGCCCAGGCAGACCCCCTGGCCGGTCTCCCAGCGCAGGACCTCCCCCTCCGCGGGCCAGCGGAAGGCTGGTTCGGGGGCCTCCTCGAGGCGGGTCCAGCGCTCCAGGAGGGCGAGGGCCAGGTCCAGGGGTGAGGGGACCGGAAGGCCGAGGGTCCGGAGGCAGCTGGCGGGGATGGCCCGGTCCGGCAGGTCCGGGGCGTCCGTGAGGTTGATCCCCAGGCCGAGGATCAGGCGCCCGCCGCTCAGCTCGCCGAGGATGCCCCCCAGCTTGACCATCCCCGAATCCGCCCGGGCGATGAGGTCGTTGGGCCACTTGAGGCCCAGCCGAGGATCCGGCGGCAGCACCGCCAGGGCGTGGCGCATGGCCAGCTGGAGCACGAGCCCTGGCGGCAGGTTTGGGGGTGGCAGGGCCGCGCTCAGCCAGAGCCCGGCCCCCGGCCCACTCTCCCAGCGGTTGCCCTGGCGGCCCCGGCCCGCGCTCTGGCTATCCGCCAACACGGCGCAGAAGCCCAGCTCGGGATGCCGCTTGAGGAAGGCCTGGGTGGAATCGACCTCGGCCAGCCGGATCAGGGGCAGGCTCACGCCCGCTTCCTCGCGGCCTCCTGGTGGTTGCGCATCCAGAGGAGCCGCAGGCCGTCCAGGGTCAGGTCCGGCTCCACCTTGCGGATGTGCTTCGTGGCCGGAGCGAGGATGCGGGCGAGGCCGCCGGTGGCCACCACCGCGGCACCGGGGTGCTCCTCCAGCAGCCGCTCCAGGATGCCGTCCACCTGCCCCACGTAGCCGTAGAAGAGGCCCGCCTGCATGGCCTGGACCGTGTTCCGGCCCACCAGGCGCTCGGGCTCGGCGATCTCCACGCGCGGCAGGCGGGAAGCCCGCTGGAAGAGGGCCTCGGCGCTGATCTTGAGCCCCGGCACGATGAGTCCGCCGAGGTACTCCTTCTTGGCGTTCACCACGTCGAAGGTCGTCGCGGTGCCGAAGTCCACCACCACCAGCGGCGCGCCGAACCGCTCGATGCCGGCGACGGCGTTCACCAAGCGGTCCGCGCCCAGTTCCAGGGGGTTGTCGATGGCGATCTTGAGCCCGGTGCGGATCCCCGGCTCGATCCAGAAGGGATGAGTCTCGAAGTAGACCCGGGCCCAGGCGTCCAGCACCGGGTGGAGGGGCGGCACCACGGAGGAGATGACCACCTGCTTGACCTGGGAAGCCTCCAGGCCCCGGTGCCGCAGGAGGGCCAGGGTGGACAGGCCGTACTCGTCCACCGTGCGCTCCTTGGAGGTCGCCAGGCGCCAGGAGCATAGGAGCGGCGAGGCCGGGCCCTGGTCGAGGTCGAAGACCCCGAGGACCACGTTGGTGTTGCCGACATCGACGGCCAGCAGAAGGCTCATGGGCGCGCTCCGGCCCTCCAGATTAGCCTCGGAGCGGTGGCCTGTCCCCCGGACAGCCCTTCCCCGGACCCTCCGGAGGGCTATGGTGATGCTGATGAGGGAATCCTCCCGCCCCCCGGAACCGGGCCTCCCGGAAGGCCCGTCCCCCGACCACCTCGGGGTGGAGGTGACTCACG
>DASTWQ010000099.1:0-18890 GCA_035758545.1 Holophagaceae bacterium | reverse complement strand
GGACGCCGACACCCTCGACGCCCAGCAGGCCTGCGAAGCCAACCTCCAGGCCGCCCTGGACCTGGCGCCGGACCTGCCCCGCCTCGCGGAGCTGGCCGCCATCCACTACTCCGACGTGGGCCGCCAGCGGGAGGCCCTGGTCCTGCTCGCGGCGGCGGTGCGCCGCCATCCCGGCGCCCTGCCTCTGGACAACGGCCTCGCCTACGCGGCGCGCACCTCCGGGCTCCTGGACCTGGCGGACCAGGCCCTGGAGCGGCAGGCGCGCCTGTCCGGCCTGCCCCGGGGGCCGGCCCGGCTGGCGGACAACGGGCTCCTCTACGCCGGCCGGTATGCCGCCTTCGAGGCTGGCGTCCGCCGCCTCCCGGCCGGGCCTTTGCGGGCGTTCTACCTGGGCTACGCGCGGCTGATCCAGGGGGACCGGGAGGAGGCCCTGGCGCGCTTCTCCGAGGCCCGCCCCGGGGGGCTCGGCTCGGTGCTCTTCCTGCGCCTCTCGGAGATCTACCGCCTCGCGCTGGAGGGCCGGCCCGAGGAAGCGCTGGCCCGGCTCCGGGCCTTCGAGGCCGAGCGCCTGCAGATCCACCTGCCGGATGGGGAGTTCACCTTCAAGCTGGCGGAGGCCTACGGCTTCCTGGGCCGCCCCCACGAGGCCCTGGAGGTGGCGGAGCGGGCGGCGGTGCAGGGCTTCACCTGCACCCCCTGGTTCGAGCGCAGCCCCTTCCTGGCCGGGGCCCGGGCCTCGGTCCAGTGGCCGAGCCTGGACCAGCACCTGCGGGAGCGGCAGCGGCTGCTGGAGGAGGCCTTCCCGCCCCGGGCCTTCGGACTGTAGACCGCCGGGCGGGATCCCAGCACCGGCGCGGTAAACTGGCCCGCTGGACCGCCGGAGGTGACGCCATGACGACGACCCTGACCGCAGCCGCGCCCGGGACCCTGGACGCCGAGGGCGTGTACCAGCCCCGGCACAAGGTCCGCTTCGTGACGGCGGCGAGCCTCTTCGACGGCCACGACGCCTCCATCAACATCATGCGCCGCATCCTCCAGGCCACCGGGTGCGAGGTCATCCACCTGGGCCACAACCGCAGCGTGCAGGACGTGGTCGAGACCGCGATCCAGGAGGATGCCAACGGCATCGCCATCAGCAGCTACCAGGGCGGCCACGTCGAGTACTTCAAGTTCATGGTGGACCTGCTCCGGGAGAAGGGCGCGGGCCACATCCAGGTCTTCGGCGGCGGCGGCGGCGTCATCGTCCCCGAGGAGATCCGCGAGCTCGAGGCCTACGGCGTCGCCCGCATCTACAGCCCCGAGGACGGCCGCCAGATGGGCCTGCAGGGGATGATCAACGACATGGTCGCCCGCTGCGACTACGACCCCCGGACCGCAGGGGAGGCCCACCGCCTGGCCCGCCGCATCACCGAGATCGAGCTGGGCTCCGCCAACGGCTTCGCCTCCCAGCCTCCGGCCTCCAGCCCCCAGCCTGTCCTGGGCATCACCGGCACCGGCGGCGCGGGCAAGTCCTCGCTGACGGACGAGCTGCTGCGGCGCTTCCTCGTGGACTTCCCCGACAAGCGCGTGGCGGTCCTGAGCGTGGATCCCACCAAACGCAAGACCGGCGGCGCCCTGCTCGGCGACCGCATCCGCATGAACGCCCTCTACCACCCCGAGCTGCGGGACCGGGCCTTCATGCGCAGCCTGGCCACCCGCGGCGCGGCCCACCGGGCCACCAGCGAGGCTCTGAAGAGCGCCATCTCGGCCGCCAAGGCCGAGGGCTACGACCTCGTCATCGTGGAGACCGCCGGCATCGGCCAGAGCGATAGCGAGATCACGGACCTGGTGGACCTCTCCATGTACGTCATGACGCCGGAGTATGGCGCCGCGAGCCAGCTCGAGAAGATCGACATGCTGGACTTCGCGGACCTCGTCGTCCTCAACAAGGCCGACAAGCGCGGCGCCGAGGATGCCCTGCGGGACGTGCGCAAGCAGGTGCAGCGCAGCCGCAAGGCCTTCGACCGGGCGCCGGAGGACATGCCCGTCTTCGCGACCTGCGCGAGCCAGTTCGCGGATCCGGCCACCGACTGGCTCTTCGTGAACCTGGTGAAGGCCCTCGCCGGCCGGACCGGCGTGGACTGGGCGCCGAGGCTCGCCGCCGCCCCCAGCGCGCCGAAGAAGGCCGCCATCATCCCCGGCGAGCGGGCCCGCTACCTGGCGGAGATCGCCGACACGGTGCAGGGCTACAAGGCCTGGGCGGCGCGCCAGGCCGAGACGGCCGAGCTGGCCTACGCGTTCTGGCTCAGCCTCAAGGCCATGGGCGACCACGTGCCCGTGGCGGGCGAGTTCTACGATCAGGCCCACCTGACGGAGGGCGGCGACGCGGCCGTCCTCGTGCTGCGCCAGCGCTACCAGGAGCACCTGGGCGAGCTGAACGCCGAGTGCCGCCGGCTGGTGCGCGGCTGGGCGGACCTGCGCCGCGGCTACACGGAGCCAGAGAACGTCTATGTGGTCCGCGGGAAGGAGATCCGCACCGCGAACTACACCGTCTCCCTGAGTGGCACCCCGGTGCCCAAGGTGGCCCTCCCGGGCACCCATGGCTGGGGCGACCTGCTGCGCTGGCAGCTGCTGGAGAACGTCCCCGGCGCCTTCCCCTTCACGGCGGGCGTCTTCGAATACAAGCGCGTGGGCGAGGATCCGACCCGCATGTTCGCGGGCGAGGGCACCCCGGAGCGCACCAACAAGCGCTTCCACTACGTGAGCAAGGGGCAGCCCGCGGCCCGGCTCAGCACCGCCTTCGACAGCGTGACCCTCTACGGCGAGGATCCCCACGAGCGCCCCGACATCTACGGCAAGGTCGGCAACAGCGGCGTCTCCATCTGCACCGTGGACGACGCCAAGAAGCTCTATTCGGGCTTTGACCTGCTGGCGCCCTCCACCTCCGTCTCCATGACCATCAACGGCCCCGCGCCGACGATCCTGGCCTTCTTCCTCAACGCCGCCATCGACCAGCGCGCCGAGAAGTGGCTGATGGAGCACGGCCGGATGGAGGAGGCCCAGAAGAAGATCGACGCCCTCTACGCCGCCAAGGGCCTTGCCCGCCCCCGCTACGCCGGCGCCCTGCCCGAGGGCAACGCCGGCCTCGGCCTGGCGCTCCTGGGCGCCACCGCGGACGAGGTGCTGCCGAAGGAGGTCTACGAGAAGCTCAAGGCCGAGGCCCTCGGCGTCGTCCGCGGCACGGTGCAGGCGGACATCCTCAAGGAGGACCAGGCCCAGAACACCTGCATCTTCTCCGCGGAGTTCTCGCTGAAGGTGATGGGCGACATCCAGCAGAGCTTCATCGATCGCAAGGTCCGGAACTTCTACTCGGTGTCCATCTCCGGCTACCACATCGCCGAGGCCGGGGCGAACCCCATCACCCAGCTGGCCTTCACCCTGGCCAACGGCTTCACCTTCGTCGAGTACTACCTAAGCCGCGGGATGCACATCGACGACTTCGCGCCGAACCTCAGCTTCTTCTTCAGCAACGGCGTGGACCCGGAGTACAGCGTCATCGGCCGCGTGGCCCGCCGCATCTGGGCCGTGGCCATGAAGGAGAAGTACGGCGCCAACGACCGCAGCCAGAAGCTGAAGTACCACATCCAGACCTCGGGCCGCTCCCTGCACGCCCAGGAGATCGACTTCAACGACATCCGCACGACGCTGCAGGCCCTCTACGCCATCTACGACAACTGCAACAGCCTGCACACCAACGCCTACGACGAGGCCATCACCACGCCCACCGAGGAGAGCGTGCGGCGGGCCATCGCCATCCAGCTCATCATCAACCGCGAGCTGGGCCTGGCGAAGAACGAGAACCCGCTCCAGGGCGCCTTCATCATCGAGCAGCTCACGGAGCTGGTGGAGGAGGCGGTGCTGCTGGAGTTCCGCCGCCTCACGGACCGCGGCGGCGTGCTGGGCGCCATGGAGACCATGTACCAGCGCGGCAAGATCCAGGAGGAGAGCCTCCATTACGAGCACCTCAAGCACAGCGGCGAGCTGCCCATCGTCGGTGTGAACACCTTCCTCAACCCGCACCCGGCGGAACTGGGCGCGCCGGAGCTGATCCGCTCCACCGAGGACGAGAAGCGCCAGCAGATCGACAACCTGGCCGCCTTCCACGCCCGCAACGCCGACCGGGCTCCCGCGGCCCTCGCCCGGCTCAAGGCCGCGGCCCAGGCCGGGGAGAACCTCTTCGAGGAGCTGCTGGAGGCCGCCAAGGTCTGCAGCCTCGGCCAGATCAGCCGGGCCCTCTACGAGGTGGGCGGCCAGTACCGGCGGAACATGTGATCAGCTGAGGGCCTTCAGCAGCGCCTCGCCGTCCGGCACGCCGAGGCCCGTGCAGGCGCTGTAGCCCTCCGCCGCACGGTAGGCGGGGTTGTCGCCCTCGGTGACGGGGCGCAGGGCGCTCCGGGCGGCGCCATAGAGGGCGGGGTTCAGGAAGCCCAAGGGGCCCTTGCCCGCCGCGGCCCGGGCCCCGTTGATCCGGGCGATGAGGCCTGCGAGCAAGGGCGCGGCGCCGCTGGTACCGCCCAGGACCCGCCACTGGCCGTCCACGAAGACGCGGTAGCCGCCGGCCTCCGCCCCGTGGGCGGCGAGGTCCGGCACACCCCGGCGCACCTGGCCGTCGTTGGCGGAGGGCGGCACGCCCGCCCCCGCCTGCCAGTCCGGCAGGTCGAAGAAGTCGCTCACGCCGCCGCCGGTGGCGCCCTTCTGGATCGCGAGGGCGTTCCAGACGACCTCCTTCCCATCTGTCCGCTGGGTGCCGCCCACCGCCATCACCCAGGGGCAGGAGGCGGGGAAGTTCACGTGCTGCTTGCCGTCCCCGCGGCCGTCCGCGGAACCCTCGTCCCCGCTGGAGACGAGGACCGAGACGCCCAGGTCCTTCGCCTTCTGGAAGGCGTCCGCCACCAGTTCCAGCTCCAGGGCGCCCCAGTCCGCCTCCGCCGCGCCCCAGCTCATGGACAGCACCCTGGACTGGTCCGGGCCGCCGGCGAGGGCCGCCTCCACCAGGTCCAGCAGCCCGTCGGCGCTGTTGGGCGCGATGTAGACCGTCAGCGCCGCCTTCGGCACCACGGCGCCGAGCACCTGCACATCCAGGGCGACCTCCCAGCGGGCGTTGGGGGTGGGCGCCGGATCGCCGCCGGACACGGGCACGACGCTCACCTCGGGCACCGGCAGGCCCAGGTCCGCAAAGGCCGTCTTCAGGTCCTCGGGATCCAGGGATCCGCCCAGCTGCAGCAGGCCCACCCGCTGGCCCGCGCCGTCCCCGTGGGGGAAGGCGTAGCGCGCCAGGAACTCGGAGATGGGGGACCCCTCACCCGCCGCGGGCGCCGCCGTCTCCGTGAAGGCTCGGGCCTTCAGGTGCGGCCGCAGGCGGGGGCGCGTGTCGAGCCCCAGCAGCCCACGCACGAGCGGCGCCAGCGCCGCAGGCACGGTGGGCTCCCCCGCCGCGGCGCGATGACCGTCCTCCAGGGTCCGCCAGGCGAGGCCGAAGGCCGTGCGGGCGCCGGCGGCGGGGCCGCGCACCTGAAGGCGGCGGCTCGCCGGCTTCCAGGCCTCGGCCTGGAGGCCGTGCTCCGCCAGCCAGCCCGCGAGCGTCTCCCGCGACGCCGCGCCGGCCTCCGTCAGCACGAGGGTGAGGGCCACCTCCGCATGGCCTGGGAGCGCCGCGTGGGCCTCGGGCATCCGGGGGAGCATCGCGGCGAGGGGCTGTCGGGCATCCATGGCCCCAGCCTACAAAAAGACCCGCCGATCGGCGGGTCTTCCTTCTATCCCGGAGGGGCTGTTCCAGGTCCACTCCCGGGAGGAGGGATCAGGCCGCCGGCGGGGCGGGAGGCGCCGGGGGCGCGGGCGGAGGCGGCGGCGGAGGGGCCGGCGCGCCGGTCGCGTCCGGGGGCTCCGGCGCCTCAGAGGCCGCGGGGGGTTCCGGCGGGGCCGGCGGCAGCGGGGGCTCGGGGGCTTCCGGTGTCTCCATGCGGTCGCGCTCCTGCTGCAAGGCCCGGAGCTGGGCCTTCAGCTCCGCGACCTCCGCCCGAAGTCGCGCCGTTTCGGCGGCATCCCCGGTGAGCACGCGTACGCGGGTTCGGCCGGCCTCCTCGCCCGCCTGAGGCAGGACCACGATCTTTTCCTCGGTGACCTTGCCGCCCTTCTTCACCGTGATGTGGAGCTTGCCGTCCTTCTGCTCCGTGGTCACTTCAGGTATCTCGATCACCTTGTCCTCGACGACCTTCCCGTCCCGCTTGATGACCAGGTGCTTCCGGCCCGGACCTTCGTCGGTCATGGACACTTCGGGTGGATTGGGCAGCTCGCGGTCCTCCACGACCTTCCCTTGCTTGCGGATGACGATGTGCTGTTTGCCATCGCGGGTCTCGGTGCGGACCTCGGAAATCTCCTCACGCATCCGGCTGGCCTCCTCCGCCATGCGCCGGGCATCGGCCTCCATCCGCCGGCTTTCCGCTTCCGCCTTGCGCGCGTCCGGGTGGGCGCGGCGGGCCTCGGCGCGGGCGGTCCGGGCCGCCGACTGGGCCTGGCGCTCCCGGTCGAGGGCGCCCTTCAACCACGCCCGGCCCGCGTCATCCATCGGCGTCGCAACGCCGTTGACCTTGTAGACCGCTCCCTGGGCCGTGACGTCGTAGGTGCGGGTGACACCGCCGACGGTCTCCTGCAGATGGTAGTGCCCCTCTTTGCCGACCCGGACCGGCTGGGCGGCGCCGGGGTCGAGACTGACGTCGGCCTCCCGGGTGATGGTGATGTCGCGATCCCCCTGAGGGGCCTTGGGCGCAGGCTGCTGGGCCACGGTGCCGGCGAGGAGGCCCGCGGCGGCGAGGGCGAAGGCGGCGGAGCGGAAGCGGGGGTTCGGCGGCAGCTGGGGCTGCAGCAGGCGGCGGATGCGGGACATGAGGGAACCTCCATCGGCGCCCAGCTGGAGCTCGGCGGGCGCGGGTTGGCGAAGACCTTCGAGGGTGGCGAGGGCCCGGGCGTAGGCGGCGCGGTCGCCGCAGCAGGCCACGGCCGCGTCGTCGCAGCAGAGCTCGCGCTCGGCGCGGACCCGGGACGACAGCCACCACACGGCAGGGTGGAAGAAGAGGAC
This sequence comes from Holophagaceae bacterium, assembly GCA_035758545.1. Lineage (GTDB taxonomy): Bacteria > Acidobacteriota > Holophagae > Holophagales > Holophagaceae > JAFDVN01. Next base: position 11,776 of record DASTWQ010000099.1, on the reverse strand, counting down.
CGTCTCCAGGGCGGACTGGAGCAGGTTCACGAGGAAGTCGAGGCGGCGGATGTGGGCCAGCTCGTGGGCGAGGATGGCCTCGATCTGCGCCGGGCTGAGACCCGCGAAGGCCGCGGCGGGGACGAGGATCACCGGCCGGATCCAGCCGACGACCATGGGCGCCTCGACCCGGAGGGACCGGAGCAGGCGCACGGCCCGGCGCAGGCCCATCTCCCGGCCAAGCCGGGCGACGACCAGATGCCACTCCGCGGGTGCCGGTTCCACGCCGTCGGTGGTGAGCCGGCGAAGGATGAGCAGCCCCCCGGCGAAGCGGAGGGAGAGCAGGGCCACCCCGGCGCTCCAGACCCCGAGGATCGCGGGAAGGGCCGGATCCAGCAGGAGCTTGAGCCGCAGAGTCCAGGGCAGGGCCGTGGGCACAGGCGCGGCAGCGCCCAGGGCCGCCTGGGCCGGAAGGGCGGATGCACCCTGGGGCGCCAGCAGCAGGAAGGTCAGGATCGGCGCCAGGGCCATCGCGCCCAGGAAGGCGAGCCCCACGCCGTAGCGGACCTCCGGGCTCCGCCGCTGGAGCAGGGCGAGGGCGCCCCAGGCCAGCAGGCCCAGCAGCAGGCCTTCCCAGAGGAAGTGCAGGAGGGTCCAGCCTGCGGCATGGGCGAGGGGGGACGACAGCAGCTGGGACAGGCCGTTCATGGCTTCCCTCCGTGCTCATCAAGGAGTCTGCGGATCGCCTCCAGCTCGGCCGCGGAGGCCTTCTTGGACTGCAGGGCGCTCATCACCAGCTTCAGGGCGGAGCCCTGGAAGGCCTTGTCCAGCAGATCGGTGACGAGGTGCTTCTGGGCCTGGGCCTCCCCGAGCCGGGCCTGGTAGAGGTGGCCGCGGCCTTCCTCCTCCCGGGTGACGAGGCCCTTCTCCGTCATGATCTGGAGCATCTTCAGGACCGTCGTGTAGCCGGTCTCCCGCCCGGCGTGGAGCACCTCATGGACCTGCCGGACGGTACAGGGTCCGATGGACCAGAGCACCCGCAGGATGGCGAGCTCGCCGTCCGTGGGCCGGGGGAGGGGCTTGGCGGGGGGCTTGGGGGGCACGAGTACTCCGAAAGGCTTCGTAGGTCCAGTGTGCGCCGCCCAGGGGAAGTTGCAACGAAATATTTCGTAGGTGGATGGCCCGGGCCGGACGGAGGGGTCGCTCTGCATAACGAAGGACTTCGTAGATGGTTTAGCCCCGTTGCCCAGGCCCCGGGAATCGTGAACACTGGCCGGGATGTCCACCGCACCCCCCAGCGAGGCCGAGGCCCTGGCGCGCGCCGCGGGGGGCGACGCCGAGGCCTTCGAGACGCTGGTCTCGCCGCACCTGCCGATGCTCTACAACTCCATCCTGCGGATCCTCGGGGAGCCCGCGGACGCCCAGGACGCGCTCCAGGAGGCCCTGCTGGCCATCCACCGGGACCTGCCCCGCTTCGAGGGCCGCAGCGCCTTCAGCTCCTGGGCCTACCGGATCTGCATCAACAACGCCCTCATGCTGCGCCGGAGCCGGGTGCGCCGCCGGGAGGACGCGGTGGAGGATTTGATGTCACAGGAGGGCGACGACGGCCGCCCCAGGGAGACCGGGGCGTTCCTGCCCTGGAGCACGGAGGCCGAAGCCCCCGCCGAACTTGAGCGGGCCGAGCTTCGCGCGAAGATGATGGCCGTCCTCAACCGCATGTCCGACGCCCAGCGCGCGGTGTTCATCCTCCGCGACCTGGAGGACTGGACCTACGAGGACATCGCCGAGCGCCTGGGCGTCACCCAGGCCGTGGTGCGCCAGCGGCTCCACCGGGCCCGGCTCTTCCTCCAGGAGCGCATGCGCCCCTTCGTGCTGGGGCGGCCCCGATGAACGTCCCCTTCCTGCCCACCTGCGGCGAGGTCCACGAGCACCTCACCGAGTACCTGGACGGCGCCATGCCGCTGCGGCGGCGCCTCGCCTACCGCATCCACCTGCTGCTCTGCCACGCGTGCTCCGAGCTGGCCCGGGCCCTGCGCGCCCTGCCGGGCTTCGCCAAGCGGGTGCTGGCCCCGCCTCCCGCCCCGGCGCCGCCGGAGGCCCAGCGGGCCCTCCAGGAGACCCTGCGCATCCTGAAGGCCAAGCCCAAGGACTGAGGGACCTGCGGCCCTGGCTTTGAGACACTGGAGGGATGCCGCACGCCCTCGACCGCTTCTTCGCCCCTCCGGAGGGCCGGCTCTTCGCCTGCTTCCCCGGCGCGGAGGAGCGGCCGGGCCAGCGCCAGATGGCCGAGGCCGTGGCGGACGCCATCGCCGAGGGCACCTCCCGGGCCCGGGCCTGGAAGGACGCGGGCGGGGAGTCGGACACCAAACCCCCGGCGGTGATCCAGGCCATCGAAGCGGGCACGGGCACCGGCAAATCCCTGGGCTACCTCATCCCGGCCCTGGCCTCGGGCCGCTCGCCGGTGATCGTCGCCACCCGCACGAAGAACCTGCAGCGCCAGCTCCTGGAGGAGGACCTGCCCCGGGCCGTGGGCATCCTCGGCCGGCCCGTGAAGGCCGTGCTCGCCAAGGGCCGCGCCAACTACCTCTGCCTCACCGCCTGGGAGCAGGCCCAGGTCCATCCGCCCTCGGAGGTCTCCAAGGGCGACTACGGGCTCTGGATGGCGCTGCCCCGCTGGGCCGAGGGCACCCTCACCGGCGACCGGGAGGAGCTGGGGGCCTTCGGCGAGGGCGAGTCGCCCCTCTGGGACCGCCTCAACGCCCGGGCCGAGCGCTGCACGGGCCGGCAATGCCCCCGCTACGCGGACTGCCACCTGGTGAAGCTGCGCCAGGAGGTGGCCGAGGCGGACCTCGTCATCGTGAACCACGCCCTGCTGCTGGCGGACCGCAAGCTGCGGGAGAGCGCCTTCGGCCAGGTGCTGCCGGACGCGCCGGTGCTCATCCTCGACGAGGCCCACGACCTGGAGGAGCAGCTCACGGAGGGCTTCGCCGAGAGCTGGTCCAGCCGCGCCATGCGGCTCCTCTTCTCGGACCTGGAGGCCAACCTCGCCGCCGATGACAGCGGCGAGCTGGAGGCCCGGCTGCCCCTCTGGGAGGAGGCCTGGGAGCGGCTCCTGGCCCTGCTGCCGCCGGATCCCGGCACCCACCCCCTGGATCCCGCCAAGCTGCCCCTGGCGGAGCTGGCGGACGCCGTGGGCGCCTGGGTGGAGGCGGGGCAGGGCGTCCTCGGCACCCTGAAAGGCCTCGCGTCCAAGGCGGTGGAAGGGGACCTCACCTGGTCCAAGCTGGCGGAGCGCTGCGGCCAGGCCTTCGCCCGCATGGAGCAGATCTTCGCCCAGCCGGACGGCTGGGTGAGCACGATCACCCGGGAGAGCCCCTCCGTCGTCCACTTCAAGTCCAACCCCATCGACGTCCGCGCCTTCTTCCACCAGCACCTGCGCATGGGCTTCGAGACCGTGGTCATGACCAGCGCGACCCTGCGGGACGGCCGCGGCTTCAACGGCCTTGGGTTGCGCCTGGGCCTCTCCCACGAGGAGGTGGACCGGGGCCTCGCCGTCGAGAGCCCCTTCGACTTCGAGCGCCAGGGCCTCCTCTTCGTGCCACCGGGGCTGCCGGAGCGCCGGGCGGGGATGGGCGGCATCGGCGACCCCGCCTGGGTGGAGGCGAGCCTGGACGCCATCGCGCGGCTCGTCGCCGCCTCCCGGGGCCGGGCCCTGGTGCTCTTCACCAGCCGCAAGATGCTGCAGGCCTTCCGGCCGCGGCTGCAGTCGGCGCTGCCCCAGATCACCTGGTTCGTGCAGGGCGAGGGCCTCACCCGGAACCAGCTCCTGACCCGCTTCCGCACGACGCCGGAGGCGGCGCTGCTGGGCCTGGCCAGCTTCTGGCAGGGCGTGGACCTGCCCGGCGACGCCCTGCGACTCGTCGTCGTCACCGCGCTGCCCTTCGCGCCGCCGGACGATCCGGTGCTCGCCGCCCGGGTGCGGGAGGCCGACGCCAAGCAGGAGGGCCTCGGCTTCCGCGGCATCCAGCTCCCCCAGATGACCCTCAAGCTCAAGCAGGGCCTCGGGCGCCTCATCCGCACCCGGAAGGACCAGGGCGTCGTCGCCCTGCTGGACCCCCGCATCCTCCTGCCCCGGGAGGACCCGAACGGCAAGCGCTACGCCGCCCAGGTCCGCGCCAGCCTGCCTCCCTTCCCCGTGGTGCGGGACTGGGACCGGGTGGAGGCCTTCCTGCGGGGCTTGTAAGGCACCGGTTTTGCCCGGGGCTTACAATGGAGTCGATGTCCCGACGCGTCCTGTCCCTCGCCCTGGGGCTGGCGGCCCTGCCGCTGGCGGCGGGGCATCCGTCCCGGGCCGGGCAGAAGACCTACATCTACACCTACTTGGACAGCCGTGGGCAGCTGGTCATCAACAACCTGCCGCCCAGCTACATGCAGGGCCGGGGGCTGCGCCTCCAGAAGGTGAGCGTGGGGCGGGTGCGCCTCGCCATCACGAAGACCGAGATGGCCAAGGTCATCCGCAGCCCCGAGATGCTCTCGATGGTGGACGAGATCGCCGCGGCCAACGGCGTGGACACCTACCTGGCCCGGGCCATCATCCAGGCCGAGAGCGCCTTCAACTACAAGGCCCGCAGCCAGGTGGGCGCCCTGGGCCTCATGCAGCTCATGCCGGCGACGGCGGAGCGCTTCGGCGTGCTGGATCCCTTCGATCCCCGCCAGAACATCACCGGAGGCTGCAGGTACCTCAAGTGGCTCACGGACCACTTCAAGGGGGACCTCGCCAAGGTGGTGGCCGCCTACAACGCCGGCGAGAGCGCCGTGGAGCGCTATCACGGCATCCCACCCTACCGGGAGACCCGGGCCTACGTGCCCAAGGTGCTGGACCTCTTCCGCCGCAAGGCCGTCCAGGCGGACGCCAAGGATGCCGGGGCCATGGCCCTCCTGAAGAAGGGCCGCGGGGGCTTCGAGGTGGAGGACAAGTCCGCGGCGCCGGACGAGAAGCCCATCCTCGCGGGCAACACCCGGATCTACCAGTGGGTGGATGCCGCCGGCCGGCTCAAGATCAGCGACACGCCGCCGCCCCGCGGGACGCCGGGGGTGAAGGTGTTCGGCGGAACGCAGTAGCGACCCCCGGGCAAGGGCCCCAAGTGCGGGCTCAGCCCTCCGCCTCGCCGTCCAGGGCCGCCGCCGCCTCCTCGAAGGCCGGCCGCAGGTCCGCGATCTGCTCCGCCGCGGCCCCCAGGGCGCCCGCCCGGGCGCCTCGCTCGATCTCCTGGGCCTGGGCCTGCAGGCGCCTGGCGCCCACCGCGCCGGCGGCGCCCTTGATGGCGTGGGCCTCCTGGCCGACGCCCTCGAGGTTGCCCGCGGCCAGGGAGGCCTCGATGGCCACCAGCCGGCCGCCGATGTCCTCCCGGAAGAGCTGGGCCATCTCCTTCAGCAATCCCTTGCCGCCGCCATCCAGGGCCAGCAGTTGCTTCAGCACCGCGGGATCGAGGACAGGCGGGGTGTCCGTGGACATGGAGGCTCCTCGGGTCGTGGCCTCAGGGTAGGACATCCCGCGCCGGCGGCAAAGGCGGCGGAGGGTGCGGTGGGATAGATTGGAGGTCCATGACGGACGACCTGCACGCCCCCGCCGCCGACGCGGCGCTCTCCCTCCTCTTCCGCAAGCTCCATCCCCACCTGGAGGACGCGGCCCACGCCCTGTCCAAGGGCGCGCCCAAGAAGGAGCTCGAGCGCCTGCACCTGAAGCTGCTCCGGGCCCGGGAGGCGGTGGCCGCGGCCTTGCAGGCCGAGGCGGGGAAGCTGCCGGAGACGGACGACCTGCGCGCCAGCCTGGAGATCCTTGCCGATGACCTGCTGCCCATCGGGGAGACCTGGCGGGAGAGCCTCACCCTCAGCCAGCTCTGCCTGGAGGCGGCGCCGGCGGAGCTGCTGCCCTTCCTGCCGGAGTCTGCGGCCCGGGAGGCCAAGTGGGCCCCGCGGCTCGCGGCCTTCTTCGAGAAGCTGGAGGAACCGGCCTACGGCGCCGAGGTCCGTTGGAAGGCCGTGGATCCGGAGATCGGCGAGCAGGCCGAGTTCGACGAGGACTAGCGCGGCCGGAGCCGGAGGCTAGACCTCGGCCACCAGCTCGATCTCCACCTTGGCGCCCCGGGGCAGGGCGGCCACCTGCACGGTGCTGCGGGCGGGCTTGGCCTCGCCCAGGTGCCGCTCGTAGACGGCGTTGAAGGCCGCGAAGTCGCCGAGGTCAGCGAGGAACACCGTCGTCTTCACGACCCGGCCCCAGGAGGACCCGGCCTCGGCGAGGACGGCGTCGAGGTTCTGCAGCACCCGCTCCGTCTGGGCCTCGATGGGGCCCGTCACCATCTCCATGCTCTCAGGGATGAGCGGGATCTGCCCGGCGGTGAAGAGCAGGTTCCCCGTGACCTTCCCCTGGCTGTAGGGGCCGATGGCGGCGGGGGCGGCGGGCGTCGAGATCGTCTTCATCACGGCTCCTATTTCTTCCACTTCTTGCGGCCCCGCCAGGGGCGGTGGCCGGTGCGGACGGGGGCGTTGCTGTCGAAGGGGCTGCTGCTCGGGAGCTCCGCCTCCACGGACTCGCCGAAGAGGGCCTTGGGGCCCTCCTCGAACTGCTCCTGCACCCACTGGCCGGTGCGGTGGAGCAGGGCGGCAAGGCAGAGGGAGGCCTCGATGCGGGCGTGGGGCAGGGGGCCGAGCATGGTGAACACCGCGGGGTCCGGCGGCAGCGTGCGGGGGATGACGATTTCCGGGAGCGGGCCGCGGAGCTGGTCGTAGTCCTCGGCGTCCTGGGGCTCCCAGGGCTCGGGCATGGGCCGCTCGGGCGTGAGCAGGTCCGCGAGGGACTTCACGCCCTTCTTCGCGCGGGGCTTCTTCACCGGGGCCTCGCCGGCGGCGGCGTTGAGGGCCTGCTGGAGGGCGCCCATGACCTCCTCCTTGGCCTGGCCGCGGAGGTCGAAGAGCAGCCAGGGATCCCGGTCCAGGGCCTCGGCCATGATGTAGCAGACCGCCGCCACGTGCTTGCAGGGGTTGGCCCAGTCGGGGCAGGTGCAGTGGGTCTGCAGCTCCTTGGGCACGCGGGGATAGAGGCTCGCGCCGGCCTCCCGGAAGGTCTCGTCCAGGCCCTCGGGCATCTCGCCGGCGAGCAGGGAGGCCACGAAGCGGCTCTCCTGGGCGATGCGGGCCAGGGCCCGCTCCCACTGGGCGCTGGTGAGCGCGGGCAGGGCGAGGGTCACCTCGTAGGTCTTGCGTCCATGCACCAGGGCCTGGATCTCGCCGGGCTTCACGGAGAAGTGGGAGACCTGGCCGTCCTCCGCGTACTTCTTGCCGCGGGGCAGGCGGTTCTCGTAGTCGTCACCCAGGGACTCGAGGCCCTTGATCCAGCGGCGGCCCCACCAGGTGGTGCCGAAACGGTCCTGCGCCATCATCACGGCCGCACCTCTTCAGGCAGCTCGGGCTCTTCCACAGCGAGCTTGGAGGCCTCCCGCACCTTGGCGGCGGCGCCGCTGGCGCGGCCGCCGTTCTCCTCCTCGTCCATGACCTCGGTGTCGGCCTCGAGGGCCACCAGGCGCCGCAGGGCGTCGTCGTCCAGCTCCGTGAGCCAGCCCTCGCCGGTGCCGACGACCCGGTCCGCGAGGTCCCGCTTGCTCTCCAGGAGGGCGTCGATCTTCTCCTCCAGGGTGCCGATGGTGATGAGCTTGTGGACCTGCACGTTCTTCGTCTGGCCGATGCGGTAGGTGCGGTCCGTGGCCTGGTCCTCCACCGCCGGGTTCCACCAGCGGTCGAAGTGGAAGACGTGGGTGGCGGCCGTGAGGTTGAGACCCACGCCGCCTGCCTTGAGGGAGAGCAGCATCACCGGCGCGCTCAGGGGGTCCTCCTGGAAGGACCGCACCATGGCGTCCCGCTGGTCCCGGCTGGAGCCGCCGTGGAGGAAGGGCGGGACGAAGCCGAGCTTGGCCTCGAGGTGGGCCTGGAGCCGGTCGCCCATCTCCTTGAACTGGGTGAAGACCAGGGCCCGCTCGCCGCTCTCCACGACCTCCTCCAGCATCTCCGCGAGGCGGTCCAGCTTGCCGCTGCGGCCTGCGAAGGGCTCCCACTGGCGCAGGAACTGGGAGGGGTGGTTGCAGATCTGCTTGAGGTGGGTGAGCAGGGCGAGGATCTTGCCCCGGCGCTCGATGCCCGTGGACTTGGCCAGGTCCTGCTCCATCTGGTCCACCCGGGCCTGGTAGAGCGCCGCCTGCTCCCGGGAGAGGGTCGTGTAGACCTTCATCTCCTGCTTCTCCGGCAGGTCCTGGATGATGCTGCGGTCGCTCTTCAGGCGGCGCAGGACGAAGGGTCCGACCCGCTGGCGCAGCTCCTGGGCCGCGTCCGGGTCCCGGTACTTCTCGATGGGCTGGCCGAAGCGGTCGGCGAAGGTGGACTCGGAGCCCAGATAGCCCGGCAGGGCGAAGGCCAGGATGGACCACAGCTCCCGCAGCCGATTCTCGATGGGCGTGCCCGTGAGCGCGAGCCGGAAGCCGCCCTTGATGCGGCGGATGGCCTTGGCCTGGGCGCTGCCAGGGTTCTTGATGGCCTGGGCCTCGTCCACCACGACGATGCCCCAGGGCCGGGAGGCGAAGTCGTCCTCTTCCCGCCGCGCCACACCGTAGGTGGTGAGCACGAGGGTGTGGGGCTTGAAGATCCGCGGCAGGGGATCGCGGTTGTTGCCGTGGTGCACGAAGAGCGGCAGGGTGGGCGCGAACTTCTTCAGCTCCCGCTCCCAGTTGCCCAGCAGCGAGGTGGGGCAGATGAGCAGGGTCGGCATGCCCTCCTTGGGGGACTGGGCCTGGCGCAGGAGCAGCAGCGCCAGCACCTGGATGGTCTTGCCCAGGCCCATGTCGTCCGCGAGGATGCCGCCCAGGCCCAGGCGGGCCAGGCCCTCGAGCCAGGCGAGGCCCCGGAGCTGGTAGGGCCGCAGCTGGCCCTGGAAGCTCGCCGGCTGCTTGATGGGCTTGTCCGGGAGGTTCTTCAGCTCGGCGAGGGCCGCGCCGAAGTCGCCGGCCACCTCCACCTCGATGGCCTCGCTCACGCCGGGGATGCGGGCGGTGCCGGTGAGGGCCGCCGCCAGGGCCTCGCCGCGGGTCATCTGCTCGAAGCCCTTCTCCCGGCTGGCCTGGATGACGGTCTGGATCTGCTTCAGCGTGGCGGGATCGAGGGCGACCCACTTGCCCTTCCAGGCCACCAGCGGGTGCTTGAGGCTCGCCATCTGGGCGAAATCCTCCACGCTCAGCTGCTCGTCGCCGAGCATGAGGGACCAGTCGGCGCTCACGGCCTCGTCGAGGCCCGTGCCGGCGGCTTCCACCGCCCGGGCGCCGAGCTTGACCTTGGCCCGCAGGCGGCGGGCGCCGCCCAGGTCCGTCAGGGCCTCGGGCACGTGGACGATGAAGCCGGCCTCCTTGAGCTGGGCCGCGCCCTTGGTCAGGAAGGCCCAGGCCTCCGCGGGCTGGAGCTGCAGGTCGCCGGGGCGCTGGCCGGAAAGGGCCTTCTGCAGGGTCGGGAAGAAGGGGATGGCGCGGGCGAGGGCGCGCAGCACGGCGGCCCGGGCCTCGGCCACCACGGGCTCGGTGGAGGGTTCCCAGAGCCGGTCCACGCCCAGGAAGGCGCCGGCCTCGGTCTCCACGCCCACCTTGAGGGACCAGCCCTCCTCGCTGAGGCGGTCGGCGTCCTGGATGGACTTGCCCTTGGGCACCGGCGGCGCCTCCAGGGAGAAGGCCGGGCGCACCCACTGAGGCCGCGCGCCCTCGCTCCACTGGGCCAGCTGGTCGCCGAGGGTGCGCTCGGTGATGCCCACCGTGGGGAACTCGTTCATCGGGTGGGAGAGCGCCACCATGAACCGCTCGTCCCAGGGCAGGCGGTCCCGCTTGTGGCCCCGCAGCCGGTGCAGCATGCCGAGCCTCGGATCGTCGCCGGCCCGCAGGTTCGACGCGACGAAGCGCATGAGGAAGTCGGCGCCGTCCTCCAGGAAGGCGCTCAGCAGCGCCTCCGCCGCCGGCGGGTGGGCCAGCTCGTCGTCCAGCTCCTCGGACTCCAGGTCCCCCAGGGCGAGGCCCTTGGTGAAGACCCAGGCGTCCTGGTCCGGGAAGGCCAGGGCCGCGGCGGGCATGGCCTCGGCGAGGGCCTTCAGCGCCGCCCGGTCGCCGGGGCTCGTGAGGCTCACGCCCCAGCGGGCCCGCCAGGGGTTCGGCCGGGTGTCGAGGCTGGGCAGGACCGCGCCGCGCATGACCAGGGACTGCAGGAGCCGCAGGGCGGAGGCCCAGTAGCGCAGGGAATCGCCCGCGCTGCCCGGATTCAGACCCAGGGAGGTCAGCCAGGGGTAGGCCCGCTGCCACCGCAGGGGCACGCCGTGGGCCTCGACCAGGCTGCCGTCCGCCAGGAAGAGCTGGGCCCGGGCGGGCGTCAGGCGCTCCCGGCCCGGCAGTTCGCCCGGGAGGGCCCGCAGGGCCCGCGCCCATCCCTCGGGCCCGGCGGGACGGGGGAGGGAGATGAAGAAGCCCCGGTCCAGCGGCCGGTACTGGAGGAGAGGCTGCAGGAGCTCAGCCAAGGGCCGTACCCTGGAGGCGGAGGTTCGGATGAAGCTCGGATTCGCCAGCGATCATGCGGGGTTCGACCTGAAGGAGCGCCTGAGGGGCTGGGCGGCCGCGCAGGGGCACGAAGTGGTGGATTTCGGGACGGATGGGACGGCCTCGGTGGATTACCCGGACTTCGCGCACCGGGCGGCCCGAGCGAAGGATCAGTGGGAGCGCCTCGTGCTGGTCTGCGGCTCCGGCATCGGCATCAGCATCGCCGCCAACCGGCATCCTGGCATCCGCTGCGCGCTCGTCACCTCCCCTGATCACGCGACGCTGGCCCGGGCCCACAACGATGCGAACGCCATTGCCTTTGGCCAGCGGCTCACGGATCCGCTCAAGGCGGAATATTACCTGAAATTGTTCCTGGACACCCCTTTCGAGGGGGGCCGCCACCAGGGACGGGTGGACAAGATCGAATGCTGAATCGCGTGTCAGGTCTTGGGCGCTGAGTTCATTGGCCTTAGGCTCTAGGCCATCCGACGGAGTCCCATGCGCGCCCTCGACCAGCTCCGCCCCCTCCGCCTCGAGACCGGCGTCCAGGCCCACCCGGCGGGCTCCTGCCTCATCGCCATGGGGGGGACGCGGGTGCTCTGCGCCGCCTCCCTGGAGGAGAAGGTGCCGGGCTGGATGAAGGGCAAGGGCGGCGGCTGGCTCACGGCGGAGTACGGGATGCTGCCCTCCAGCACCCACACCCGCACGGACCGGGAGGCGGCCCGGGGCAAGCAGCAGGGCCGCACGGTGGAGATCCAGCGGCTCATCGGCCGCAGCCTCCGGCAGGCCGTGGACCTCGCCGCCCTGGGCGAGCGCACCCTCACCGTGGACTGCGACGTGCTCGACGCCGACGGCGGCACCCGCTGCGCCTCCATCACCGGGGCCTGGGTGGCCGTGGCCCTGGCGCTGCGGGCCCATGGGCTCGGCGCCGCCCTGGTGCGCCAGGTCGCGGCGGTGAGCGTGGGCGCGGTGGCGGTGCCCGAGGGCCGCAGCGGCCTCGCCCTGGATCTCGACTACAGCGAGGACCACCGGGCCGCCGTGGACGCGAACCTCATCGCCGCCAGGTCCGCGGCGGAGCCGAGCTCGGAGCTGGACCTGGTGGAGCTGCAGGCCACCGGCGAGGGCCGCAGCTTCACCCGGGCCGAGGCCACGGCGCTGATGGACCTGGGCCTCGCGGGCTGCGGGGC
>DASTWQ010000043.1:0-2376 GCA_035758545.1 Holophagaceae bacterium | reverse complement strand
CGCCGCATCCACCACGAGGACGAAGTCTGAGACGCCGAAGGGCCCCTCGCGGGGCCCTTCGATCCGGAGCAGGGCAGAGCGCCTACTCGATGCTGATGGGGGCCTCGGTGGTGTAGTCGAGGGTGACGACCTCGCCCTCTTCCCAGCCGATGCGGTTCTCCTCCACCTCGCGGATGGAGACCTGGGACCAGAAGGAGGCCAGGCGCGGAGCGTCCTGGGGCTGGCCGTGCTTGTCCACGGGGACGATGACCTCGACCTTCGGGTAGGCGTTCCGCTGCAGCTGCTCGCACCGCTTGCCGGCGATGACGGCGAACCGGTACTTGTTGCCGATCTCTTCGGGCACATGCACGATGGTGCGCTGGACCATGTAAGCCTCCCACGACCCCCTAGGCTAGCAGGGAAGTGCCCGGATACCAAGGGAATCCGGCTAGAATGACCCCTCCTGGAGGCACCGTGGACCAGATCCGGCTCGGAGCGGCGGCGTGAGGGTCCTCCTCGGCATCCCCGGCGGCATCGCGGCCTACAAGGCCGCGGATCTGGCCCGGCTCTTGACCCGGGAGGGCCACCAGGTCCGCTGCGTCCTGACGGAGGCCGGGGCCCGGTTCATCACCCCCCTGACCCTGGCCAGCCTCACGGGGGAGACGGTCCATGGCGCCAATCCGGACCTGCCGGAATGGCGTCCCAGCCCCGTCATCGAGCACATCGAGCTCGCGCGCTGGGCGGAGGTCGTGGCGGTGGTCCCCGCCACGGCGAACCTCCTGGGCAAGGCGGCCCAGGGCCTGGCGGATGACCTCCTCAGCACCCTCCTGCTGGCCACCCGGGCGCCGATCCTCTGGGCCCCTGCCATGAACACCCAGATGTGGGCCCATCCGGCGGTGCAGGCCAACGTGGGCACTCTCAAGGGCTTCGGACATACCTTCGTGGAACCGGCGGAAGGCCTGCTGGCCTGCGGCGAGGAGGGCTCCGGCAAGCTCGCCGAGGTGGAGGCCATCGCCGAGACGGTCCGGGCCCTCGGAAGGCCGAAGCTCCCCGCCCTGGCCGGGAAGCCGGTCCTGGTCACCGCCGGGCCCACCCGGGAGGACCTGGATCCGGTCCGCACCCTCACCAATCGCAGCACCGGCAGCATGGGCATCGAGCTGGCCCGGGCCCTGCGGGACGCCGGGGCCGTCGTGACGCTCGTCCTGGGCGGGGACCTCCCGGCCCCCGCCGGGGTCGAGACCCTCCGGGTCCGCAGCGCCCAGGAGATGCTGGAGGCCGCCCAGGCCCGGTGGCCCGGCTGCGAGGGCGTCTTCGCCGCCGCCGCCGTGGCGGACCAGCGGCCCGAGACCTTCATGCCGGAGAAGGTCAAGAAGCAGGAGGGGCCGGAGACCCTCGTCCTGATCCGCACGCCGGACATCCTCGCGGCCCTTTCGCAAGCGAAGCGGCCGGGCCAGTGGCTGGTGGGCTTCGCCGCCGAGAGCGAGCGGCACCTCGAACACGCCTCGGAGAAGCTGCGCCGGAAGGGCCTCGACGCGGTCCTGGTGAACGACATCCAGGGCGGGCGGGGCTTCGGCGATCAGGCCAACACCCTGACGCCCGTGACCGCCGAAGGCCCCCAGCCGCCCCTCGGCCCCCTCGACAAGGCCGCCCTGGCCCAGGCTGTCGTGGCCTGGTGGGGGGCGAGGCTGTCCGCCCGCTGAACGAAGAGAGCCGGCCTGGGGGCCGGCTCTCTTCGGGGTTGGCTACTGGAGCGGCCTACTGCAGGGAGAGGGTCCCCACCGCCACCGTCATCGGCTGCATGCCGGAGGCCTGGAGCTCCTTGGACACCGTGGGGGTGATGGTCACCGACGCGGTCTTGGAGGCCCCAGGTGCGAGATCCAGGGCGACGCTCGCGACGGTGCCGGAGCCGTGGGACACCGGGGTGGTGGAGAGCCCCTTCTGGAACACTCCGGCCGTCAAGGTGCTCGTCTTCACGGTCCCCTTGATCAGCTGGACGCCCGATCCCAGGGTGTAGGCCACGTTGTGGACGTACTCCGCGTCGGATCCGCTGACCTTCGTCCACTTGACCCCGGTCCCGGCAGTCAGGGTGAAGCCCACCCCGAAACCCGCGACGGCGTCGGAGGGCGGCACCAGGTCCAGGATCAGGTGGGTGTCGGTGCTTGCCGCGTCCTTCACCAGCGCCCACTGGCCGGAGGAGGGGGTCGGGTCGGTGTAGGCCAGCTTCGTGGCCGCGTTGGGATTGCTGGTGCCGCCAGAGGTGCCGCTGTCGCTTCCGCCGCCGCCGCTGCAGGCGAGCAGGCCGGCGAGGGCGAAGCCGGAGGCGGCTTTCAGGAAGAGGTGGGAGGTCTTGGTCATGGTCATGGCCTCACTGCCCGAAGGCGCTCAGGAGGATGCTGG
>DASTWQ010000093.1:0-3097 GCA_035758545.1 Holophagaceae bacterium | reverse complement strand
GTGAGGATGCCCCGGACCGGCAGGTCCTGGGGCTCCCGGGGCAGGTCCTGGACCTCCTGGCAGGCGAAGGCGACCGCCACGGTGAGCACCGTGTCCGGCAGGTGGTCCAGCAGCGCGTCGTAGAAGCCGCCGCCGTAGCCCAGGCGGTAGCCGTCGCCGTCGAAGCCGAGGCAGGGCACCAGGAGGAGCTGGACCGGCGGCAGCAGGGCCTGGGCGAAGGCGGGCTCCAGGATTCCGTGGCGGCCCGGCTCCAGGGGCTCGGTGCCCCAGGCCAGGCGGGGCGGGCGGTCCGAGATGATCCGGGGGAAGTACCAAAGCCAGTCCGGGCGCGCCGCCGCCGCGGGGCGCAGGTCCACCTCCCCCCGGAAGGGCGCGAAGAGCCCGATGCGACGGAAGCTGCGGTCGGCGCAGAGCTTCAGGAGGTGGGAGCGGATGGCCGCGGATTTGGCCTCGCGGGCTTCGGGAGCGATCCCGTCCCGGAGGGTGCGCAGCTCCGCGCGGAGGGCGGCCTTCGCCGTCACCGTCGGGACCTCAGGCGGTGGCCTCCACCGCGAACTCCCGGTACAGGTTGTCCCGCTCCATGGGTTCGAAGCCGGCCTCGCGGATGAGCCGCGCCAGCTCGGACTTGGCGAGGCCCTGGGGGCTCTTGGCGCCGGCCCGGTGGGCGATCTCCTCCTCGATGATGGTGCCGTCCAGGTCGTTGGCGCCGTAGCTCAGAGCCACCTGGGCCAGGCCGGGCGAGATCATCACCCAGTAGGCCTTGATGTGGTCGATGTTGTCGAGGAGCAGCCGCGCGACGGCGATCTCCCGCAGGTCCATGGCGCCGGTGGTCTCGGGGATGGCGTAGGTGCGGCTGAGCTCGTTGTCCTCGTTCTGGTAGGCCAGGGGGATGTAGGCGAGGAACTTCGCCTTGCCGCCGGCAAGGCTGCGGTCCTGAAGCTCCCGGAGCCGGAGCAGATGGTCCACCTTGTGCTTCGCCTCCTCGATGTGGCCATAGAGCATCGTGCAGTTCGTCGGGACGCCCCGGGCGTGGCAGATGGCGGCGTTCTCCAGCCAGATGTTCGCATCCCGCTTGCCGACACAGATCTTCTCGCGGATCTCCGCGTCGAAGATCTCAGCGCCGCCGCCCGGGCAGCTCTCCAGGCCCGCCGCCACGCAGCGGTCCAGGAACTCCTCGACGCTGATGCCGCTGTTCTTGGCGTAGTAGCCCATCTCTACCATGGTGAAGACCTTCAGGTGGAGCTCGGGGAAGGCCGACTTGATCTTGCGGAAGAGGTCCTCGAAGTACTCGATCTTCAGCTTGGGATAGTGGCCCGCGACCATGTGCAGCTCCTTGACGCCGCGGTTCTTCGGGTCCGAGAGGTCCTTCACGATGTCCTCGGCGCTGAGGACGTAGGCCCGGGGGTCGCCGGGCTTGGCCTGGAAGGCGCAGAACTGGCACTGGGTGTAGCAGATGTTGGTGTAGCTCAGGCGCCGGCTCTGGACGAAGAAGGTCTTCCGGCCGTGGCGCCGCAGGCGCTCGTGGTGGGCCATGGCGCCGAGGCCCACGAGATCATGGGTCCCATAGAGGGCGAGGCCGTCCTCGAAGCTGAGCCGCTCGCCCGCGGCCACCTTCGCGGCGATGGGCTTGAGCGCGGGATCGGAGACGTAGCGGTCGAGGGGAAGGGCGAGACCGGTCATGGCAACTCCTGGGCTCATTCTATCGAGCCCCAGGGCGGCTCGGCAGCGGAGGTCGGCGGAACGTATGATGGAGGCCTACCCAAGGACAGTCATGATCCTCCAGGACTGGTGGTACACGACCCTGCTCGACGCCTCCTACCCATTCCAGCCCCCCCTCCGCGAGGACATCGAGGCGGACCTGCTGGTGGTGGGCGCCGGCGCGGCGGGCTTGGCTGCGGCCCTGAGGGCCTCGGAGCGGCCGGGCGCGAAGGTCGTCCTCATCGACCGCAACATCTGCGGCGGCAGTTCCACCGGGCGGAGCGCGGGCTTCCTGACCCCGGACAGTGAGTTGGAGCTGAGCCAGCTCCTGAGGCGGTACGGCCGGAAGGGCGCCAAGGACACCTGGGAGTGCGCGGTGCGCGGTATCGACCGGATGGTTTCCGTGGTCCGGGACCACGGCCTGGACTGCGACCTGCAGGTGCAGGACAGCCTCTTCGTCGGCAACGACGCCGGGGGCTGGAAGGACGCCCAGGAGGAGGTGGAGGCCCGGAAGGCCCTGGGCTATGAGCAGACGATCATCCCGGCCCCTGAGATTCCCAACGTGCTCGGCTCCGACCGGTTCACTGGTGCCATCCGCTATCCGGGCACCTACGGCATCAATCCCCTCCGCTACGCCCAGGGCGTGAAGCGGATCCTGCTGGACCGGGGCGTGCGCATCTTCGAGGCCACGGCGGCCCTGGCGGTGGACGGCCATACCGTCACGACCCACGCGGGCTCCATCCAGGCCGAGCGCATCGTGTTCTGCCTCGACAAGCCCGAGCCGGAGCTCTGCCCCTACGAATCGGAGGTGTTCCATGCCCAGACCTTCCTCGCCATCAGCGAACCCCTGACCGATGCCGAGGCCGCCCGCCTCTTTCCGGACAAGCCGCTGCAGTGCTGGGATTCGGACCTCGTCTACACCTACTGGCGCCTGACCGGCGACCAGCGGCTCCTGCTCGGCGGTGGGAGCATGGTCTCCACCTTCGCCCGCCACTACCGGGGCAAGCCCGACGTGATGCAGGGGGTCATCGACCGGTTCAAGGACCGGTTCCCCTTCCTGGAAGGCCTCCAGTTCATCCAGTTCTGGCCGGGCCTCATCGATTGCACCCGGGATCTCATGCCCACGGTGGTCCGGGAGCCGGATCGGCCCTGGATCCACTGGGTGCTGGGCTGCGTGGGACTGCCCTGGGCGACCTTCTGCGGGGATTTCGCCGCTCGGCACGCCCTGGACGAGGAAGGAGAGGATGATCGGACCTTCTACCGCTACTTCGCGGAAGGCCGGGGATTCCTGGTGCCGGACTGGCTGGAGCCGCTGGTGGGCAAGCCCCTGGTCTTCAGCCTCAACAACGGGTGGTCGAAATACTTCCAGGTGGACCGGGGCCGGCGCCGCATCCACCAC
>DASTWQ010000083.1:0-9175 GCA_035758545.1 Holophagaceae bacterium | reverse complement strand
GCGTAGGCGGCGGTGAGCAGGGCGGTGAGCAGGCCGGCGACGAGGACGAGTCAGCCGGTGGCGGCGGGGGCGCCGGCGGTTTCGCCCTGTGTGGCGTGTTCGGCGGCGGCGAGGACGGCTTCCTTGGAGAAGAAGCCGGAGAAGGGCGGGACGGCGGCCAGGGCGAGCAGCGCGATCGTCATGGTCCAGTAGCCGTCGGGGACGCGGCGGGCCAGGCCGCGCATGCGGGACATGGCGGCGAGCGAGTTGGTGCCGGCGGCGTGGATGAGGACGCCGGCGGCCAGGAAGAGGAGGGCCTTGAAGGCGCCGTGGGTCAGGAGGTGGAAGACGGCGGCGTCGCGGTCGAGGACGGCGAGGGCGCCGGCCATGTAGGCGAGTTGTCCGATGGTGGACCAGGCGAGGACGCGTTTGACGTCGTCCTGGGCGAGGGCGGCCAGAGCGGAGCCGGTCATGGTCAGGGCGGCGACGGCGGCGAGGACGACGAGGGCGGCGGCCGAGGCGGCGAAGACGGGCAGCAGCCGGGCGACGACGTAGACGCCGGCGGCGACCATGGTGGCCGCGTGGATCAGCGCGGAGACCGGGGTCGGGCCGGCCATGGCGTCCGGCAGCCAGACGTAGAGGGGGATCTGGGCCGACTTGCCGCAGGCGCCCAGGAAGAGGCAGACGCCGATGACGTTGAACCAGAAGGCGGGGGCGGCGGTGTGGCCGAAGAGGGTGATGGTCTTCAGCGCCGAGACGCCGTGGGCGGCCCCCATCAGCGTGTCGTAGTCCAGGCTCCCGAACACCATGAAGAGCAGGAAGAAGCCCACCATGAAGCCCATGTCGCCCACGCGGTTGAAGACGAAGGCCTTCTTGGCCGCGACGGCGGCGAAGTCCTTGTCGAAGTAGAACCCGATGAGCAGGTAGGAGCAGAGGCCCACGCCCTCCCAACCCAGGAACATCATGACGATGTTCGCGCCCAGCACGAGGTTCAGCATGCTGAACACGAACAGGTTCAGGTAGGCCATGAACCGGTAGTAGCGGCCGTCGTTCCGCTCTTCGCCCATGTAGCCGGTGCTGAAGAGGTGGATCAGGAAGCCCGCGCCCGTCACCAGAAGCGCCATGGCGCCGCTGAGGGGGTCGAACTTGTAGCCCCAGGCGATATCGGCCTTGGTCACGCCGTCACGGACGACGGCCTCGCCTGGAGCGAGCCAGGTCCAGAGCACCTGGTGGAGGCTCCGGGAGCCCTCCTCCATGCCGAGCAGCTTGGCGAAGAGGACCAGGGACAGCAGGAAGGACACGCCCACCGTTCCGAGGGCGAAGAGGTCCACCAGCTTGTTGTTCTTCAGCTTCCGCCCGGTGAGGCCGTTGATGAGGAAGCCGAAGAGCGGCAGGAACACCACGAGCCAGAGCAGGCTCGTGGGCGTCGAAACGGCGTGCGTCATGGATTCCATCGTCGTCTCAGCCCTTCAGCAGGTTGATGTCGTCGACCTGGACCGTCTCGCGCCTGCGGTACAGCGCGACCACCAGGGCGAGGCCCACGGCCACTTCCGCGGCGGCGTAGCCCATCACCAGGAGGGCGATGGCGTGGCCGCCCACGGTCCCGCTGTGGCGGGCCATGGAGATGAAGTTCAGGTTGGCGGCGTTCAGCATCAGCTCGATGCACATGAGGATCACCAGCGCGTTGCGGCGGATGAGCACCCCGGCGACGCCGATGGAGAAGAGCAGGAAGGAGATGAGGAGGACCGCGTTCGGGGAAGCCATCACACACGCTCCGACTTGGCCAGGACCAGGGCGCCGACGAGCGCCACCAGCAGGATCACGGACAGGATCTCGAAGGGCAGGAGCCAGCCCGAGAAGAGGCCCCGGCTCACGGCCTGGGCGTTGTTGGCCGCCACGTCCAGGCCGCCTGCGACCTCCGCCGGAAGCGTCAGCGCCTCCTTGGCCGGGGCGCCGAATAGGGCCTGCCGGAAGAAGGCGGCGAAGACGCCCACCAGGACGGCGACCAGCGGGATGGCCACCTTGGCCTGGGTCTGGAAGAGCCCCTTCTCCTTGAACTTGCTCAGCTCGACGAGCATGACCACGAAGAGGAAGAGCACCACGATGCCGCCGGCGTAGACCAGCAGCTGGGCGACGCCCAGGAACTCGGCCTGCTGGGTCAGGTAGCAGGCGGCCACGCAGAGCATGGCGAAGAGGAAGGCCAGCACGCTGTGCACCGCGCTCTTCGAGAAGACCATGACCGCCGCGGCGGCGCAGGCCAGGAGCCCGAAGATCACGAACAGGTGCTGCCCGAGGGCGGCGAGGTTCTGGTTGAGCTGGTCCATGGGCGGCGTCCTTCGCTTCTCAGTAGTGGGGCGCGTTGGCGTCGTCCTCGCCGGCGACGGAGAAGGTCCCGACCGGCGTGGGCTTGAACATGTTCTGGAACTCGCCCTCGGTGCCGTGGGCGAAGTCTTCGCGGTTGTATGTCGCGAGCTCGAACTGGTGGTTCAGGACGATGGAGTCGTAGCCGCAGGCCTCCACGCAGAACTCGCAGAAGATGCAGCGCTCCATCTCGAAGGTGTAGCGCACGGGATAGGGGAGCTTGCGCCCTTCCTTCCGCCCCTTCTCGATGGTGATCACCTGGGTGGGGCAGATGCGCTCGCAGGCGAGGCAGCAGATGCACTTGATCTCGCCCTGCTCGTCCCGGAGCATCTGGAGCCGGCCGCGGTAGCGGGGCGCCAGGTGGATGGGCACCTCCGGGTACTCCACCGTGATGTGCTTGAGGTTCGCCCGGACCTTCTTGCGGTTCGCGCTGAAGAAGTTGCGCCCAAAGTACCGGCCGGTGAGGGCCAGGCCCTTGGCGATGTCGAAGGGGATCAAGGTCTTGAGCAGGCTCATGGTCCCTCCCTCAGGCGATGAAGCGGACGACGCCGGCGATGAACAGGTTCACCAGGGTCAGCGGGATGAAGTACTTCCAGCCCACGTTCATGAGCTGGTCGTAGCGGTAGCGGGGTAGCGTGGCGCGCACCCACAGGAAGACGAAGAGCAGGAAGCCCACCTTGCCGAGGAAGAAGATCAGATGCGGCTGCGCGAACCAGCCCCAGGAGGCCGGGACGAAGTTCTGGAGCCCGAAGGGCAGCAGGTAGTGGCCGCCGAGGAAGAACGCGCTGGACAGGGCCGAGACGACGATCATGTTCGTGTACTCGGACAGGAAGAACCATCCGAACTTCATGCCCGTGTACTCGGTATGGAAGCCGCTCACCAGCTCGCTCTCGGCCTCGGCGAGGTCGAAGGGCACGCGGTTCGTCTCGGCGAAGCCGCAGGTGGTGTAGGCGAAGAAGCCGATGAACAGCGGCACGATGGCCAGCGGGTGCATCTTCGTGGCCAGGTCCACGCTCATGGTGCTGAAGTTCAGGCTGCCGGTGAGCAGCACGGGCACCAGGAGCGAGAGGGTGAGCGGGACCTCGTAGCTGATGACCTGGGCCGCGGAGCGCAGGCCGCCCAGGAGCGGGTACTTGGAGTTGGACGCCCAGGCGCCCAGGACGATGCCATACACGCCCACGCTGGCGAGGCCCAGGATGTAGAGCAGGCCCACATTGATGTTGCTGATGTAGCCCGTCACCGGCAGGCCGCCCACCACGGGCACCCAGGCCGGGAAGTGGCCGAGGACGCCGGGGAAGAAGGCCACGGCGGCGAAGGCGGCGAAGGCCGGCACCATGCAGATGATGGGAGCCAGCCAGTAGACGAACTTGTCGGCCTTGGCCGGCATGATGTCTTCCTTTGTGACGAGCTTCAGGCCGTCGGCCATGAAGGTCGGCAGGCCGCGGAAGAAGCTCAGGACCGGGAAGTAGCCCATCCACCACATGAACCTGTTGATGGCGCCGGTGAGGCCCGTGCGGCCGCCGGCGATGCGGGTGGCACCCAGGCGCACCTGCACGTAGCCGATCACCTTGCGCTCGGCGAAGGTGAGCATCGGCACCAGGACGAAGATGAAGGCGAGGACGGCGACGATCTGGATCAGCGCCATCACGAGGGTCTGGACGATCGTCATGGAAGCGGGGGTCATCTGCATGGTCATCCCTTACCGGTCCACTTCGCCCAGCACCACGTCGAGGGTGCCGATGGCCGCGATGACATCCGCGAGCAGCTTGCCCTCGGTCATCATCGGCAGGGCCTGGAGGTTCACGAAGGAGGGCCCGCGGACGTGGAAGCGGTAGGGGTTGGCCCCACCCTTCTCGCCCACCAGGTAGTAGCCCAGCTCGCCCTTGGGGGCCTCGATGGCGTGGTAGACCTCGCCGACGTCGGACTTCAGGATCTTCGGCAGCTTGGCCATGACGGCGCCCTCGGGCAGGCCGTCGATGCACTGCTGCACGATGCGGTGACTCTGGCGCATCTCCTCCAGGCGGACCTGGTACCGGGCGTACGTGTCGGCCTCCATCCGGGTGGGGACGTCGAACTGCATCTCGTCGTAGGCGGCGTAGGGGAAGGCCTTGCGGATGTCGTAGGCCACGCCGGCGGCGCGGAGCACGGGGCCCGTCACGCCCATGGCGATGCAGTCCTCGGCGGAGAGGGGCGCCACGCCGATGGTCCGCTTCTTCCAGATGCGGTTCTCGGTGAGCAGGTCCTCGTACTCGTCGATGCAGGGGAGGAAGCGGTCCAGGAAGGCGCGGACCTTGGCCTCGAAGCCGGGCGGGAGGTCGTCCCGCAGGCCGCCGATGCGGAAGGCCGTGGTGGTCAGGCGCGCGCCGCAGAAGGCCTCGAAGATGTCGAGGATCTCCTCGCGCTCGCGGAAGGCGTACAGGAACACCGTCATGGCCCCGATGTCCATGGCGTGGGTGCCCAGCCACAGCAGGTGGGAACTGATGCGGTTCAGCTCCGTCAGGAGGGTTCGGATGTACCGGGCGCGGCGGGGCACGGTGATGCCCAGCAGCTTCTCCACGGCCTCGGCCCAGCCCAGGTTGTTGCTGACGGCCGCGACGTAGTCCATGCGGTCGGTCCAGACCTGGCCCTGGAAGAAGGTCTTGTTCTCGCAGATCTTCTCGACGCCGCGGTGGAGGTAGCCGATGACCGGATAGCAGTGCTTCACGGTCTCGCCGTCCAGCCGGAGCTTCACCCGCAGCACGCCGTGGGTGGAGGGGTGCTGGGGCCCGAGGTTGATTTCGAGTTCCTCGTTCTTGAACACGGGGCGCTCCTACTCGGCCTTGGGGACTTTGAGGTTGATGCCCAGGTTGCCGGCGGCTTCCATGGCGAGCTTCATGAGCATGCCGCTGCGGTCCTCGCGGAAGCTGACCTCCCGCTGGCCCAGGCCCAGGGTGGGGTACTCCTTGCGGAGCGGGTGGCCCTCCCAGTCCTCGGGGCAGAGGATGCGGGTCATGTCCGGGTGGTGCTGGAAGCGGATGCCGAGCATGTCGAAGATCTCCCGCTCCAGCCAGTTGGCGGAGGGGTAGAGCTGGGTGGCGCTCTCGGGCTCGAATCCCTCGGGGATGAGGATCCGCAGACGCAGGCGGCGGGACCGGGACACGCTCGTCAGGTGGTAGACCACCGAGAAGGCGTAGCCGCTGGCGGCCGGGTAGTGGGTGGCGGTCTGGTCCGCCAGCATCTCGAACTTCAGGGCCGCGTCCTCCTTGCAGAGGCGGAGGGCCTCCAGCAGGGACTCCTTGGCCACTTGGCAGGTCATCTCACCGGCCTGCTCGAAGGCCTCCTCGACCTTGGCGCCGAGGAGCTCCTGCAGCCGCTTGAGCTCCGGGGCCTGGGCTTCGGTGGGGGCGGGGAAGACCATGTCGGTGTCGTTCTTGGCGGGCACGGCGCGGACCGGGGCCTTGGGCTCGGGCTTGCCCTCCTCGGCGGCCTTGGCCTTGGCGACCTCGAAGTCCGCGAGCTGCTTCTGCCACTTGGCCTCGTCAGCGGCCTTGGCGGCCTCCTGCTCGGCGACGTAGGCCTTGTAGGAGGGCAGCGGGGCGGTCTTGGGCAGCGCCACCTGGCGGTTCGGCGCGGCCTTCAGGTCCCACACGTAGCCGGTGGTGGCGGGCAGGCCGCCCTCCTCGGACGCGGCGGCGGGGACCTCTGCGCCGGGCTCGGCGGCGGGGGCCTCAGGCGCGCCGGCCTCCGCCGGGGCCTTCGCGGGCGCCTCGGAGGCGACCTCCTCGAACTTGATGACGCTGACGGGGCAGCCGGCGGCGGCGGCCTTGATGGAGGCGGCCAGGCTCGCGCCGACCTCCACCTTCAGGGGCGCCTTGCCCGCGTTGACGTCCTCGGTCCCATCCTGGCGGGACTCTCCCCGGATGACGCAGGTCTCCGCCAGCACATGGAAGACATCGGCGCACTCCGCCTCGCAGGCGTTGCAGACGATGCAGCCGTCCTCGATCCAGACCTTGGTGATCGCCATGTCAGCCCACCGCCTCGAAGATCTCCGCGTAGCGGTCCGCCATGCTGGAGGTCATGATCTTGTCCTGGAGCTTCAGGAAGCCGTAGAGCAGGCTCTCGGGCCGCGGCGGGCAGCCAGGGATGTAGACGTCCACCGGCACGATTTTGTCGACGCCCTGGATGGTGTGGTAGCTGTCGAAGGGCCCGCCGGCGGTGGCGCAGGAGCCCATGGCGATGACCCACTTGGGCTCGGGCATCTGGTCGTAGAGGGTCTTGATGACGGGCGCCATCTTGTAGGTGACGGTGCCGGCCACGATCATCAGGTCCGACTGGCGGGGCGTGGCGCGGAAGATGCCGGCGCCGAAGCGGTCCATGTCGAACTTGGAGGCGCCGGCGGCCATCATCTCGATGGCGCAGCAGGCCAGGCCGAAGGTCATGGGCCACACCGACGAGGCGCGGGCCCAGTTGATGACCTTCTCCACCTTCGTGGTGATGAGCACGTGCTCGAGCGCGGTGGGCTGGTTCAGGGCGGACATGGCGTCACTCCCAGGTGAGGGCGCCCTTCGACCAGATGTAGCCGTAGCCGAAGAGCAGGAGGAACAGGAAGAGGCCGATCTCGACGAGGCCGAAGAGCCCGAGCTCCTTGGACTGCAGGGCCCAGGGGGTCAGGTAGACCGTCTCCACGTCGAAGACGAGGAAGAGCACGGCCACCAGGTAGTAGCGCACCGAGAACTTCTCCCGGGCCTCGCTGGTGGGCGTGATGCCGCATTCATAGGGGCTGGATTTGGCCGCGCTGGGGAACCTGGGCCGCAGGAGGCGGGACAGGGTCCAGACCGCGATGGGAAGGATCATCGCGATCAGAAGCAGCAGCAAAATAGGCACATAGCCGAGCATGGCTTCTCCCGAACGCTCCATTGTGCGGCTTGGCTCCGTTCAGGGTCAACGCCGCATTCTTCCTCCGGAGGCCGCCCGGCGCCCTTTCCGCGCGCGCCGGCGGCCCCGAAACCCTTAGGATGGAAGCCCATGTCCCCCCAGCAGCCCGGCCCCACCGACCGTCCCGCGAGCGTCCTCCCCGAGGACGCCACCCTGATCCTGCATCCGGCCCGGGACCTCTACCCGGCCCTGGACCTCACCACCGAGCCGGTGGACTTCGCCCTGTTCCAGTCCATCCCCCTGGACCTGATGCTCAAGCACCACTTCGTGCCGGTGCGGGAGGAGGGCGGCCGGCTGGTCCTGGCCCTGTCGGACCCCCTGGATGTCCACCTCCAGGACCTGCTCCGGCGCCAGCTGAAGCGGCCCCTCCAGTTCGCCGGGGCCCCCCAGGCCCAGATCCAGGAAGTCCTCAAGAAGTCCGAGAGCGGCCAGAAGGTCATGGACGAGGCCGGGGAGGCCCTCAAGGTCCAGGTGCTCCGGGAGGAGGACATCGACGACGAGATCCTCGACCTCGAACGGCTCACGGACAAGGACGAGGCGCCCATCATCCGCCTGGTGGACACCTCCATCTTCAACGCCCTCCAGCGCCGTGCCTCGGACATCCACATGGAGACCACCGGGGCGGGCTTCCAGATCAAGTACCGCATCGACGGCAGCCTCTACGCCGCCGCCGAGCCCATCGACCGCCGCTTCGCCTCGCCCATCATCAGCCGCGTGAAGGTCATGTCCGAGCTGGACATCGCCGAGAAGCGAAAGCCTCAGGACGGCCGCTTCAAGCTGAAGGTGCGTGGTCGGGCCATCGACTTCCGCGTCTCCATCATGCCGACCATCCACGGCGAGGACGCGGTCATCCGCATCCTGGACAAGGAGAACCTCTCGGAGGAGTTCAGCAAGCTCTCCCTGGACATCCTCGGCTTCAGCCCCCACGAGCTGGCCCGGCTCCGGCGCTTCGCCCGGGAGCCCTACGGCATGTTCCTGGTCACGGGCCCCACGGGCTCAGGCAAGACCACGACCCTCTACGCGGTGCTGAGCGAGATCCGCACCCCCGAGGACAAGATCATTACCATCGAGGATCCGGTCGAGTACCAGCTGGAGGGCGTCACCCAGATCCCGGTGAACGAGAAGAAGGGCCTCACCTTCGCCCTGGGCCTGCGGTCCATCCTGCGCCACGACCCGGACAAGATCCTCGTGGGCGAGATCCGCGACGCCGAGACGGCCCAGATCGCCATCCAGTCCGCCCTCACGGGCCACCTGGTCTTCACCACCGTCCACGCCAACAACACCCTGGACGTCATCGGCCGCTTCCACCACATGGGCGTGGAGGTCTACAACTTCGTCTCCTCCCTGAACTGCATCCTGGCCCAGCGGCTGGTGCGGACCCTCTGCCCCAAGTGCAAGCGGCCCTGCGAGGTCCCTCCCCAGGAGCTCATCGACAACGGCGTGGACCCCTCCTGGGGCGCCACGGCGACCTTCTTCGAGAAGGGCGGCTGCGTGGACTGCAACGGCACGGGCTTCCGGGGCCGGCAGGCGATCATCGAGTTCATGGGCATGGACGACGAGCTCCGGGAGCTGCTCGTGAACCGCGCCTCCATCCGCGATGTGAAGCTGGCCGCCCGTCGGGGCGGCATGCAGACCCTGCGCGAGAGCGCCCTCGAGAAGGTCCGCACGGGCGTCACCACTTTCGCCGAGATCAACAAGGTCACGTTCCGGGAAGGGGCGTGAGGCGGGGGCTCCCGGCCGTCGGGCTCCTGCTCGCGGCGCCGGTCGCTTGCCCCCTCCAGGCCCAGGATGGAACCCGGACCCTCGCGGTCCGGACCACCCTCAGCGCCGAAACCCTGCGCCTCCCCGGACGGGAGTCCCTGGGCCTGGCGGGGATCACCTCCACCGCGGACCTGGGGCCGGCCTACCTGGGCCCGGGCCT
>DASTWQ010000081.1:0-3573 GCA_035758545.1 Holophagaceae bacterium | reverse complement strand
GATTCCGCGTTCAAGCGCGGAATCCCCTCGCCCCCTTCCTCCACCTTCACGCGGGGCGTGAAGGCCGCCGCGTTGCGGCGGGCCCGGGCCTGGGTGGGTCGGCGCTTCCTCCGCTGCCCTCCGCTCCTCCGCGGCCCTCCGCGTGGTTCAGGTTTCCGCGTAGCCTTTTCGGATGTCCGTGCGTCCTCAGCCCACCTTCGCCACGCTACCTTCGGGGCTGAAGCTGCACTACCGCGTGCAGGGGCCGCCGGAGGCGCCGTGGATGGTGCTGCTGAACGGGCTGCTGTCGGACACGACCATGTGGGCGGGGGCGGTGCTGGGGCTCAGCCAGCGGTTCCGGGTGCTGACTTTCGACAGCCGGGGCCAGGGCCGCTCGGACGCGCCGGAGGAGGGCCCCTATCCCACCGCCCAGCTGGCCGAGGACGCCTGGGAGCTGTTCCAGGCCCTCGGGGTGGCGCGCCCCTGGCTGGTGGGCCTCTCCAACGGCTCGGCCATGAGCCTGGAGCTGCTGACCGCCCATCCCGGGGCCTTCGCCGGGGCGGTGCTCACCAGTTCGGTGCCCCGCATCGACTTCCCCATGGAGCTGAAGGCCCGGCACTGGGCCCAGTGCCTGGAGTCCGGCGGGCCCCTCCTCCAGTTCGACGCCGTGGCGCCCTTCCTCTGGGGGGACCGGTTCCTGGAGGCCCGCCACGGGGTCCTGCGGGCCTACCACCAGGTGGTCACGGGGCAGGGGGCGACCCATGGGCCCCTGCACCAGATCCGGGGCATCTACGGCTGGGACCTGCGGGATCGGCTGGGGGCCCTCCAGGGGGTCCCGATCCTGCTCCTGAGCGGGGCAGAGGACCTTCTAACTCCGCCGTGGAAGTGCCTGGAAACAGCTCAATTGATCCCCGGATCCCGGTTCGAGATCATCCCTGGGGTGGGCCACAGCTTCCCGGTGGAGGACGCCAAGCGGTTTGTCACAAGGGTGTTGAACTTCACGGAGGGCCGCTGACGGGCTTGGAGGGCGAGGTTTCCGGACCTATTCTTGGACTTTCCGGCATCCATTCTTTGAAGCCCATCCCACCCTGGGGTTAGCCATGGCCACGAAGACCGAGGCGGTCGAGACCGCGCACAACCTTCAGGAACTGAAGGAGATGTCCATTGGCCGGCTGGCGGAGCTGGCCAAGGGGCTGCAGGTCGAGAACCCGCTGGCCATGCGCAAGCAGGAGCTGGTCTTCCACATCCTGGAGAAGCAGGCGGAGCGGGAGGGCCACTTCTTCGCCGAGGGCGTGCTGGAGGTGCTGCCTGAGGGCTTCGGCTTCCTCCGCAGCCCGGACCACAACTACCTGGCGGGGCCCGAGGACATCTACATCAGCCCCTCCCAGATCCGCCGCTTCAACCTGCACACCGGCGACACCCTGTCGGGCATGATCCGGCCCCCCAAGGAGACGGAGAAGTTCTTCGCCATGCTGCGCATCGACGCGGTGAACTTCGATCCCCCCCAGGCGGCCAAGGACCGGCTCCACTTCGACAATCTGGTGCCGCTCTATCCCAAATCCATGCTGAAGATGGAGCGGGATCCTCAGGAGGTCTCCACGCGGGTCATGGACCTCATGACCCCCCTGGGCAAGGGCCAGCGCGCCCTCATCGTGGCCCCGCCCCGCACCGGCAAGACCGTCCTGCTCCAGAACATCGCCAACTCCATCACCGCCAACCACCCGGAGGTGACCCTCATCGTCCTGCTCATCGACGAGCGGCCCGAGGAGGTCACGGACATGGAGCGAAACGTGAAGGGGGAGGTCATCTCCTCCACCTTCGACGAGCCCGCCACCCGCCACGTCCAGGTGGCCGAGATGGTCATCGAGAAGGCCAAGCGCCTCGTGGAGCACGGCAAGGACGTGGTGATCCTGCTGGACTCCATCACCCGCCTGGCCCGGGCCTACAACACCGTGGTGCCCCCCAGCGGCAAGGTGCTCTCCGGCGGCGTGGACAGCAACGCCCTGCAGCGGCCCAAGCGGTTCTTCGGCGCGGCCCGCAGCATCGAGGAGGGCGGCAGCCTGACCATCATCGCCACGGCCCTCATCGAGACCGGCTCCCGCATGGACGACGTGATCTTCGAGGAGTTCAAGGGCACCGGCAACAGCGAGATCGTGCTGGACCGCAAGCTCAGCGACAAGCGCGTCTTCCCCGCCATGGACATCCAGAAGAGCGGCACCCGCAAGGAGGACCTGCTGGTGGAGCCCGCGAAGCTCGCCAAGATCTGGGTGCTCCGCAAGATCCTCAGCGGCAGCGGCCCCGTGGAATCCATGGAGCTGCTGGTGGACCGCCTGGGCAAGACCAAGAGCAACGAGGAGTTCCTGGCGGCGCTCCAGGAACCGGCGGGGCGGCGCTAGGCCGTGACCCGGGAACACTGGGAGGCGGCCCACGCCGCCAGGCAGGATCAGGTGAGCTGGTTCCAGGACCGGCCCACCCTGGCCCTGGCCTACATCCAAGCCTGCAGCCTGCCGCCGGGGGCCGCGGCGCTGGACGCCGGTTCCGGCGCCTCGCGCATGGCCGAGGCCCTGCTCGAGCTGGGCCTGCGGCCCACCCTTGCGGATCTGGCCCAGGAGCCCCTGGACCGGGTGAAGGGCCGCCTGGGAAACTGGGCCTCCGAAGTCGCCTTCGTCCAAGGGGACCTCACCGTCCTGGAGTGGCCCGAGGGCGCCTTCGACCTCTGGCACGACCGGGCGGTCTTCCATTTCCTGACGGAGCCCTCGGACCGGGCCGCCTACCGGGCCCGGATGCGGGCGGCCCTGAAGCCCGGCGGGTGGCTCGTGCTGGCCTGCTTCGCGCCGGAGGGCCCGGAGCGCTGCTCCGGCCTGCCCGTGCGGCGCTACGATGCGGAAGGCCTGGCCGCGGAGCTGGGGCCCGGCTTCGAGCTGCTGGAGGCCGGCGCCGAGTCCCACCCCACCCCCTCCGGCGCCACCCAGGCGTTCACCGTCGCCCGCTTCCGGCGCATCTGAGGTCTCGAGATGGCTTCACCCCTCACCCACGCCGCCACCGGCCTCGCGCTCGGCTTCGCCTTCCGGAAGCCCGGGGACGGCGCCCGGGCCTGGATCCTCGGCGCCTTCGCCGCCGCGGCGCCGGATCTGGACGCCTTTGGCGTGCTGTTCGGCATCCCCTACGAGTCCCCGGCCTGGGGCCACCGGGGCTTCACCCACGGCCTGATCTTCGCGGTGCTGCTGGCGGCCCTGCTGGCCTGGCGGGCCTTCCCGCCGGAACGGCGCCGGCGCCTCTTCTTCTACTTCCTCCTGGCCGCCGCCTCCCATGGGCTGCTGGACGCCATGACCACGGAGGGCCTGGGCGTGGCCTTCTTCGCGCCGTTCTGGAACGAGCGCTTCTTCCTGCCCTGGCGGCCCCTGCTGGTGACGCCGCTGCATGCGCCCCACCTGTTCGGGATGCACCTCTACGGCGCCCGGCTGTTCATGGTGCGCATGGCCGAGCTGACCACCGTCTGGCCCTGCCTCGGCGCCTTCGCCGCCCTGGCCGCCTGGCTTAGGGGACGGAAGGCCCGGCCTGCGGAACCCCTGGGACAAGAAGCCTAGGCGGGAA
>DASTWQ010000066.1:0-10614 GCA_035758545.1 Holophagaceae bacterium | reverse complement strand
CCACCGCAGCGCGGCGGGCCCGGGCCTGGTGGGTCGGCGCCCCTCGGCGTCCTCGGCGGCTCTGCGGTGAACTTTTGTCGAACGCGATCCTCTAGACTGGAGGCATGACCGAGGCGATCGCCGACCATCCGCTCCTCCGGGGCCTGAACGCTCCCCAGCGGGAGGCGGTG
Organism: Holophagaceae bacterium; assembly: GCA_035758545.1. Taxonomy (GTDB): domain Bacteria; phylum Acidobacteriota; class Holophagae; order Holophagales; family Holophagaceae; genus JAFDVN01. Next base: position 10,444 of record DASTWQ010000066.1, on the reverse strand, counting down.
ACCCACACGAAGGGCCCGCTCCTCATCCTCGCGGGGGCCGGGTCCGGCAAGACCACGGTCATCACGCGCCGCATCGCCTGGCTCATCGAGGAGGAGGGGGTGAACCCCGCCGCCATCCTCGCCGTGACCTTCACCAACAAGGCGGCGGAAGAGATGCGCGAGCGGGTCCAGAAGCTCGTGAGCGTCCCGGCGGAATCGCTTTGGGTGAGCACCTTCCACAGCTTCTGCACCCGCATCCTGCGCCGGGAGGGCGAGCGCTGCCCCGTGGGCCGGGACTTCGTCATCTTCGATCCCAGCGACCAGAAGAGCCTCATGAAGCAGGTGCTGGCGGAGCTGCGGCTGCCGGAGAAGCAGTTCCATCCCCGCAAGCTCCTGGAGGTCATCTCCGACTGGAAGAACCGCTGCCTGCTGCCGGAGGAGGCCGTGGAGGAGGCCTCGGACGCCTGGACCCGCAAGGCCCTGGACGCCTACACCCTCTACCAGGACGGCCTGAGGAAGCACCGGGCCTGCGACTTTGACGACCTGCTGCTCTGGACCGAGCGGATCTTCCGGGACGAGGCCCTGCGGGCCCAGTACGGGGCCCGCTTCCGCTACCTCCTGGTGGACGAGTACCAGGACACCAACCACGCCCAGTACAAGCTCGTCCAGCACCTCGCCGCCGCCCACCACAACCTCTGCGTCGTGGGCGACGAGGACCAGTCGGTGTACGGCTGGCGCGGCGCGGACATCCGCAACATCCTCGACTTCAAGCGGGACTTCCCGGAGGCCCACGAGATCAAGCTGGAGCAGAACTACCGCTCCACCCAGAGCATCCTGGACGCCGCCAGCGTGGTCATCGCCAACAACACCCAGCGCCTGGGCAAGACCCTCTGGACGGACAAGGGCGTCGGCGACCGCCTGGCCTTCAAGCTGACGGATGACGGGCGGCTGGAGGCGGAGTGGGTGGCCCGGACCATCCTCGCGGAGCGCGAGCGGGACCGGGACGCGCGCATGGCCGTGCTCTACCGGGCCAACTGGCAGAGCCGCCAGATCGAGGACGCACTGCGGGCCTTCGACATCCCCTACAAGCTCGTCGGCGGCGTGAAGTTCTACGAGCGGCAGGAGGTCAAGGACCTGCTGGCCTACCTGCGGCTGCTGCAGAACCCCTTCGACCTGACGAGCTTCCGCCGCTGCGTGAACGCGCCCACCCGGGGCGTGGGCCCGACGACCCTGGGCCGCATCGAGGCGGCCATGCCCGAGAACGGGACGCCCCTGGAGGGCGTGCAGGTGCTCCTCCAGACCGGCGAGCTGAAGGGCCGGGCCCAGCGGGAGTTGGCGAAGTTCGTCCAGCTCTTCGCCCGGGCCGCTCAGGAGCAGAAGGTCCTCGGCCTCGGGGGCCTGGTGCGATGGATGCTCGTGGAGAGCGGCTACCTCCAGAGCCTCGCCGACGAGGGCACCCTCGAAGCTGAGAGCCGCGCCCGGAACCTGGAGGAGTTCGTCGCCGCGGCGGCGGAGCTGGAGGGCCAGGGCCTGCGGCTGGCGGAGTTCCTGGACCGCATCACCCTGGCCTCGGACGCGGACCAGGTGGAGCAGGACGCGCGCCTCAGCCTCATGACCATCCACTGCGCCAAGGGCTTGGAGTTCCCCGTGGTGTTCCTGGTGGGCCTGGAGGAGGACGTCTTCCCCAACCGCAACGCCCGGGAGACGCCGGACGGCATCGAGGAGGAGCGCCGGCTCTTCTATGTGGCCATCACCCGGGCCCAGCGCAAGCTCTACCTCAGCGCCGCCCGCCGCCGCCGCATCTTCAGCGGCGAGGTGATCGGCATGCCCAGCCGCTTTCTCAAGGAGCTGCCGGAGCCTGCGCTGGAGGCGCCCATCCGCTGGGGCACCGAGCTCTACCGCGCCGGCCAGGGCTGGCAGTCCACCGCCGCACCCCGGGGCGCCAGCGGCGCGGATCTGGCCGGTGAGCTGCGCCGCATCCGCTCCTTCTTCGACAAGGCGAGGTCCGAGGACGAGCCTGAGCCCGGGGAGTCCCACGCCCCCGCGCCGGAGGCCGAGGAAGAGGCCCCGGCCGGGGCCTTCCCGCCGGGCACCAAGGTCCGCAGCCCCCGCTTCGGCACCGGCGTCGTCCTCGCCGCCACCGGCCGGGGCGATGGCCTCACCTACACCGTGCGGTTCCTGGACGTGGGCGACAAGCGCATCGTCGCGCGGTTCGGGATGCTCGAGCGGGAGGGGTGAGGTTTCTCGCCACGAAGGCCACTAAGCAAACGTGAACCACGGAGACACGGAGACGCAGAGAGGTTCTGGCGTGCTCCCTCTCTACATCCACCTTCACGCGTTGCGTGAAGGCCGCCGCGCCGCGGCGGGCCCGGGCCCGGTGGGTCGGCGCCCCTCGGCGTCCTCCGCGTCTCTGCGGTGAAAAACCTCAGATGTCCTTCACGCCCTTCGGCGCCTGGGGCGACTTCGGCATGCGGATCTGCCGTCCCTCCAGCTCGTCCTTCTGCGCGCCCATGCTGGGCCGCAGGGGCGGGGGCGGCGGCGGGTTCTTCGGATCCGGCGGGGGCGGCGGCGTGGGGTCCGGCGTGAGGGCCTGGAGGTCGTAGGCCGCGTCAGTCTGCCCCGGGAGCTCCAGCAGCAGCCGCGTGAGCAGGGCCTTGGCCTCGTCCGCCTTGCCCAGGTCCTTCTGGGCCCGGGCGGCCATGAGCAGGGCCGGGGCGCGCCATTCGGGCACGGGCCGGCGCACGCCCTGGGTGGTGAGGGGCGCGAGGCACTGCAGGGCCTCCGCGGGCTGGCCCGCCCGCAGGGCGATGGCCGCCGCCAGGAGCCGGTGATCCGGCGCGTCGTCCGTGGGGACCCAGCGCTGGGCGCCGGCCACGTCCCCGCGGTCCAGGGCCCGCTGGGCCAGCCAGGCCTTCACCGGCGCGGGTTGGGCGCGCAGGGACGGCGCCAGGCACAACAGCGGCAGCAGCAGGGCCAGGCGCCAGCCGGGCATGGGCCGTCCGGCGCCCAGGAGCCAGATCGCGAAGCCCAGCAGGGCGAGCCAGGCGCCGGCCTCGGGATGGACGGGCTTGGGGGAGCGGGTGGCGGGCAGGGCCACGGTGCCCTGCGTGAGGCCCTCCGTGAGCGCGCGGACCTCCTCGGGGGTGCGGAGCAGGCGGCCGCCGCTGGCCTCGCAGAGCTGCTTCAGGAAAGCCGGCCGGGCGGCGCTCGTGAGCTCCTTGCTGCCCGGCGCAGTGGGGCCGGGCACGGGCTGGGGCGCGGTGCCCCCGAAGACCACGGCGTAGAGGGGCAGCTTCGCCTCCTTGAGCGCCGCCAGGGCCCTGGCGGAGGCGTCGGACTCCGACTCCCAGGTCTCTTCGCCGTCGCTCAGCAGCAGCAGGATGGCGGGCCGGCCCTTCTCCACCTCGCCGGCGGCCTGGCCGAGCCCGCGGCCGAAGCTGGAGCCGGGCGCGCCGACATCGCCGGGCTTGAGGGCCAGCAGGGTCTCCCGCAGCAGGGTGCGGTCCTCGCCGGGGGGCAGCAGCGGCACGGTGTCGCCGGTGATGGCCTCCAGCCCCCAGGCCGCGCCGGGCGTGGGCTCGGACCAGAGCCGATCCAGGAAGGCCGTGGCGGCGTCGAGGCGCGTGCGGCCGCCCTCGTCCGGCACGCCCATGGACTTGCTGGCGTCCACGAGCACCTGGACGGTGAGGCGCGCGACCTCGGGCTTGCCCCAGCGGGGGCCTGCGAGCCCCAGCCCCAGCCCCGCGAGCACGAGGGCGAGGCCCAGGCCCTGCCAGCCGGGATGCTGGCCCACCACCCGCACGCCGCCCGCGGGCCGCGCGGCGCTCCAGAGCCCGAAGGCCAGGGCCAGCATCGCCGCGGCGCCGAAGGGGATCAGCAGGAGGGGATGGGTGATCACGGCCCCTCCATCCAGGCGGGCCGGGCCTGGCCGCGCTTGCGGGCGAGGTCCGCGGCGAGGGGCAGGGCCAACAGGGCGGCGGCGAGGAGCAGCCACTTGGCGAGGGGGATGGCCTCGGTGGGCGCGTCCACCGGCAGGGCGGTGGTCTCCAGGCGGTCCACGGACTGCAGGGCCCTCGCGAGGCCGCCGGGGTCCTGGGCCTCGAAGAACTCGCCGCCCGTGGCCCCGGCCACCTGCTTCAGGGTCTCGGGATCCGTATCCACGTGCAGCCAGACCCGGCCGCCGCCCTCGATGGGCACGAGGCTCTCGCCGCTGCGGCCGATGCCGACGGTGTAGATGCGGATGCCGCTCTGGGCGGCTTCCTGCGCAGCTTCCAGAGGCAACACCCGGCCGCGGTTCTGGGCGCCGTCCGTGAGCAGGAGGATGGCCCGGGAGCGGGCGGGGCTGTCCGCCAGGCGCCGCACGGCGGTGAGCAGGGCGGAGCCGATGGCGGTGCCGTCGTCCCGGGTGTCCAGGTCCAGGCCCGCGAGGGTGCGCTCCAGGCGCTTGTGGTCCGCCGTCAGGGGCGAGAGCGTGACCGGGTGGGCGCTGAAGAGCACCAGGGCGAAGCGGTCGTGGGGGCGCCCGGCGATGAAGGCCTGCAGCAGGCGCCGCGCCGCGTGCCAGCGGTCCTCATGGCCGTCGTCGAGGATGCGCATGGAGCTGGAGCCGTCCAGCACCACCGCGAAATCCACCGCTGGGGCCACGCCCTCCGCGGGCCGGCGCCACTCGGGCCCGGCGGCGGCGAGGGCCAGCAGCGCGGCGAGGAGGATGGGCAGCTGGTGGGCGGTGATCCGCGCCAGGCGCGAGGCGGGCCGGGAGGAGGGGCTGCCCCAGCGATAGACCGCCCGCCAGCCGAAGTAGACCGCCGGCGGCAGCAGGATCAGGAGCCAGGGGAAGGCGAAGGCGATCACCGGGGCCTCCCGTCCTTCGCGCTCTTCATCTCCAGGTCTGTGGCCGACACCAGCGCGGCGGCGTCCGGGAAGGGCGGCTCCGTGCGGCCGAAGCGGGCGGCGTCCAGGCTGGCGGCCCAGGTGGCCCAGGGGTCCAGCTTGGCCCTCCGGAAGTCCGGCGCCCCCCAGCCCCGGCTGGCCTCGCCGAAGGCCGCAGCGAGGAGGGTCCGGCCCGCGGCGTGGGCGGCGTCGAGGGCGGCGCGGTCCTTGGCCTTGGGGGGCCAGGCGGCGAGGAAGGCCAGGCGGGCGCGGCCGTAGGCGCGGGACCCCGCGCGGCGGCGCCAGCGCCAGATGAAGAGGGCCGCGAGCCCCAGGAGGGGCAGCAGCAGCAGGCTCGCCCAGGCCCAGGGGAAGGGGATCTCCGGAAGAATGTCCTCCTTGCCGCCGCCGTAGCCCACCCAGGGGGAGCCGAAGGCGGTGGTGCGGGCCACCGTGAGCCGCAGCTCCGGCGCCCGGCGGCCATCGCCCAGGTCGAGGGCCGGCACCACCGCGAGGCCCGGTCGGAGGGGCTGGATGGTGAAGCGCCAGCCGTGACCGTCGGCGCTGGGCTCCACCGCCCGGAGCCTGAAGTCGCCGAGGGTGTCCTCCACCGCCGGACGCGGCAGGGGCGGCGCGGCGGGATCGTCCTCCCGCAGCTCCAGCACCGACAGCTGCCCGAAGGGCAGCGCCGCCGGCGTCTTCCAGGCGGGCGCGGCCCTCACCGCAGAGGCGCAGAGGACGCCGAGGAGGATGCGCCCCCGCCTCACGCGCCGCCGCCCTTCAGCCAGGCGCCGAGCCGCGCGACGGGGTCGGCGCTGATCTCCCAGCGCACCCGCTCCACCTTGGCGGTGAAGCCGGGGTCGGGCCAGGCCGCGGAACGCTTGGAGGGCGGCAGCAGGGGCTCGAACCAGACGAGCCGGTGGCGCACCGCCAGGGGCTTGAGCACCGGCGCGAGGCCCTGGAGCCCGGCGCCGTTGCTCATCAGCCAGAGCCGGTGGCCGCGGCCGTGCTCGCCCCAGTGGCCCAGGGCCTGGACCCAGTCCTCGGGCCGGGGCAGGGCGGGGCCGCGTTCGATCAGCTTCTCCAGTAGCCGCAGGCCGTGTGCCCGGCCGCGGCGGGGGGCGATGCGGAGCGCCGGCGTGCGGGCGTCGCCGGGGACGATGAGGCCCAGCCGGTCGCCGCTGGCCTGCACCGTGGCCATGGCCGCGCCGCAGAGCTCCAGGGCCCAGCGGAGCGGCGACACCGGATCGCCGAGGAACATGGAGGGCGAGGGGTCCACCACCAGCCAGAGGATCAGCTCCCGGCTGCTCTCGAAGCGCTTGACGATGGGCTCGCCCAGGCGCGCCGTCAGCGGCCAGTGGATGAAGCGGGGATCGTCCCCCGGCTGGTAGTGGCGGTTGTCGATGTAGGTGAGGCCCGAGCCCTTCAGCTTGCTCGGGTGGAGTCCCTCGGTGCCCCCCTGCAGCGGCGTCCGCAGCCGGAGCGGCAGGCGGCGCAGGCGCGCGACGAAGCGTCGGGGGAGGGGCATCCGCCGATTATGTCAGGGCTCCAGGGCGAGGCCAGTGACCAGACCTTCCCGGGGCGCCCGCACCTGGGTGGCCACCGTGACCGAGCCGGTCTGGCCGGGCTCCAGGTGGACCCGCCAGGTCCGCACGCCGGGGCGGATCTCCTGGGCTCCGGGGGTGGTATCCGGCAGGTCGGTGACCTTCACCGCGTCGAGCGTGGACTTCAGCAGGCGGTCCTGGATCTCGACGTCCACCGGCGCCGCCAGCTCCGAGGTGAGGTCGAAGCGGTCCCGCAGCGTCCATTGGCGTTCCTTGGTGAAGGCGCCCACCAGGTCCAGCTTGTGCTCCGTGGGACGGACGGTGACCCGCAGGCCGCGGTAGGGCCCGAAGCCCAGCTGGTAGGGCTGCCCCGCCACCGGCTGGAGAAGAGGCCCCTGGCCCAGCCGTTGCTCCCCGAGGTACTGGACCAGGGGCGCGCCGGGGAAGATGGGCAGCGTGCCCGGCGCGTGGAACCGGGCCACCTGGTAGACCGCCGGATCCAGCCGAGGCGTGGCGATGAGCGCCAGATCCGGCTTCACGGCCTCGTCCATCAGCCGGAAGCGGTGGGGATCGCCGTCGGAGGGCACGTCCTTGGTGCCGGCGAGGCGGAAGTCGAGGGCGAGGCCGGAGGTGGTCTGGAGGGTCGCATTGGCAACCTGGGCCATCGGGAGGTCCGCCTGTTCAACGCTCTTGTCGAGTCTGGGCGCAGCCTCCACCCCGCCCCGTTCACCCGACACCACCATCATCGCGGTCGTGCCATAGGCCGGAGCGGGAGGGGGCGGAGGAGTCTCCCTCCAGCCCACGGACTGGGCGCCGAAGAAGCGGGGCAGGTCCAGGTTCCGGCTCGGGCGGGCATTGCTGATCTCCAGCCGCACGCCGGTCCAGTCCTCGCCGCTGCGCTGGGTGACCGCGGCGTAGAGGGCGAGATCCAGGGTCCTGCGGTCCGCGGAGAGCCGCGCCTCGTAGGCGGGCTGCCAGCGGGCCTGGCGCACCCGGTAGCTGAGCTGGACCTCGACGGCGCCCGCGGCGGGCGTCGTCAGCTCCACGAGCACCCGGGAGGGGGAGGTGCGGGCCTGGCCCTGAAGCCGGGCCAGGGCGGCCTCAAGGCGCTGGCGCTCCACGGCGAGCCGGGCGAGGTCCCGGGCAATGCGCCGGTCCTGGAGCAGGAGCTGCCCCAGGCGCCCCTGCACGCCCTCGCCGAAGGCGAGGAGGGCCGCGCCGTCGGGCGGCGTGGTGGTCAGCTTCGCGCTGGCCTCCGTGCCCTGGGCGGCCTGGACCGTCTCCAGGAAGGTGATCTCCCGGCGGATGGATTCCGCCTGGGACTCGAGGGCGTCCACCTTGTCCTGGAGGGCCTCCCGGTCCGCCTGGAGCTGCTTCCATCCGGCGGTCTCATCCACGGCCAGGGTGTCCTGGGAGAGGCTCACATCCCCCAGCCGGGAGCCCGCGGGGCCCTTGGCGCTCACCTGCACATCGTCCAGGGTCAGCCCCGGGGGCAGGCCGGCGATGAGCAGCCGATGGGTGCCTCCCGAGGCCACCTGGCTCCGGGCGATCCGGGTCGCCCAGGCCTCATCCGGGTAGAGCTTCACGGCGGCGAGAGGCGCCTCCAGGGGGATCGGCGCCTGGGCGGCGAGGGTGAGGGTGAGGCAGGGCAAGGCCAGGAAGGTGCGCATGGCAGCTCCGGAAGGTCGGGTTGGAAGGAGGGGAAGGGGCTGGGGCCGGACGGCCTACCAGGTCGTCCGGACCCGGTAGGTCAGGACGGTCTCGCCGTCGGCGGGGACCGCGACCTTGAACTCGGCGGTGCCGCTGGCGGGCCTGGTGAAGGGCAGGCTGCTGCTCAGCATCGTCCAGTCGCCGGGGATGGGCTCGCGGACGATCACCGTGGCGACCTCCTTCTTGGCGTTCTTGAGTCGGATCTCGTAGGCGCTCTCCGTCATGGTGCGGTGCCGGGCGTCCCGGCCCAGGGCCTTGAAGTCTGTCTGCTTCCGGTGGCCCGTGACGTCGAAGGACTCGCCCAGCTTGAGCTTCACGGTCTCGTTCCGGGGCGTGTGGTCGATGCCGTCCTCGCCCACGAACTGGGCGCGCCCCTCCGAATCCTGCTTGTAGACGCGGATGATCCCCTTGGGGAGCGGCATCCCGAGGTGGTTGGCTTCCTTGTTGTCGAAGGAGAGGAAGACGCCCACCTTCAGCTTGTCGCCGAGGTCGCCGTCATTCGAGCTGTAGCTCGTCTGGTAGTAGCCGGGCGCGCCCTCGAGCACCAGGGTCTTGGTGACGGGCACGGAGGACGCCGAGAGCAGGGCCACCTGCTTGGTCTGGTTCGCGGCGATCGTGGTGGGCCGGTCCAGGGTGTAGAGGTGGTACTCGAAGAGGCTCTGCTCGGCCATCTGGGCCGGCGCAGGGGCCTCTGCCGCGCGGGCCAATTTGTAGGTGACCTCTGCCAAACGTTCGGGCTGCACCCGGTTCACGTCCCCCGCCACGAGCTGGAGGGTGGCCTCGGGGTAGGCGATGCCGCTCTGGTTGGTGAGGGTCACCCAGCCGCTCAGGTCCAGGGTCTTCTCGTCGCTGGAGAGGTTCGCGACGTAGTCCGCCTTCCAGGAGAGGCCGCCGGTGAGGTAGCTCAGTTCCAGGAGCTGGGACTTCTCCGCCGGGCTGTGGAGGCTCAGCACCAGGGTGGGCCGGGCCCGGAGGTTGGAGGGCACGTCCCCATAGACCAGGCGGCCGTTGATCCCGGTCTCGATGCGGTCCGGGTACTGGAGCACCACGCCGCCGTTCGTGGAGAGCACCGTCGCGGTCTCGCGCACCTCCTTCGCGCCGGCGCCGTCGGGGTTGGGCACCGTGCGGACCACCGTCACCTGGCGGCCCACGTACTTGTCCAGGAGCTTGTCCGGCGTCAGCAGGTCGAAGTCGAAGTTCTGCTCCAGCGTCCAGAAACCCTTCGGATCCGTGAGGTCCCGCAGCAGGGCCGTCTCCGGCTGGATCTGGGCGGACACCTCCTGGAAGGCCAGGCGGGCGTCCCCCTTGGGCAGCTTCACCAGCCGCTGGTCCTTCACCAGGGCCAGGTTCCCGTTGTAGATGGTCACCGCCAGGGCCCTCTGGTCCTGCCGGGTGGTCTGGAGCTCATCCGGGCTGCCGGCAGCGAGGGTCAGGGCGAGGGGGACGAGGCAGAGGGCGCGCATGGGGGTCTCCTGGGGCCGGTTGGATGGGGCTCACCATGACATGCCGCCTCCCCGGCGGCCCTTTCAGGAAAAATTTCCTGGCAGGCTGGGGGCATGGCCGATCGCGACCGCTTCCCCCTCGACCGGCTGCTGTCGCGGCTGGGGGCGGCGCCCCGGGCGGAGGCGGCCCGGCTGGTCCGGGAGGGCCGGGTGCGGGTGCATGGGCACATCGTGCGGGATCCGGACCGGAGCTTCGGGCTGAAGGATCCGGTGGAGGTCCATCGGGACGGCATCTGGCAGCGGGCGGAGGCGCCCGCGTCCCGCCGCTACGCCCTCTGGCACAAGCCCCGGGGCGTGGTCGTGAGCGCCCGGGACGAGCGGGGCCGGCCGGACCTTTCCGCGGCGCTGCCGCCGGAGCTGGCGGGCTGCGTGGCCGCGGGGCGCCTGGACCTGGAGAGCGAGGGCCTGCTGCTCCTCACGGACGACGGCGCCTTCGCCGACGCCGCCGTGGCCCCGGGCCGGCACCCCAAGCGCTACCGCGTGACCTTCGACGCCGAGCCCACCGACGCGCAGCTCGAAGGCATGGCGAAGGGCGGGAGCCTCGGCCGGGGGATCGAGGCCGGCCCCTGCGAGGTGCGCCGCAGCGGCCCTCGGGAAGGTCTGTTCATCCTCCACGAAGGCCGGAACCGCCAGATCCGCCGCCTCGCCGAGCGCGAAGGCCTGACGGTCATCCGGCTTCTGCGTGAAGCCCTCGGAACCCTTGAGCTGGGCGACCTCCCGCCCGGCGGGTGGCGGTGGCTGACGGAATCGGAGATCCTGGCCATCCTCCATCCTCCCCAGGAGTCCTGATGCGCCTCGCGATCGCTCTCCTCTGCGCGTTGACCCTGAGTGCGCAGGGCC
>DASTWQ010000065.1:0-4384 GCA_035758545.1 Holophagaceae bacterium | reverse complement strand
CCCCCGGCGGACGATGCTGCGGCGGGCTCGCCCTTCGCCCGGCTCTGGACCCGCGGCGCCCAGGCCCCCCCGGAGCGCCTGCGCCTGGCAGCCCTCGCCCTCGCCGCGGCGGGCGACACGTCCGCCGCCGACACCGCCCGGAAGCTCGCCGACCTCCGCCCGGGCCTGAAGGATCCCCAGGAAGCCATCGCCGCCGACGTCGCGCTGGCGATCGCGGCCCACACCGCCCAGCAGCCCGAGCTGGGCCTGGCGGCCAGCGCCCGCCTGATCCAGGAGGCGCCTCAGTCCCTCCAGGCCATGCGCATCCGCCTCGGTTCCCTCACGGACGCGGGCCGGATCCCCGAGGCCATCGCCTACGCCCAGGCCCGCATGGCCGAGCACCCCGAGCTGGAGGATCTGCAGAGCGACGTCAGCCAGCTCCAGGGCTCCCTGGGTCGCTTCGAGGAGGGCGAGCGGGGCCTGCAGAGCCTCATCGACCGGGGCCGGGCCAGCGCCACGGACTACAACAACCTCGCCTGGAGCCAGGTGGTCCGTGGCGCGGTCACCGACCACACCCTGGACCTGATCCGCACCGCCACCCAGTCCCGGGAGAACGCCTCATCGGAGCACACCCTCGCCGTGGTGCTGGCGGACCTGGGCCGCACCACCGAGGCGAAGGCCCTCCTGCTGAAGGAGATGGATCTCCGGGACGCGGACGAGCCCGGCGGGAACGAGTGGTACGTCCTCGGCCGCATCGCCGAGCAGCTCGGCATCCCCGAGGCCGCCCGGGCCTGCTACGGACGGGTGAAGGCCGAGTCTCCCCGGGAGGCCGCGGACCGCATGAGCTGCCCGACCCTCGCCGCCCAGCGGCTCGCCGCCCTCAAGGCCGCCCCCTGAAGGGCGTGCCCCCTCAGGCCCCCGAGGGATCCATCAGCGGCTCCTCCTCCAGCTCGAAGATCTCCGGAGCCTCCTCCTGCGGGGCGAGGCTCCGGCGGTCCCAGGCCACCAGGGCCAGCCCGCCCAGCAGGTGGAGGCCCAGGAGCGCCGACGCCGTGAGGGCCACCCGCGCCGCGCCGAGGGCCTGCACATCCAGGAAGGGATAGATCCACCAGCCCGTGGCCAGGCCGCGGAAGACCAGGTAGAGCAGGTAGGCGGCCGGGAAGATCAGCCACAGGAAGGCATGCCGCCAGCGCAGGGCGCCGCGCTCCGGACGGCGGAACCAGAGCGCGAGGGCCGCGAGAGGCACCAGGTCATGGAGGATCAGGCTCGCCAGGAACTCGCCGCCGCCGGGATTCCACACGCCCCGCAGGAGCGTCTCGTAGATGAGCCCCACCAGCCCGAGGGTGAGGGTCGCGCCGCCCAGGGCCCAGGGCCGGCGGAGCCGGCCAGGGACCAGCAGGACCAGGGCCAGGGCCAGGTTGGCGTGCACGGTGAAGAAGCTGAAGAAGTTCCCGGTGGCGGTCCAGGCGGAGAATCCGCAGGCCCGCGCCGCCGGGAGGAACAGCGCATAGCGCAGCCCGAGCCCGAAGAGGGCGAGGCACGCGACCGGCAAGCCGCCGGGATATGAGCGGTGGTCCACCTGCATGGAGCCAGATCTCCTGATGTCCATAGTGGCCTGAAACAGCCTCAGGGTCCCGTCCGGCGCGGCCCGGAGCCATGACGCGCCCGTGACGGACGCGCCTTTTGACCAGCGCGCGCCGCGTGCGCGGCGGTGCGGAGCCGGGCACGCGAACCCGCTGCTCCGTGTGGAATATCAGATCCGCGCCGCCAGCTCGGCGCCGTCGCGGATGGCCCGCTGGGCATCCAGCTCCGCCGCCAGGGCGGCGCCGCCGATGAGGTGCACGGGCCGGCCGGCGGCCTGCAGGTCCGACAGCAGGTCGCGGTTGGAGAGCTGGCCCGCGCAGAGGATCACGGAATCCACCTCGAGGCAGCGGGGCTCGCCCTGCCCTTCCCGGATCCAGAGGCCGCGGTCGTCCACGCGCTCGTAGCTCACGCCGCTGAGCATCTTCACCTTGGCCGACTTGAGCGCCGCGCGGTGGATCCAGCCCGTGGTCTTGCCCAGGGAGGCGCCCATGCGGTCCGCCTTGCGCTGGCAGAGGTAGACCTCGCGCTTGGCGTGGAGGCCCTCCGGCTTCGGCAGCAGGCCGCCGCGGTGGGCGTGGTCGGCGTCCACGCCCCACTCCCGCAGGAAGGTGGCGAGATCCGGGCTCTGGCCGTCCTGCACCAGGTACTCGGCCACGTCGAAGCCGATGCCTCCGGCGCCGATGATGGCCACCCGGGCGCCGGCGGCCTTCCGCCCCGAGAGCAGGTCGGGGTAGCTGATGACCTTCGGGTGGTCCAGGCCAGGCAGATCCGGCGACCGGGGCACCACGCCGCTGGCGAGGATCACCTCGTCGAAGCCCGCCAGGTCCGCCGCTCCGGCCTTGGCGCCGAGCCGCAGCTCCACGCCGGCCTCCGCCAGGCGGCCCCGGAAGTAGCGCAGGGTCTCGTAGAACTCCTCCTTGCCCGGCACGCGCTTGGCGAGGTTGAGCTGGCCGCCGAGCTCCGGAGCGGCCTCGAACAGGGTCACCCGGTGGCCGCGCTCGGCGGCGTGGGCGGCGAAGCTGAGGCCCGCCGCGCCGCCGCCGACGACGGCCAGGCGCTTGGGCGCGGGCGTCGGCGTAAAGGTCAGCTCCGTCTCCCGGGCGGCACGGGGGTTCACGAGGCAGGTGGCGGGCTTGCCGCGGAAGATGTGGTCCAGGCAGGCCTGGTTGCAGGCGATGCAGGTGTTGATGGCCTCGGGCCGGCCCGCGGCGGCCTTGGCCACGAAGTCCGGATCCGCGAGCAGGGGCCGGGCCATGCTCACCATGTCCGCGTCCCCGGCGGCCAGGATGGCCTCGGCCACGTCCGGCGCGTTGATGCGGTTGGTGGTGACGAGGGGAATGGACACCTCTCCCTTCAGGCGGCGCGTCACCCAGGTGAAGGCGCCCCGGGGCACCATGGTCGCGATGGTGGGCACCCGGGCCTCGTGCCAGCCGATGCCGGTGTTGAGGATCGTCACGCCGGCGGCCTCCAGGGCCTTCGCGAGCTCGACGACCTCCTCCCAGCTGGAGCCGTCCGGCACCAGGTCCAGCATGGACAGCCGGAAGATGAGGATGAAGTCCGGCCCCACCGCGTCCCGCACCGCCTTCATGATCTCCAGGGGGAAGCGCATGCGGTTCGCGTAGCTGCCGCCCCATTCGTCCGTGCGACGGTTGGTGCGGGCGGCGATGAACTGGTTGATGAGGTAGCCCTCGCTGCCCATGATCTCGACGCCGTCGTAGCCCGCCCTTTGGGCGAGCCGCGCGCAGCGGGCGTAGTCGCGGATGGTGGCGCGCACGCCCCGGGCGCTGAGGGCCGAGGGCTTCCAGGGCGTGATGGGCGACTTCACGGCGGAGGGTGCCACGGCGAAGGGGTGGTAGCTGTAGCGGCCGCCGTGGAGGATCTGCATGGCGATCTTCCCGCCCGCGGCATGGACGGCCTCGGTGACCTTGCGGTGCCGGGCCACCTGCCAGGGCCAGCTCAGCTGCGCGCCGAAGGGCATGAGCCGCCCCCGCAGGTTCGGCGAGATGCCGCCGGTGACGATGAGGCCCACGCCGCCCTTCGCCCGCTCCGCGTAGAAGGCCGCGAGCCTGTCGAAGCCGCCCCGCTCCTCCTCCAGCCCCGTGTGCATGGAGCCCATGAGCACGCGGTTCTTCAGCGTGGTGAAGCCGAGGTCCAGCGGTTCCAGCAGGCGGGGGTAGGGCACGGGCGCTCCGGGGGATCGCGCCCAGTGTAGGGCCTTCCGGGCCCTACCCCGCGTCAGGCTGGCGGCGGCTCAGTTGACGTACCAGTAGGTGCCGTCGGAGACGCAGATCAGGGTCCAGTAGCCGTACTGGAAGAGGACGCTGCTCACCAGGGCATAGGAGGTGGAGCTGGTGGTGCCGGTGCCGTCCTGGATCTTGTTGCTGGTCCCGCAGCTCAGCGTGAAGTGGTTGCCCCCGGCCATGACGTAGATGATCCGGTTGGCGTTGGCCGTCGGATCCGGCAGCGTGATGGTCGGGGACGAGGTGCTGTTGCCCCAGGTCACGATCACCGCCCTGTCGTTGCTCCCGACGCTGTAGTTCCCGCTGGAGACCACGTGGGCCGCCGTCGGGCCGGACGGGCCCGAGGGAATCGTGAAGTTCAGCACCGCCGCGGAGGAGGTGCCGGAGTTGGTCACGGAGGCCGAAGAGCCCGAGGCGCCGGTGGTCGTGGTACCGACGGTGACGGTGGCGGCCGGCCCGGCCGCTCCGGTGGCGCCCGTGGGTCCAGTGGCCCCCTGCGGCCCAGTGGCCCCCTGGGGTCCGGTGGCGCCCGTGGCGCCCTGGGCGGCCAGGAGGGACCAGACCGTGCCATCGGTTCCGGG
>DASTWQ010000077.1:0-18249 GCA_035758545.1 Holophagaceae bacterium | reverse complement strand
ATCCAGGTGGGCGCGCAGGGCGGCGTTCACCTGGTCCAGGGTGAGGGCCTGGAGCTTCGCGTCCAGGTCGGCGTCGTAGGCCATGGTCCGGTCCAGGAAAAGGTCCCCGGAGAGCTTGCCCGCGAGGCCGGGGTCGCTGGTGCGGCCCACTTCGCGGCTCTGCAGGAGCGCCTGCTTGGCGAAGGTCAGCTCATCGGCGGTGAAGCCGCTCTTCAGGGCCCGGGCCAGCTCCTCCTTGAAGGCGGCCTCGAGCTTGTCCGCCACGCCGGGGTTGTAGATGGCGTAGGCGGCCCAGGAGCCGGCGGGGTCCAGGGAGGGAGCCGCGAACTGGCTGCCGGCCCCGTAGCTGAAGCCCTCCTTCTGCCGGAGGCGGTCGCCGATGCGGCTCTTCAGCGTGCTGCCGCCCAGGATGAAGTTGGCGACGACCATGGCGGGGTAGTCCGCGTCGCTGTCCTTCATCGCGACGGCCTCGGAGGCGACGAAGAAGGCGTTGGCCTTGTCCGGCGTCTCGACGGCCACGTCCGCCGGCGCGGCCTTCTCCGCGAGGCGGGGGATCCGGGCGAAGGGCGTCCGGGCCGTCCATCCGCCGAAGAGGGACTCGACCTCCTTGCGGATGGCCGGGGCGTCGAAGTCGCCCACGGCGGCGAAGGTGGCCGCCTGGGCCCCGTAGAAGGCGGCGTGGAAGGCCTTCAGCTGGTCCAGGGTGGCGGCCTTCAGGTCAGCTTCGCTCTCCTCGGCCGTGTCCGAGTGCAGCGGGTGGCCGGCGGGGTAGGGATCCGTGAGGCTGCGCAGGCGCTCCACGGCCTTGGCGGTCGGCTCGTTCTTCTGCTGCTCCAGGCCGGTGACCTGCTCGTCGACGAGAAGCTTGAACTCCTGCTCAGGGAAGGAGGGATGCTGGAGCACGTCCTGGGCCAGCTTGAGCGTCTCGGGCAGGGTCTGGCGGGTGGCGTCCAGGACCACGGTCACGGAGTCGGGACCGCCGAAGACCCTCATGGTGGCCTTGAGCTGATCGAGCCGGTCCTGGATCTGCTGGCGGGTCAAGGTGGTGGTGCCGCGCTGGAGCATGTCGGCCACGAGGTCAGGGACCGCGCCCTGGTCCTTCAGGGTCTGCTCGCTGCCGAAGCGGAGCGTCAGCGTGGCGCTGACGCGCTCGCCCTTGGTCCGCTTGGGGAGCAGCGCGCCCTGCAGGCCGTTGGCCGCCTTGAAGCGCTCGGTGCGCTTCTCGATGTTGGCGGGGCTGGGATCGAAGGCCTCACCCTGGGCCACCAGGGCCCGGCCCTTGTAGTCCTTCACCATCGCCGCCACGTCCGGCGTGGCGGGGATCTCCGCGCGGTCCGGATGCTCGGTGGGGACGTACTCGCCCTCGGTGCGGTTGCTCGCCTTCAGGTACTCGGCGGCGGCGCGGGTCAGGTCCTCGGGCTTCATGGCCTGGATGCGGTCCCGCTGGAGGAAGAAGAGGCGCCAGTCCCCGGCGGCCATGTACTCGCTCAGGGCCAGGCCGAGGGAGGAGGTGTCCGAGGTGGCCTTGTCGATCTGCGTCATGAGCTGGGCCCGGGCCCGGTCGGTCTCCTCCTGGGTGATGGGGTGCTTCGCGAGGTCCTCGAGGACGCCGATCATCGCGGCCTTCGCCTTCTCCACGTCGCCGTCCTTGGGCAGGATCGCGGCGAAGATGGCGTAGCCGGGCTCGAGGCTGTCCACGGACTGGACGCCGACCTGGGCGGCCAGCTTGGTTTCCACCAGGGCCTTGTAGAGCCGGCCCGAGGGGGCGGAGGTCAGGACCAGGCCCAGCATGTCGAAGGCGGTGCGGTCGGGGTGGGAGGAGGCGGGGATGTGGTAGCCCACGCCGACGAAGGGGGTGCCGCCCACGCGGCGGACCACCACCTGGCGCTCGCCGTCCTGGGTGGGCTCGGTGGTCCAGGTGCGCTCGAGCTCACGGGCGGGGCGGGGGATGGCGCCGAATTCCGCCACGATCTCCTTCAGCGTGGCCGCGGGGTCGAACTTGCCGGCCACCAGGAGGACCGCGTTGTCGGGCTGGTAGTACTTCCGGTAGAAGGCCTGGAGGTGCTGGATGTTGACGTGCTCGATGTCGCTGCGGTCGCCGATGGTGTCCTTGCCGTAGTTGTGCCAGTCGAAGGCCACGGCCTGGATGCGCTGGAGCGTGACCCGGATCGGGCTGTTCTCCCCGCTCTCGAATTCGTTGCGCACCACCGTCATCTCCGAATCCAGGTCCTGGCGGGAGATGTGGCTGTGGACCATGCGGTCGGCCTCGAGGTCCAGCGCGGCGCGGAGGTTCTCCTCCGTGGCGGGGAAGGTCTCGAAGTAGTTGGTGCGGTCGAACCAGGTGGACGCGTTGTAGCGCGCACCCATGCCCTGAAGCAGCTTGGGGATCGCGGTGTGGCGGTCCGTGCCCTTGAACTGGAGGTGCTCCAGCAGGTGGGCCATGCCGGTCTCGCCGTAGTCTTCGCAGCGGCTGCCCACGAGGTAGGTCACGTTCACGGTGACGTTGGGCTTGGTGGCGTCCGGGAAGAGCAGCACCCGCAGGCCGTTGGCCAGGTGGTACTCCGTGATGCCCTCCACGGAGGCGACGGGCGCGGGCAGGGCGGCGCCGGCGGGGCCGGCCGCCCAGCCGGGGGCGGGGGCGAGGATGGCGGTGCCGAGCACCAGGGCCGTGAGAACGCGCACGAAGACCTCCATGACAAGGATCCCGGCCGAAGGAGGCCGAGCCTCCAGCCTACGAGACCTCACCATGCGAGGCTTACATTAAATCTTGTTAAGACCCGTTTCGGAGCTGAGCGGTCAGATCCGCCACCCAGGCGGTCTGCAGGTCCTGGAGCCGTAGGCCGCGGCCCCGGTCCGGCGCGGCCTGGAGCAGGCCCTGGGCCGACGGGTGGGGCAGCACCTGCAGCTCGTGGGGCGGCGGCTCCGGGAGCCGCGCCAGCACCCAGGCGGCGCGGCGGCCGAGCCCGAGGATCCGGAGCCGCCCGGGGCATCGCGCGGCAGCGGCCTGGAGGTCCCCGGCGAGGCGCCGGAGGTTGTCCGGGTCCCGCAGCTCGCCGTCCTTGGGGGCCCGGAACCGCTCCCCGTCCGCCGTGGGGCACCGGGGGAAGGCGTTGCCCAGGGCCACGCCCCGGAGGCGGGGCCGGAGCCCCGCCGCCCGGAGCCGCGCGCCGTCCCAGAGGCCCCAGGCCTCCATCGGAACCTCCGCCCGGCCCGCGGCCGCCAGGGCCTGGTAGACGAGTCGGCCCGCCCGGTCGCCCCAGAAGGGGATCCCGCTCTGGTCCGCGCCGAGGGGACCCGGGGCTTCCCCCATGAGGAACACGTGCACCGGTCCGGCGTCGGGGAGGAGCGTCGGCACCTGGGTGCCCTGGATACGGCCCATGGATGGTCCCGGAAAGAGACCCAGTCTGCCACGCCGGTCCCGCCCCGGCCGTGGCGGACCGCGGCGGATGGCCTATCTTGGGCGGTCACCGGAGGGCGCGATGGCCTGGAACGGCGTGGAACGGCGCAAGCACTGGCGGCCCACCCTGGTGGAACGCCGGGGCATGGTGCGCAGCCCGCTGGGGGGCCTGAGGGCGCCGGACGCGTCCCCCCTGGCCTTCACCGAGATGGAGCATCCGGCCCGCCTGACGAGCCTCGACCTGGACAACCCCCAGGGCTTCCGCCAGCGGCTCGTCGCCTGGCTGATGCGGCAGCACTAGCCGCAGGTCGCCTCAGTCCGCGTAGTAGGAGCAGGGCGGCTCGGCGCCCAGCAGGTCCTTCACCGGGACCACCTTCGGCGGGTCCAGGTCCAGGGCCGGATCCCGGCGCCCGGCGGCCCGGAGGTGGGCGGCATAGCGCTCCGCGGCGGCGCGGGAGGGGAAGCCGGCCACGAAGTACTGGCGCGCGCACTGGCCGTTGGACAGGGCCCAGGGGCGCAGGAGGACGGCGCCGTCCCTGGGGGAGAGCGCCTCCGCGGCCTCCAGCAGCGTTGCGGGAAGGGCGCCCACCTGGGCCCGCACCGCCCAGCCCTTCAGATCGGCCTGGGCCAGCCAGGCTGCGGAGAGCTGAGCGGCCTCCCTGGGATCGCCTTGGAGGACCGCCTGGCGGAGGGCCGCCGGCGGAACCGGCTGCAGAGGGTGGAGGGGCGCGGGCACCGGCAGGGAAGGCGCCTTCTCGGGCGCGAGCACGGGCGCCGGGCGCGGGGGCGGCTCCGGCGACGGGACCCCGGCCAGCTGGAGCCGCCAGTCCTCGCCGTCCCGCTCCAGGTGCTCTCCGGTGAGGTCCAGCGGGCGGAGGGCTGCGGGGGCGAGGTGGCGCCGGTCCAGGTCCTCGGGCCGGATGCGGAGCTGGTACTGCCCCGCGGGGAAGCCCTGGAGCTCGTAGTACCCGTCGTAGGCGGCGCGGGCGGAGGCGGCCACGCGGCCGGTGGCGTCCACCAGCTCCACCGTCAGGCCCGGAAGCGGCCGGGCCGCGCCATCGGCGCCCAGTAGAAAGATGGTGCCGTTCACGTCGCCGGTCTGCACCACCGGCAGGTCCAGGCGGGTGACGTGCCCGGCCCGGGGGATGAAGGTGTGGCCATCGCCCTCGGGCTGCATCATGGGGTCCGGCAGGGTGGAGGGGTTCACCAGCACCTTGGCGCGGATGTCGCCCGGGATGGAGTGCTGGTACAGCACCCCCTGGGCGTTGGCCGCCTCGGCCCGGGCCACGCCGTTCACGAAGGTCCCCACGCCGGGCAGCGGGCGCTCGCCGGGGTCGAGGCGGCCGTTGCCGTTGGCGTCCAGGAAGGCCTGGGTGGAGAGGGCCCCGTAGGGCGCCACGCCCAGGGCGTCGGAACTCCAGCGGCCCTGGCGGGGCTCCCGGGAGAGACCCATGCGCACCGTGACCGCCGCGGTCCAGCCGCTGCGGCTGGACCAGCTGGCCTCGAGGCCCACCCCGATCCGCCCGATGGACTTGGTGGCGCTGGCGAGCAGCTTGGTCTCGCCGCTGTCCACCACCCGGAGCGCGCCGGCCTGGATGGCCCACGGCCGGAGGGCCGTGGTGTCCAGGTAGGCCGCGAAGGTCTGCAGGTGCCGGTCTGGCGAGACGCCGTAGGTGGCCTCGCCCCGCAGGGCGAAGGCGCCGAAGAAGCGGCTCAGGAGGAAGGTGCCGAAGCTGCTGGCGCTGGCGCCGGTGGGCAGGGAGGTCCGCTGATAGCTGAGGGTGTTCATCGCGAACCAGCCGCCCACGGAGGTCCCGAGGCGGGGGCTCAGGAGGAGGGTGCTGCCGCCGTCCACCAGCTCGTCCCGCCGCAGGGTCGCGCCGAGGGTGAGCAGGGGATGGGCGAGACTCGGGGCGACGCCGCTGAGGTCCAGGTCGGTGCGGTTCCGGATGAGGCCATAGATCGGCAGGTAGACGTCGCTGATGAAGCCGTCCTGCAGCTCCGCCCGCTTGAGGGTCAGGGAGAGGCTGTCACTGAGCCGGGTGCCCAGGGCCAGCTCCTCGGCGGTGCCGCCCTGGGTGGCGCGGCTGAAGGTCCCCTGGGCACTGAGGAGGTTCCATCTCCCCTGCAGGCCCGCCTGGCCGTAGTCCCGCCGCTGGCCGGTGCTGAGGTCCACGCTCGCGGCGGCCGCGAAAGCCGACACCTGGTCCGTGAGGCCGAGCTGGCCCAGGGCGTAGGCCCGGCGCCCGAGGCCGCCATGGAGCTCCTCGCCCTGCACGCGGTAGCGGAAGCCGCCCTTCGGCACCAGCGGCGCGCTGTTGTCGAGGTGCTGGACCTCCTCCCGCCGCTGGCCCTGGGGGCCGTAGAACACGAGGCGGAAATCGTTCCACCCATGGAGCAGCGGCACCTCGCGGAATTCGTAGAGGCCGTCCGCGCGGCTGGCCTGGAAGCCGATGAGCGCCCCGTTCTGATAGAGCTCCACCTGCCAGCCCGGCGGGAGGTTGCCGCGCAGGGTCCGCTTGTCCCCGAAGATGTCGGAGTTCAGCGGGAAGTTGGTGAGGAAGGCGCCGGTCCCGCCGGTGGCCTGGGAGATGGTCGCGAGGCCCGGGTCGAACACCTCGCCGAGCTCGAACTCCGTGGCGTCCAGGGGGCCCAGCAGCCCGCCCTCGGGATTCCTGCGGCCCAGGGTCGCGAGGAGGCTGTGCTCGCCCTGGCTGTCGGCGTAGACGTAGGCGCTGGCGCTCATGGCCAGCAGGTCGCCCGTGGCGTAGGTGGTGCTCTGGAGCAGGTTCCTGCGGCCGGATTCCCCCGGCAGGGGCGGTCCGGACGAGAGGCGGAGGGTCTCGTCCACCATGGGCGTCTCGATCCAGCGGTAGGGGTCCTCGACCGGGGCGTAGTGGTGACGGTCCGCCCGCAGGCCGCCGAAGGCGCCGCGGCCCAGGAGGCGATCGGCCTGCACCTGGGCGGGGAGTGGCTCCCGGGGGGTCACGGTGATCCGCGCGCCCAGCTTGTCCACCTTCAGGTCCAGGGGCAGCCAGGCTGCCAGGAGCCGCGTATCCACATAGAGATCGTCCGGGTGCACTTCCACCTGGGACCGGTCGTAGGCCTGGGCCTTGCCGCTCAAGGTCACGGTACCTGTGCCGGTGTCCAGGGCGAAGGTGCGGGATTCCTGGAGGAGGAATCCGCCGGCCTTGCCCGTGAGGGGATCCGTCGTGATGGCGAGGCCCAGCAGTCGGCAGAGCTCTCCCAGGGGTACGAGCACGCCGTCCCTTACCGGGTAGCCCGGGAAGGTATCGCTCAGCGTGGCGCCCTGGAGGCGCACCTCGAAGAGCAGGAGCTCGTCGTCGGAGCGGCTGGAAAAGCCCCCGGGCGGGCCCGCCGGCGCGGCGCCGGGAGCCGCTTCCGGCCGGACCGCACCCGGCATCCCCGGTCCAGCCGGAGCCCCGCCGATGAGGCTCAGCGTGACGAGACCAGCGAGGGGCCAGGCGCCGCGGGACAGACTCCCGCCCCCGAGGGTCATGGCAGCTCGAGCCGGGCCTCCGCCGCCGGCACCGGATCGCCGGGCACGCGGAAGGTCAGCAGGAGCGCGCCATCCTTGAGGGGCAGGCCCTTGGGGGCCTCCAGGGGCAGCAGGACATGGCGGCTGGGCAGCGGCGGATAGACGGCGATGCCGTTGAGGGCTCCGACGGTCACGGGCTTCCCGGTCTTCGGCTGGAACACCACCTCCAGGTCGCCATAGACGGAGGCGTTGCCGGCGCGGGTGAGCTGGAAATCAAGGGCCGGATGCCCCTGGGCCTGGGCCAGCTTCAGCGCTCCGATCCCCGGCTGGGCCTGGATCTCGCCCTGGCGGACGACCACGGGGATCGCGAGGCCCATGATCGGGATGAGCCGGATGGAGACGCCCTTGGCCTTCTCCCGGGCCGGCGGCGCGCCCGAGAGCTCCTGGGGCAGCGCCTGGAAGAGCATGTGCACCCGGTACTCCCCGTCCGGCAGGGCGGCGGGCTTGCGGAGCATCACCCGCAGCACCTGGGTCTGCCCGGGTTCCAGGGTGATCTGGTGGGGCGCGAAGCGGACCAGCTGCGCGGGATCCACCGCGCCAGGAGGCAGTGGCGCCTCGTCGGCCTTCAGCCCGCCCTCGGCGTCCATCACCATGCGGATGAGGCGGATCCGATAGGTGTCTGCGGCGGTGCCGCGATTGCTCAGGATGAGCTCCGCGGTGCGCTCCCGGTCGTCCAGGGTGACCCGGGCCGGGGACACGAGCAGATCCCCCGCCGCCGCCTGGGCGCGCAGGGAAGGGGCCACCAGGGCCGCGAGGAGGAGCAGGGCGAGGGGTTTCATGGGTCCATCATGAGGCAGGGGGCGCCCAAGGGCGCCCCCTGCCGGAGCAGACGCCGCCTGGGATCAGTTGTAGGCGACGGTGACGGTGAAGGAACCCGCGTAGTCGCCTTCGGTGGCGTTGCCGGGGACGGTCAGCGTGGCGCCGACGGTCAGGGTGTCGGTGCCGGACCCGTTCAGGGTGGCGGTGCCGCTGCCGGTGGCCGAGGTGAAGGTGCCGACGGACAGGGTGCCGCCCGCGGAACCGGTGAGGGTCACGGCGGAGGAGGGCAGGGTGATCGCGTAGGTGGCGTTCTTGGAGCCGCCCACGTTGAAGGCCGCGGCGGCCGGGGTGTTGAAGGTGCCGCTGACGGAAGCGCCGCTGGTGCTCAGGGCGCCGGCGGCGGAGACGGTCACGGTGCCGGTGTCGGCCACGTTGCCGGTGACCACGATGCCGCCGAAGTCCAGGCCGGCGGTGTTCGTCAGGGTGATCGCCTTGCGGATCTTCACCTTGGCGGTGGCGGACTGGGAGGCGGAGGTGCCGGCGGCGAAAGCGGAGGCGGAAGCGAGCGCGAGGGCGCCCACGAGGAATGCGCGGGTCATGTGGTCTCCTGGGAGGAAGGGAAGCGCGGGGGCAGGGAATCCCGAACCCTCAAGCATGGAGGGTCGGAGGGAGGCCGATCAAGGAGTTTCCTAGGAAATCCTGCGGGATGATCGCCCTTCCGTCCTAGGTATCGATCCGAGCTGGCCAAGCCTTGAATTTTGAGCCCGGCTGTCGGGGGGGCCCGGAAGCGGTCTACCATGAGGCCACCTACGGACTCGAATCAAGATGGCGGACTTTTCCAACTCCCTGCCGGATCCGCTCGACGCGGCGCGGCGCCGGCATGGATTCTCGGACCCCTCCGATCTGGCGGGGCTCCAGCGGCTGGTGGACCTGGCGGCCCGGGGCACCGGCGGGGCCCGGCTGACCATTGGCGACCGAGGTGGCCAGTGGTTCGAGGCCGCGTCGGGCCTGCCCGCCACCGGGCCGGCGGCGGCCTTCGCCCTGGAGGGGACCGACGTGGAAGGGCGGCTGGAGGTGGCCGAGGCCGACGGGGCCGCCCAGCTGACGTCGGACCTTGCGGCCCTGGCCCTGGAACTGCTCCGCCTTCGCCGCCTGGGCGCGGAGCGGCGGCGGCAGCCCAGGGGGCCGGAAGGCGCCTCCTTCGTGCCCGGCGTGGTCCATGAACTCCGCAACTTCCTCTTCGCCATGGGCGCTGGACTGGACGCCTTCGAGGCCCGGTTCGGCGCGGACTCTCCCGAGGCCGCCCACGGCGGGGCTCTGAGGAAGAACCTGCTCCGGCTCCAGGAGTTCCTGGAGGAGCTGGCGGAGTATGGCAACCCCGGCGCCCTGGCCTTCGCCCTGCAGCCCGTGGAGCCCGTGCTGGGCCAGACCTGCCGTCTGGCGGAAGCCCTCGCCGGCGAACGGGGCGTCCGGATCGTCCTCCAGGCGCCGTCGCCCGGCCCCTTCGAGCGCATGGATCGCACCGCCCTGGAGCGGGCCCTCCGCCGGATCGTGGAGCTCACCGTGCTGGAGACCCACCCCGGCGGCGTCGTCTCCGTGGAGGGGTCCCTGCTGGAGGGTGGCGACCGGCCCTGGCTGGAGCTCGGGATCTCGGGCGCGCCGGCCCGGGGCCGCGAGCTGGATCCCGCCCGGCTCTTCGAGCCCTTCTACTACCGGGAGAAGGCCATGTCGCGCCTGGGCCCGGCCATCGCCCGCCGCCTGATCGAGGCCCATGGGGGCCAGGTGTCGGCAGGTCTCGAGCGGGGCGGGCTGCGGCTCAGGGTTATGCTGCCCGTCTGGAAGGAGGGTCCGAAGTGAGCCCCCGCATCCGTGTGCTGGTGGTGGATGACGAGGAGGGCATCCGCTTCGCCCTCCAAAGCTTCCTGGAATCCCGGGGCTACGGGGTGGTCCTGGCGGACAGCTGCGCGGAGGCGGAGAAGGTGTTCCGGACCACGCCCGTGGACCTCGTGGTGCTGGATTACGCGCTGCCGGACGGCGACGGCGTGGATCTCCTGGGCCGTCTGCGGGCCGTGGATGGTTTCGTGCCGGTGGTCATGCTCACCGCCCACGGCAGCATCGAGCTGGCGGTGAAGGCCATCCAGCGGGGCATGGACCAGTTCCTCGTGAAGCCCGTGGACCTGCCCAGCCTGGGCGCGGTGCTGGAGCGGGTGATGGAGGACCACCGGGCCCGGCGCCGCCAGATGGCGAGGGAGGGCGGCCAGCGGCGGGAACTGAACCCCTTCCTCGGCATGAGCGCCGCCATCCGCGCCCTGGAAGCCGAATGCCGCCGGGCGGCCGAGGCCGAGGGGGCGGTGCTGCTCCTGGGAGAGACGGGCACCGGCAAGAGCGAGCTGGCCCGGTGGATCCACCGCCACGGCCCTCGCGCCGCGGAGCCCCTCGTGGAGCTGAACTGCGCGGGTTTCCGCCCCGAATTCCTGGAGAGCGAGCTGTTCGGCTACGAGAAGGGCGCCTTCACCGGCGCCGCGGGACCCAAGCCCGGCCTCCTGGAAGTGGCCAACCGGGGCATGGTGTTCCTGGACGAGCTCGGCGACATGGACCTCGCGATCCAGCCCAAGCTGTTGAAGGTGCTCGAGGAGCGGCGCTTCCGGCGGCTGGGGGGCCTCAGTGACCGGTCCGTGGATGTGCGGCTCATCGCCGCCACCCACCAGGACCTCGAATCCCTGGTCCAGGAGAAGCGGTTCCGGGCGGACCTGTTCTACCGCGTGAGCGCCCTGCCGATCCGCGTCCCGCCCCTGCGCCAGCGGGCGGAGGACGTCCCCCTGCTGGCCCTCCATCTCCTGGAGAACCTGGCGGAGGACCTCCGGAAGCCGGTGCGGGAGATCGCCCCGCCGGCCATGGCCCGCCTCCAGGCCCATCCCTGGCCCGGCAACATCCGCGAGCTCCGGAATGTCCTGGAGCGGGGCCTCCTCGCCTGCCAGGGCAACCGCCTGGAGGCCGGGGATCTGGTCCTCGGCGATGTGCATGGCCTTCCGATGCAGGACCCCACCGAGGATCTGACCCTGGAGGCCCTGGAGCGGTTCCACATCGAGCGGGTGCTGAAGGCCGAGGGTGGCAGGGTGGAGGCCGCTGCCCGGCGGCTGGGCATTCCGCGGAGCACCCTCTACCAGAAGCTCAAGGCCTTCGGCCGGCCGTCCAGAATCTAGAATCCACGTCCAGTTCCTGGAATCCCCGTCCAACAGGACTCGAAGACCGGATTTTCAAGAATTGAATATGAATGGGTTAGGCGAATAGCCAACTTGGCATCCTGTCTGCACTTCCTCCCCCCGAGAGGAGGCAGCCATGATCCAGCGCGCGATTCTGCTCACGGGTCTCGTGGCCGCGTCCGTCCTCTCCGCCCAGGCGCCGGCCAGCGGGTCGGCCCAGGCCCGGGTGATCATCCTGCACCGGGATACCTGGCAGCGGATGCCGGGGGTCACGGCCCTGGGGAACGTGACGCTGCGGGGCGTCGTGGAAGGGATCGACGGCGCCACGGTGCGCCTGCGCATGGGGTTCGGGACCCTGCGCGTGGAACTGGGGGATGCGGTCCGGGCCGAGGGGCTTCGTGCGGGCGAAGCCGTCGAGTTCAGGGCCGACAAGATCACGGCAGGGGGCGCCCAGCGCTTCCTGGCGACGGAGGTGACCCACCTGGGGTGAGGAAGCCTGAGGAAAGCGCAGGGAAGCGCCATGGATAAAGGAAGGGGGCCTGCGGGGGCCCCTTTCCTCGTTCCGTTCCTCGCCTGAGGCCACGGGCTCTGCCGAGCCCCGGGATCGCCGTCCTCAGGGGTAGGCCACCGTCACCGAGAAGGTGCCGAGGTAGTCGCCTTCCGCCTGGTTGGCCCCCACGGACAAGGTTCCGCCCAGGCTGAGGGTGGCGGTGCCGGAGCCGTTGAAGGTGGAGAGGCCGGTGGGACTCGCCATGAGCGAGAGCGTCATGGCGCCCGAGGGACCGGACAGCGAGACGGTGGGGGAGCCGAGGGAGACTGAGAAGGCGTGATTGGGTTCGCCCGAGGCGGCGAACAGGGCCGGCTGACCGGTCCCCGAGGCGTAGAGCACGCCGCCGGTGACGCCCTGGGCGCCCGTGGCGGGGTTCAGGGTGACGGATCCGGAGGTGGTGCCGGGGACCACCACGCCCATGTCGAGGTCCTGAGTCCGGTTGAGGGCGATGGGCGCGATCAGGCGGATGTGGACCGGGAGGGAGATGGTGTTGGAGTTGTTCCCGATGTTGTCCTGGATGAAGATCGGCAGGGCCCCGGTGTAGTCCCCCGCCGCCTGGTTGGCGGGGATGGTGAGGGTCCCTCCCACGTGGAAGGTGAGGGAGACACTGCCCTTGTTGCCGGGGAAGGTGAAAGAGTCGCCCGGATACTCCGTGTAGAAGGGCCCGGGGCTCACGGCGAAGGAGCCGCCCGGGCCCGAGAGCGTGAAGCTGTTGACGGTGGTGTAGACGTAGGCGGTCCGTCCGGCGCGGTCCGTGGCGACGATGGCCGAGGCGGAGGTCGCGAGGCCCGAGGTGGGATACACGCTGGTCGAACCGGTGATGGCCCCGGTGGCCGGATCCAGGGTGAGGCTGCCGCCGGTGGGCGCCACGACCACCTCCCCGAACTCCAGGGTGCTGGGGCTGCCCAGGGTCTGTCCCTGCAGGCGGACCGAAGCCAGGAGCAGGGCCCCGGCCATCATCCAGATCCTGCTTGTCCCGAACCGCTTCAACACGCCCTCCGGCCTCCTGGGAACGTCGCTCCATCTTCCCATCGGCCCCGCCCGGTCCCAACTGAAGCCTGGGCTCCCGGGAGATTCACCAGGCCAGAAGCTCCTCGGCGGCCCGGCGGATGCGCGCCGGACCCGGGAGGAAGGCGGATTCCAGCGGTGGGCTGGCGGGCGTGAAGGAATCTTCCGAGCCGAGCCGCTGCACCGGGGCGTCCAGCCAGGGGAAGCAGGCGTCCTGGATGCGGGCCGCCAGCTCGGCGGAAGGGCCGCTGGAGAGGCTGGCCTCCGTGAGCACCAGGGCCCGGTGGGTGCGTTTCACCAGGGCCGCGATGGTCTCGAGGTCGAGGGGCTGGAGGGTCCGCAGGTCCAGCAGCGCCAGGTCCAGGTCCGCGGTGGCCTCCAGGGCCGCGTGCTGGGCGGCGCCATAGGTGAGGATCACGCCCTTCGCGCCGTCCCGGCGGAGGGCCGCCTGTCCCAGGCGCGCCGAGGGCGGCGTCTCCCAGCGACCCTTGAGGCGGCGGTAGAGGGCCTTGTGCTCCAGGAAGAGCACCGGATCCGGATCCGCGATGCTGGCCCGCAGCAGGGCGTAGGCGTCCTCCACCGTGCCCGGCGCGACGATCTTGAGGCCGGGCCGCCCCAGGAAGTGCCCTTCGGGATTCTGGCTGTGGAAGGGGCCGCCGTGGACGCCGGCGCCGCAGGGCCCCCGGAACACCACCGGGCAGGGCGCCCCCCACCGCCAATGGGTGCCGGCGGCGAAGTTGCTGATGAGGTCCGAGGCCAGCAGGACGAAGTCCATGAACTGGAATTCCGCCACCGGACGCCGCCCCAGGAGCGCCGCGCCGATGGCCGCCCCGGCGATGGCCTGCTCCGCGATGGGCGTGTCGATCACCCGGTCCGGGCCGAAGGCCTCCAGCAGCCCGGCGGTGGCCCCGAACGCCCCGCCGTAGCGGCCGATGTCCTCCCCGAGGCAGAAGACGGACGGATCCTCGGCCAGGGCGTCGTGGAGCGCCCGGCGGATGGCCTCGAGGTAGGTCCCTTCGAACATCGGCCCAGCTTCGCACTCCCGCGCGCCGCTCCGCTACCCTGGAGCAAATGCTCGCTTCGCTCCGCATCCAGAATCTGGCGCTCGTGGAGGATCTCGGCCTGGAGCTGGGTCCCGGGTTCACCGTGCTCACCGGCGAGACCGGCGCGGGCAAGAGCCTGCTGGTGGACGCCCTCAGCCTCCTCGTCGGCGCCCGGGCCGATGCCGAGCTCGTGCGCCGCGGCGCCGAGCGCGCGGTGGTGGAAGGCGTGGTGGAGGGTGACGGCGCAGCCTGGCTGGCCTTCCTCCAGGCCCGGGGCCTGCCGGAGGAGCATCCTGTGGTGCTCCGCCGGGAGGTCGGCGGCCGTGCCCGGGCCTGGATCAATGGCGCCCCTTGCGCCGTCGGGGATCTCCGCGAGGCCGGCCGGCTCTGGATGCGCCTGGCCAGCCAGCACGATCACCAGAGTCTCTTGGCCGAGGAGCGCCATCTCACCCTCCTGGACGAGGTACTGGGCCTCACGGCGGATCTCGCCGCTGAGGCGGAGGCCGTGCGCGCCGCCGCCGCCGCCCTGAGGGCCCGGCGCCGCAGCGAGGAGGAGCGGGAGTCCCGCCTCGCCGCCCTCGCCGAGCAGCTGGCGGAGCTGGAGAAGCTGGGCCCCAGGCCCGGCGAGTGGGACCAGCTGCGGGCGGAACGGGAGCCCCTGCGCCACGCCGCCGCCCTGGAGCACGCC
This sequence comes from Holophagaceae bacterium, assembly GCA_035758545.1. Taxonomy (GTDB): domain Bacteria; phylum Acidobacteriota; class Holophagae; order Holophagales; family Holophagaceae; genus JAFDVN01. Next base: position 4,042 of record DASTWQ010000077.1, on the reverse strand, counting down.
TACACGGAGGGCGCCCAGGCCCTGGACCGCGCCCTGCCCGAGCTGGAGGCCGCCCAGCGGGCCCTGGCCCGGGCCGCCGCCGTATGGCCCGAGGCTGGGACGGAGCAGGACCGACTGCGGTCGGCGCTGCTGGAGGTCGAGGACCTCGCGGCCCTGGCCCAGGACCATGCCCGCCGCTGGTCCGAGGGTGGCGAGGCCCGGCTGGAGAAGGTGGAGACCCGCCTCGCGGCCTTCGAGAAGCAGGCCCGGCGCCATCGCTGCGAGCCCGCGGATCTGGCGGAGGCCTGGACCGCGCTCAGGCAGGAGCAGAAGGACCTGCTCGGAGGCGGGGCCTCCATGGAAGCGCTCGAGCGGGCCCTCGCCAAGGCCGCCGAGGCGTACCGCGCTGCGGCGGAAGTCCTGCACCGGCGGCGCGAGGGGGCTCTCGAAGCCCTCGAGGGCGAGGCCCACCGCCGCCTGGCGGCCCTCGGCATGAAGGGCGCGCGGCTGCAGATCCGCCTCGCCCTCGCCGAGGAATCCGGCAGCCCGGTGCTGCAGCAGGGCCGGGCTGTGCGTGTGGCGCCCGAGGGGTTCACCGCCGCGGCTCTCTGGATCGAATCCAACCCGGGCGAGGGCTTCCGCCCCCTGGCGAAGATCGCCTCCGGCGGCGAGCTGAGCCGGGTGATGCTGTCCCTCATGGGCGCGGGCCTGGCCCTGCAGAAGGACCGGGAGGGCTCGGCCCTCACCCTGGTGCTGGACGAGGTGGACGCCGGCATCGGCGGCGAGACGGCCCTGGCCGTGGGCCGCGCCATCGCCGAACTGGCGGGGCGCCACCAGGTGCTCTGCGTGACCCATCTCGCCCAGGTGGCCGCCCGGGCGGGCGCGCACCTGCACCTCGCCAAGGAGGTCAAGGCGGGCCGTACCCGAAGCGGTGCCGCCTGGGTGGAGGCCGACGCCCGGATCCGCGAGCTTGCCCGGCTGCTCTCCGGACACCCCGACCGGCCCGAGGCCCTGGAGCACGCCCGCCTCCTGCTGGCCTGATCAGGCGGGTTCCGGGAACCTCAGCCGCACGGTGGTGCCCTTCCCCGGCGCGCTCTCCACGGCGAAGCTCCCGCCGTGCAGCTCCGCGATGCCCTTGACGATGGCCAACCCGAGCCCTGCCCCCCCGCGGCTGCGGGCCCGTCCGGGCTCGATCCGGAGGAAGCGGTCCCCGAGGCGCCCCAGCAACGCCAGAGGCACTCCCTCGCCAGTGTCGGACACCGAGAGTTCGGTGGCCCTGCCGGCTTCCCGGCCCTGGAGGGAGATGAGCCCGCCGTAGGGCGTGTGGCGCAGCGCGTTGGCCACGAGGTTCTGGATGGCGCGGTTGAGGAGCCGAGGATCGGCGTGGACGAGCAGGTTCGGCGGAGCGTCCACGCGGATGGCCACCGCGGCCTCCTCCGCCGCGGCGCCGAAGAAGGCGGCCACTTCCTGGAGGAGGGCCGCCACTGCGAGGGGCTGGCGCTCCACGTGGGTGCCGGGCACCGAGCTGCGGGCCAGGAAGAGCATCTGGTCCACCATGCGGTCCAGCCGGGTCAGCTCCTCCAGGAGGCTCCCGAGGGCCTCTGGCAGGTCCAGATCCGGCTTGGGCCGGAGGATGAGGCCCTCCAGTTCGGCCCGGAAATTCTGGAGGGGCGTCCGGAGCTCGTGCGCCAGGTCCGAGCTGAAGGCCTCCAGCCGCGCGAAGGCTGTCTCCAGGCGGCCGAGGGCCCCATTGAGGGCTCCCACCAGATCCGCCAGCTCCTCCGGGAATCGCGTCGCGTCCAGCCGCCGGTGGAGGTCCTGGGCTTCGATGCGCGCCGTCTCGTCCCGGATCTGGCGCAGGGGCCGGAGTCCCCGCCGCGCGATGATGTGCCCGATGAATCCCGCCGAGGCGGTGATGGCGAGCAGCAGGATGCTGATGTCGCTCCGGAAGTGGGATACCACCTGCAGCTCCGCGCTGCGGTCCATGGCGACCCAGAGGATGCCGAGGGGGGTCGCGAAGGCTCCGGCGGAATACAGGTGGTGCCGGTCCGTGCGGAACTCCCGGGGCTCCGGGCCGACGCGGTTCCAGGGGATCGCGCGGAGGAAGCGGGAGCCGGCGCTCTGCATCATCCGCGTTCCGTCGGGGCTCATGAGCCACCAGTCCACCTGGGTGGACTCGGGTGGCTTGTTCGGGAGGGCGGGATCCTGCGGGGTCTCCAGGTCCTTCAGGATCCGCCGGCTTTCCGAGACCAGCACCGCGTTGCGCTCGATCCGCATCGCGTGCCTGAGGGTGACATCCGCGAAACTGGCCGCCGCGAGTCCGATGAAGAGGGCGCCCAGGGCGAAGGCCAGGCGGAGGTCGGCGAGCAGGCTCCGGGGCCTAGCCACGGTCCTCGAGGATGACCCCGATGCCTCTCACGGTGTGCACCAGCTTGCGCTCGAAGGGGTCGTCGAGCTTGCTGCGCAGGCGGCGGACCTGCACATCCAGGGCATTGCCGTCCGCCGGGAGGTCCATCCCCCAGACCCGCTCCATGATCTGCCGGCGGCTCACCACCTGCCCCCGGTGCTCGAGGAGCAGGACGGCCAGCTGGTATTCCTTCGGGCTCAGCTCCACCCGCCGGCCCTGGCGGGAGATCCGGTAGGCCTCGGGCTCCCAGACGAGATCCCCCACCTCCACGCGGGAGGGCGAGACCTCCATGGAGGTCCGTCGCAGGAGGGCCTGGATCCGGGCCAGCACCTCCGGGAAGGAGTAGGGCTTGGGGAGGTAGTCGTCCCCGCCCTCGTCCAGGCCCCGGACCCGGTCGATGGATTCGCCCTTGGCCGAGAGGAACAGGACCGGCGTGGGGAATCCCTCCGCCCGGAGCTTGCGCACGATCTCCAGGCCCGAGAGCCCAGGCAGCATGACGTCCACGAGCAGCAGATGGAACCGGCCGGACAGGCTCCGTTCCAGGCCCCGGGTCCCGGTATCGGCCCATTCGGCCTCGTAGCCCGCCGCACGGAGGCCGTCCAGCAGCTGCCAGGCCGTCTTGGCCTCGTCCTCGATGATGAGCACGCGCATGGGCACCAGTGTAGCCCTCCCGGACGCGACAGGGGCCGCCTCGCGGCGGCCCCTGTCGTTGCGGTGGTTGAACCTTACTGAACCTTGACGCTCACGTCGTCGAGGACGAAGGAGGTCTGGAGGCTGGAGTCCTCCACGCCGTTGAACTTCAGGCGGATGGTCTGGCCCTTGTAGGCGCTCAGATCATAGGTGTGGAGCGTGTAGCCCGTGCCCTTGTTCAGGTTGCTGAAGGTCGCGAGGGTCTTCAGGGTGGTGCCGCTCGTGTTCTGCACCAGCACCGTGAACTTGTCGTAGGCGGTGGAGGTGGTGGTCTCGGCGGTGTCGATGTGCAGGTAGAAGCTCAGCGTGGCCGAGGAGGCGGTGCTGGGGATCGCGACCTGCTGGTAGACGTAGTCGGTGTGGCTGCTGCCGTAGCCGTCCAGCCAGGCGTCGTAGGTGCCGCCGTGGGCAGGCTCGCTGGAACCGTTGGCGCCGATGACGCCGGAGGTCTGGGTCCAGGAGGTGGCGCCGGACTCGAAGCCGCCGTTCTTGATGAGCTCGGTGGTGGTGCCACCGCCGGTGCCGTTGTTCACGGTGAAGGAGACGGTGGTGGAAGTGCCCACGTTGCCGGCGGCGTCATAGGCCTTGGCGACCAGGCTGTGGTTGGCGTTGGAGAGCGTGGTGCTGTCCAGGCTCAGGCTGTAGGGGGAGCTGGTGTCCGTGCCCTTGAGGGCGCCGTCCACGTAGAACTCCACCTTGGTCACACCCACGTTGTCGGAGGCCGACGCCGAGAGGGTGATGGTGCCGCTGGTGCCGGACTCGGAGGCCGAGACGGTGGGGGCGGAGGTATCGCCGCCGGTGCCGCCGCCGGTGGCCGCCGCGCCCACGTTGATGCCGTGGTAGGCGTTCTGGACCGCAGCGACCTCGGCGGAGTTGGCGCCGTAGAGGTCCGTCGCCGCGTTGATGCAGGCGGTGCGGGCGCCGGCGTAGTTGGTGTTGGAGGTCATGTAGACCGTCAGGGCGCGG
>DASTWQ010000209.1:0-4452 GCA_035758545.1 Holophagaceae bacterium | reverse complement strand
GCTGGTCCGGTTCACCGCCGCCAGCGCCCCCTCCAGCCGCCCCTGGAGCGCGGCCCGGTCCCCCGCGGTCCGGGAGTCCACCAGGTCACCGATCAGACAGAGAACATTCATGGGAGGCCTACTCAACCGTAGGGGTTCAATCCCATCCAGTCAACCCTTGTGGTTCCATGTTTGGCTTCGTGGAGAACCTCATCGGTTGAATGAGCCCGAGTCATCCGCCGGGGTTGAGGGAGGCCCACCCACCCTTCCGGCCTCCGCCCGGGCCTTGATCAGGGCGTTGCGCTTCGCCATCAGCCGCGTCAGGTAGGGCACGAGCACCCACCGGGCCACCAGCCAGCCGAGGATCGGGACGGGCGCCTCCACCTCGAGCTCGTCCCGCAGGCAGGTGCCGCCCGGGACGGCTTCGAAGGTGTGCTCGTGCTCGAAGCGCCGGAAGGCGCCCTTCAGCATCTCGTCGTGGAAGCGGCGGGGGCGCTCCAGGGCCGTGATGCCGACGGTCATGCGCTGGCGCACGCCGAAGTGGATGGCCTCCCAGGTGACGTATTCGTGGAGCCCGATGCGGCCCCCGGGCCGACCACCGACGATGCGCTCGCCGGTGTGGTCCATGGAGCCCTGGTGGAGGTCGAGATCCAGCGAGAGGTCGAAGCAGACCTCCGGCGGCGCGGCGATGAAGGTCTCGAGGGTGAAGCTGGGCATGCTCGCTCCTAGGCGGAAGGGCGCGACCGGAGGCCGCGGGAGAAGGGCCGCGGCTCGAACCCGAAGGCGCGGAGGAAGGGGCCGTTGTCACAGACGCTGCCGAGCCTCAGCATCCGCAGCTCATCCCGGGTGATGGGCCCGGCGCCCAGAAGATCCGTGGCGGCGGCCGCCAGATCCATGGCCCAGGCTGGGATGGGCAGGCCCCGCAGCCGCCTTCCCCTCAGGCGCCGGAGCACCTCCCGGAAGGACAGCGCCTCCCCGCCGCCCACATCGAAGGTGCCGCCGGGCCGCCCGCTCGGAAGCCACGCCATCGCGGCCCGCACGAGGTCGGCCACATGGACGGGTTGGACCTGCATCCCCCCGCCGTCCGGCAGGGGCGTGAGGGGCAGCCGCGCCAGGCGCTCGAAGAAGGCCATGGAATGATCCCCGGGGCCGTAGACCAGGGAGGGGCGCAGGATCAGGTGCCGCAGCCCCGAGGCCTCCAGGGAGGCATCCGCCGCGCGCTTGGTGCGGAGGAAGGGCGTCGGGGCGCCGTCCACCGCGCCGAGGGCGCTGATCTGGACGAAGGCGCGGATCCCGGCCCGGGCCGCGGCCTCATGGAGCCGCCGGGGCACCTCCGCCTGCACGGCCTCGAAGGTGGCGCCCGCCGTGGCGCGGATGATCCCCACCGCGTGGACAACCGCCTCGTGCCCGGCCAGGTGGGAGCGCCAGGAATCCGGATCCAGCCACAGTCCCTCCACCCAGGTGACGCCCGGCCGAGGCGCCGGGCGCGCGCCCGGGCGCACCAGGGCCGTGACCTCGTGCCCGCCCGCGGCGAGCCCATCCAGGAGATGGCCCCCGATGAATCCCGTGCCCCCTGCCAGGAAGACCCTCACCGGACGACCTTCAGGCGCGCACGGTCGAAGCGGTACGCGATGGGGGCCACCTCGAAGGCCAGCTCGGGGCGCAGGCCCGGCAGGGCCTCGAGGCATTCCAACGTCTGGTGGCGCACGGGGACGGGCCGGGCCTGCCAGGCGCTTTCATCCCGGCGGATGGGCAGCAGGTTCACCCGGCCAGGCCCCGCCGGCGCCAGCCCGCAGGGCTTGTACTTGAGGAAGGCCTCCGCCTCCGCCAGGGACGCGAAGGGGGAGCCCTCCGCCAGCTCCGTCACCGGGTCCCGCCCCAGTTCCAGCGACGCATGGCCGCCAGGGGCCTCCACACGGATGGCGGTGCCCGAGCCGGTCTCCGCCACCTCGATGCGCGCCAGGTGGAACCGGAAGGCGGAGAGGAGATTCCCGCCCAGGACGAGCAGCCGCCGGTCGCAGTCGGAGCGGAGGAAGTAGAGGCCCTCCCGTTCGCCGCGGTCCGTGGCGGCCTTGGCGTAGATGCGGTAGCCCACGTGCCAGTAGTCGAGGCCGAAGGCCGCGGGCAGGCCCTGGGGGCGCATGGCCTCCATCCGCGCGACGACCGTGTTCAGGAAGGCGAAGCCGCCGTGGGTGACGGGACGGAGTTCCTTCGGCAGCAGGGCCACGGCCTCCGCCTCCGGAAAGCGGTGGGTGAGGAGCCAGCAGCGCCGGATGAAGGACTGCATGGGGAGGGCGTTCTTCAGCATGGGGGCCTCAGCGGAGGTGGCGGAGCAGGAAGAAGAAGCCGGCGCCGCTGCCGTTCAGGGCGAGCATCCAGCAGAGGAGGGTCTTCAGAGGAGGCACCCCCACCGCCCGCAGCTGCCCCGCGAGGGCCAGGGCCATCACGACGTTGCTGGCGGCGACCACGCCCGCGTTCACGAGCCCGGGATGGGTGAGACGGACAACCAGATTGATCAGGCCGCCGGTGCCGAGCACCCCCTCCCCGTAGGCCATGGTGACCAGGCAGGCCTGGGCCAGCACCCGGGGGTCCTGGCGCGTCACCGCAATCAGGACGGGGCCCAGCACGCACCAGCCCAGGCCCGAGGACAGCGCCAGCCAGAGGGCGGCGCCTCCGGGATGCCAAGGCAGGACCCGGGCCAGGGAGGCGCCGTAGAAGCAGGAGCCGCCCACGGCGATCGCGGTGAGCGCGGCCCATCGCCGCAAGGGCCAGTGAGGGGCCTCGGCGAAGGCCCGCAGGGTCTCGGTCGGATGCAGCAGGGAACGGGTGAGGGTGTCCATGTCGGTTCAGGCCTTCGGAAAGGGGGGACGGCTGACCCACCGGTGCGCGACGTCGCGCATCAGGAAGGCGGAATCCAGGGCGAGGGAGCCCGGGGGGAAACGGCGGGGATCGTCGAAGAACGTCGAGGTCAGCGACTGGACGGCGAGGGGCTGCATCGACCAGTCCTCGGCCTCGAGCTCCAGCCCGTCCAGGCACTGCCCGCGCCGGTCCGGCGAGTAGCCCAGGCTCCCGCGGCGGAAGAATCGGGAGGCGGCCTCGAGGTCCCCGAGGACGGACCCGTGGGGGAAGGTCTCCGTGGCCGCGGCCTCGACCGCCACCGACCCCTGGCCATCGGCGCAGTCCATGCGGATCCCGATGCGGCCGTCCGCCTCCGCCACTTCGAACGCCGCGCGGTGCTGGGCGCCCGGGAAGAGGCGTCCGCCGGCCAGCCGGTTGAGCGCCGCGTCCGTGTCCCTTCGCGGGATGTAGACCCCCTCGCCGCCCTCCCAGGCCACCGCGATGCGGTGCGCGCCGTTCTCGGAGCTCAGGCCGGTCCAGGCCGGGAACCCCGCCGGGCGCACCGCCTCCAGGCGGATGAGGCAGATGCCGGCGATCCCCCATCCGTCCACCGCCAGGGGCCGGAGCCCCGCGAGGAGGAGCGGCTGGAGCCGCTCCGGCGCGACGCGGAAGTTGATCAGGAGGCGCCGGCGGATCAGGCCCTGGATCGCGGGGACTCGCATGGGGATGCCTTTCGGAAGGCAGGCCTTCGGCGCGCGGCGGACCGCGGATGGAGAGGCGTGCGGAAGGTTCGGAGGTGAGGATCAGGCCGGCGAGGCGGGCTCCGGTTCGAGGACGGTCGTGAGCAGGTCGATCGCCGCCCCGCGGACCGGCCCCATGAGCGGGAGCCGCGCGAGTTTCAGGGCGGAGACGATCAGGGGCAGGCTCTTGTCGAGCAGGGTCCAGGTGCGGGCCTGGCCCTCGGAGCGGTCGTGGATCCAGAAGAGGATGAGCCCCATCTGGTACATCCACAGCAGGCGGGGCAGGTGCGGTTGGAGGTCCTTGGGCACCTTCACATCGCCGCCGCGGACCGCCTCCTCGAAATGGGCGATGGCCCGGTCCCGGATGCCCTTGGTGGCGGGGCTGAACGGGGAGAGGGGATGCTGGGGATCCGCGGCGTTCCGGAACAGGGCGCCGAGCATCGCCCGGTAGGGCTGGAACTGCTCGAAGCGGAGCCGGATCACCTCCCGGACCCGGGAGGCCAGGTCCCGGTGGGCGGCCATGGCCTCGGGGATGCGGTCCTGGAGCGCCTCCTGGCTCTCCTCGTAGAAGGCCATGACGAGGGCCTCCTTCGACTCGAAGTGGTAGTAGGTGGCCCCCAGGGACATGCCCGCCGCCTGGGCGATGTCCCGCATGGTGGTGGCGTCGAAGCCCTTCTCCCGGAAGCGCGCGAGCGCCTCGTGCAGGATCCGGGCCCGGGTCGCTTCGGCTTTGGGAGAGGGGGCTGGGGTCATTTTTGAACCTGTTCAAAAGAAGCATGCGCCAAAGCCAGCGCCCCTGCAAGTTCAAATTTGAACAGGTTCAAAAAATCTTGAGGCCGTTCATATCTATTGAAATGGAACGATATGTGTTTTGGACCGGGCCACACCCCTCGGT
>DASTWQ010000193.1:0-2229 GCA_035758545.1 Holophagaceae bacterium | reverse complement strand
CCACCCCGTCCGCGTGAAGCCCATCGAGGACACCGCCCACTGCCCCCTGGGCCAGTGGCTCACCAAGAAGGGCGCCGGCCACCGCGCCACCGCCCGGCTCCACACCCTCCACGAGGAGCTGCACGCCCACGCCCGGGAGGTTCTGCAGGCCGCCCGCCGCGGTGAGAAGGCCCTCGCGGCCAAGCTGCTGGAACCGGATGCGCCCTTCACCGCCACCCTGGAAGAGGCCCAGTCCCTGCTGTCCGGCCTCCGGGGCAAGGCCGCCGAAGCCTGAGCTTCAGGCCCTCCGGGCCACGACGAAGAGCCGCTTGAAGGGGAAGAGAACGCGCCCGTCCGGCTGGACGGGGTAGGCCCGCGCCAGGGCCGCCCGGTAGTCCGCCAGGAAACGGGCGCGGTCCGCCTCGCCGAGATCCTGAAGGTAGGGCAGGAGCACCGTGCCTTTGCCCCATTCCAGGATGCCGTCCACGCCGTCCATGACCTGCTGGTACTCGGTCTCCCAGAGGTCCACCTCGGCGGCATGGGGCGCGAGGATCCGGTGGTAGGCCTCCGACGCCAGGGGCCGGCGCCAGTCCCCCTTGGCCTCGCCGCCGGCGACCTCCCGGAGGAGGCGGAAGGCCGGCGCCTCGTGGTTGGTGGGCATCTGCAGCGCCAGCACGCCGCCCGGCGCGAGGGAGGCCATGAGCCGGGGGAGCAGGGTCCCGTGATCCGGCACCCACTGCAGGACGGCGTTGGCGAAGATCAGGTCCACCGGCGCTTCCGGCGCCCAGGCGGCCGCATCGCCCTGGACCCAGCCCAGATCGGGCCGCGCCGCCCGCGCCGCCGCCAACATCTCCGGCGAGCTGTCCACGCCGGTGATCCGCGCCGAGGGCCAGCGGTCCGCCAGCAGGGCCGTGCTGTTGCCCGGGCCGCAGCCAAGGTCCACCACCTCCTGCGGCGCCGCCAGCGGCACCCGCGCCAGCAGATCCATGGCCGCGCGGGTGCGCGGCCCTCCGAACTTCAGATACTGCTCCGGATTCCATGCAAGGGTCATGGGTCCATCCGGGCGGGCATGCCTGGACTCCTCTGCCACGCGGTGAGCAATGACGGTGAGGTGGGTGAGGTGGAGGACCGCGGAGCATGGCTGGGCGGACCCGCCCCTGGAACCTCCGCTGCCCTCCGCTCCTCCGCGGCCCTCCGCGTGGTGTTATTCACACCGCCACCGGCTCCACGCGGTACCGGCCCTTCTCGTCGCGGGTGACGGTGCCGCTGGGGATCTCGGGGTCGTGCTCGAAGACGAGGACGGTGTCCGTGCCGGTGACCTCCGCCAGGAGCTTCTGCCGGCTTTCGACGCAGGCCACCACATCGAGGTCGTAGCCCATGACCCAGGCGGGCTGGATGTGGCGGGCGGTGGGGATGAGGTCCGCGAGGTAGATGAGCTTCTTGCCCCCGCCCTCCACCGTCACGGTCTGGAGGCCCTCGATGTGGCCCGGGGCGGGGCGCACGGAGAGGCCCGGCAGGAGCTCCGTCTCGCCGTCCACGGTGTCCAGCAGGCCCGCGGCCTCCAGGGGCTCCCAGTTCTTCGCGAGGTAGCTGGCCTTCACGCGGAGGTTGGGATGCCGCGCGTCGTCGAGGTCCTGCTGCTGGACCACGTGACGGGCGTTCGGGAAGCTCGGCACGAAGTTGCCTTCGGCGTCCAGCCGCGTGCTGCCGCCGGCGTGGTCGAAGTGGAGGTGGGTGAGGATGCAGAGGGTGATGTCCTCGGGACGGACGCCGTGCTTCGCCAGCTCCCGGTCGAGGACGCCGCGGCCCTCGAACTTGAAGCGGGCCATGAAGTCGTCCGGCTCCTTGTCGCCGTTGCCGTTGTCCACGAGGATCACGTGGCGCCTCCCATCCACCTCGCCGCGGATGAGCAGGCAGTTGGTGGCCATGAGGATCATGTTGTCCTCGTCCGCCGGATAGACCTTGGACCAGACCACCTTGGGCACGGTGCCGAACATGGCGCCGCCGTCCAGGCGGAAGGTCCCGCCGCTGAGGATCCGGACATCCCACGGGCCCAATTGCATCGTGTGGCCTCCTGCTCCCATTGTAGGAGCGGAGGCCCCATGGCGCGCCTGTTCGAGCCCCTGACCCTGCGCGGCGTCACCCTGCCCAACCGCATCGGTGTCTCGCCCATGTGCCAGTACAGCTGCGAGGACGGCCTCGCCACGGACTGGCACCTGGTGCACCTCGGCAGCCGGGCCGCGGGCGGCG
>DASTWQ010000100.1:0-20660 GCA_035758545.1 Holophagaceae bacterium | reverse complement strand
CACGCCGTTCTCCGTTTCATCTGGCATCGGTTTTCTGGCCTTGTTCGGTGTCTCGGTGCAGACAGCGGTCGTCTATATCTCTTACGTCAACGAAATGCGCCGCAGCGGCCGCAGTCTGGCCGAGGCGATTCGCGAAGGTGCGATTTTGCGGTTGCGTCCGATCATGATGACGGCGCTGGTGGCCGCGCTGGGATTGTTGCCGGCTGCGCTCGCCACCGGCGTGGGCACGGATACGCAACGGCCCTTCGCGCTGGTCATTGTCAGCGGGTTGTTTACGCGACTGTTGATCAGCGTTTTCCTGATGCCCGTGCTTTACAAGCTGGTCGCGCGTCCGGGTGATCGGCTGGAAGTGTGATTTGATATGGCGCTGTTTCGAGCAAAAAGTAACGGCGGTTGCACGTGCAACCGCCGTTTGAAGTTTTGCGGCGTTTATAGACCGCCTCTACAAAAGATTACATGTGGGCGATGATGTTGTCGCCGAAGGCGGAGCACTTGATCTCGGTGGCGCCCTCCATGAGGCGGGCGAAGTCGTACGTGACCTGCTTGGACCCGATGGCGCCGTCCATGCCCTTCAGGATGAGGTCGGCGGCCTCGGTCCAGCCCATGTAGCGGAGCATCATCTCGCCGCTCAGCACCACGGAGCCGGGGTTCACCTTGTCGAGATTGGCGTACTTCGGCGCGGTGCCGTGGGTGGCCTCGAACACCGCGTGGCCGGTGGTGTAGTTGATGTTGCCGCCGGGGGCGATGCCGATGCCGCCCACCTGAGCCGCCAGGGCGTCGCTGAGGTAGTCGCCGTTGAGGTTCAGGGTGGCGATGACGTCGAACTCGTCGGGGCGGGTCAGGACCTGCTGGAGAGTGATGTCCGCGATGGCGTCCTTGATGACGAGGCCGTTGGGCAGCTTGCACCAGGGGCCGCCGTCGATCTCCACGGCGCCGAACTCGCGCTTGGCGAGCTCGTAGCCCCACTTCATGAAGGCACCCTCGGTGAACTTCATGATGTTGCCCTTGTGGACCAGGGTCACGGACTTGCGGTTGTTCTCGATGGCGTACTGGATGGCGGCGCGGATGAGGCGCTCGGAGCCGTCCTGGGATACCGGCTTGATGCCGAGGCCGCTGGTCAGGGGGAAGCGGATCTTGCCGAACTCCTTGGGGAAGGTCTCCTTCAGGAAGGCCTGGAGCTTGGCGTTGGCCTCGGAGCCCATCTCGAACTCGATGCCGGCGTAGATGTCCTCGCAGTTCTCGCGGAAGATCACCATGTTGACCTTGCCAGGGTTCTTCACGGGGCTGGGCACGCCCTTGAACCACTGCACGGGGCGCAGGCAGACGTAGAGGTCCAGCATCTGGCGCAGGGCCACATTGAGGCTGCGGATGCCGCCGCCGATGGGCGTGGTGAGGGGGCCCTTGATGCTGACGAGGTACTCGCGGCAGGCCTCGACGGTCTCGTCCGGCAGCCAGGAGTTGAACTTGGTGAAGCTCTTCTCACCGGCGTAGACCTCCATCCACTGGATCTGGCGCTTGCCGGCGTAGGCCTTCTCCACCGCCGCGTCGATCACCCGCTGGGAGGCGCGCCAGATGTCCGGGCCGGTGCCGTCGCCCTCGATGAAGGGCACGATCGGATGATCGGGGACGGTCAGCTTCCCGTCCGCGATGCTGATCTTGCGGCCCTGGGCGGGCACGACGGGCTTGGGGGACTCGGCCATGGCGCGGCTCCTCGGAGACAAAACGATCCAGGTTCCCACGCCGGGGGCGGCGCTTCAAGGGCCGGTCAGTCCGCGGTGAGCTCCGTCACAGGGCGCTGGACGCCGTCCCGGAGCCGGGTGCACCCCTTCAGCGCCCTCGGCTCGAAGGGGCAGTGGCGGCACCGGTTCCCGCAGCAGTGGCCCCGCTTCAGGTGGTGGGCCTCGGTGAAGACCCAGTAGGGGCCGTCCCAGTAGCCCAGGGCCTCCGGCCGCTCAGACATGGTAGACGGCGCCCCGGCTCCAGGCGGCGAGGCGGCCGTCCCGGAAGGTGAAGTCCAGGCGGCCCAATTCGGCGCCGCCGTAGCCCACCTCGAACACCACGGTCTCGCCCTGGCTGGTCTTCACCACCTCGGGCTTGTCCATGAAGAGATGGGTGTGGCCGCTGATGATGGCGTCGAAGCCCGGCACCAGGGAGGCGATCTCCATGCTGCCGGCCTTGCCGCCCTCGCCGTGGAGGCCCAGGTGGGAGAGCAGCACCACCAGCTGGCAGCGCTCCTGCTCCCGCAGCCGCTTCACCGCGGGCGTGAGGGCCTCCACCGGGTCCACCCAGCTGACACCCAGGTGGTTCTCCGGGAGCACCATGCCGTTGAAGCGGTAGGTGGCGCCCAGGATCCCGACCCGGATGCCCCCCACCTCCTTCACGAGGCTGGGCACCACGCGCTTGGCCAGGCCCGGCGCACCCTCGAAGGTGAGGTTCGTGCAGACGAAGGGGAAGGTGGCCTCCTTCATGGCCGCCTCGAGCCCATCCACCCCGGCATCAAAGTCGTGGTTCCCGAGGGTGACGGCGTCATAGCCGATCTCGCTCATGAACTTGAAGTCGAGGGAGCCCTTCCACTCGTTGAAGTAGGGCGTGCCCTGGAAGGCATCCCCGGCGTCCAGCAACAGGACGTTGCCCAGCTCCTTCCGGAGCCGCTTCACCAGCGTCGCCCGACGGGCCACGCCGCCGAGCCCGCTCATCCGCCCTGTTCCAGCAGGGAAGGGATCCAGGTGATCGTGGGTGTCGTTGGTGTGGAGCAGGGTGATCCGGGTGGACCCGGAGGCGGGCGCCGGCGCGGCCGGACCGCCGGCCTCCGGCGTCCTGCCCAGCGCGGCGGCGGCGCCCAGGGCCGAAAGGGAACCGAGGAAGTCGCGGCGCTTCATGGGAAGGTCACCTTCTGCTGACGGAGGGGCTCGAGGAACGCGTCGGGAATGAGGTAGCGGTCGCCGGCGGGGGGGAGCAGGGGGCGCTCCGCCTGGCCGAGGGCCTCGCAGGCCGCGAGCATCACGTCCCTCAGCTTCAGGCCCGTGGGCAGCACCGTCCGGCTCCCCTTCAGGGCCCGCATGGTGTCGCCGCTCTTGGCAAGGTAGTCGGTGGTGGCGACCCGGTAGGTCTTCGCAGGGTCAATGGGGGTCCCGTCCAGGAAGGTCACGGTGCAGGCCGGCTGCTCGGGCGTGCCGGACACCACCGCCTTCAGGTTGGATTCGGGCTCGCCCTGGCGGCGCTCGATGCCCTGCTTCACGGCCCGGAGCAGCTCCGCGCCGGTCATCTCCACCACCACCAGGGCGTTGTCGAAGGGCATCACCTCGTAGACGTCGCCCACGGTGACCGGACCCGGACGGAAATTCGCGCGGATGCCGCCGCTGTTGGTGATGGCCGCGTCCACGGGCGCGCCAGTGGCCTTGGCCGCGGCCTCGCGCATGAGGTCGGCCATCCAGAAGCCCATGAGATTGGGCTCCCCGTTCCGCCCCCGGAAGAGGCCGTGGGGCGCCTGGCAGAGCACCTTGCCGAACTTGGCCTCGAGCTTCGCGCGGTAGGGCGCGAGCTCCCGCTCCACGGCCGGATCAGGCGGGATGCTGGCATCCAGCGGGTAGATGCGGAAGCCGTCGAAAGCGGCCGCGGGCCGGGCCGGGTTCTGGCCGGGCGCCTGGGCCAGGACCGGCAGGCCGAGGACCAGGAGGAGCGGGAGGATCCTAGGCATCGGCGGCCTCCTGCCACTCGCTGGCGGTGGCGGCCGAGGCGGCCTCCAGCTCCGCCACCGCCCGCCGGACCGCCTGGTCGTGGCGCCAGTAGCTCGCGGTGGTCCGGAGCATCCAGCCCAGGATCCAGCCTCCGGCCAGGGCCGAGAGGGCCTCCAGCAGCACGAAGAGCGCCACCCGTCCGGCTCCGCCGCCGCCCAACCGCCAGGCCGCTTCCAGGGTCCCGGCATGGAAGGCCAGGCGGACCAGGGCGCCGCCCGCGACCAAGGCGCCCCATTGGACCGGATGGCTCCAGAGGCGGCGGAATCCGAGGACCAGGTGCCGAGGCCAGCTCTGGCCCTTGCGCTCCAGACGGTTGATCCGGAGCAGCCACCACTGGGTCATCCAGGCGGAACTGGTGGCGAGGCCCAGGAGCGGGCCGCCCACAAAGGCGATCCAGGACAGGGCGGGGACGCCGAGGTCCCCCAGGAAGCCGAGGCTCAGGTAGACGATCAGGTAGAGCACCACGCAGGGCAGGCCCACGACCAGGGTGTCCAGGAACCCGCCGACCCAGGCCCCGAGGCGGGGACGCAGGCCCGCGGCCTCGGCCTGGTGCTTCCAGGAGGCCCACAGCACCAGGGCGAGGCCCAGGATCAGGACGGTGGACGCGCCGGCGCCGAGGAGGCCATGGATCTCCCCGCGGCCGAAGAGCTCCACCACGTCCTTCGCGTTCAGCTGCTCGCCCCAGTGGGCGGGCAGGGCGGACCAGCCGCCGCGGATGCGAGTGTGGTCCATCAGGTAGCCGGCCCAGAGAAAGGCCGGTCCCACCGCCAGCAGGACCCAGCCTGCGAGGAGCCAGAGCCCCGAGGCGGAGAACCCGCCGGGGGCCGACTCCCGGAGGAAGCTCCAGGGGCCGCGGGGCCCGAGGCCGGTCTCGTCGTGGATGGAGGCGGGGCGGTCGGGCAGGTCGGTCATCGGGGCACCAGCCTCCATCAAAACACACCCGCTGGTAGAGTGCGCCAGCGCCCCTGTGAACCCCCTGTGAACGGAGACCCCATGACCGCAGCCGCCCCCCTCGAAGGCCTCCGCGGCCGCACCGCGGATCTCGGCGAAGGCACCGCCGTCCGGCGTCTCCTGCCCACCCGCGGCCGGCGCCTGGTGGGCCCCTGGTGCTTCCTGGACCACTACGGGCCCGACCCCGTGCGCGGGCCGGGCATGAGCGTCGGACCCCATCCCCACATCGGCCTGCAGACCGTCTCCTGGCTGCTGGAGGGCGAGGTGCTGCACCGGGACTCCCTGGGCTCCGAGCAGCTCATCCGCCCGGGCCAGCTCAACCTCATGACCGCCGGCCGGGGGATCGCCCACGCGGAGGAGACCCCGGAGGGGCACGGCCCGCGGCTCCACGGCGTGCAGCTCTGGGTGGCCCTGCCGGAGGAGGCCCGGCACGGGGCGCCGGCCTTCCAGCACCTCGGCGAGCTGCCGCAGGCCGGCGCCGGCCCGCTCCAGGCCACGGTGCTGATGGGGCGCTTCCTCGGCGAGGCCTCACCCGCGCAGGCCTTCTCTCCCATGGTCGGCGCCGAGCTGCGGGCCTTGCGGGACGGCGCCTCGCGGCTGGCGCTGGATCCCGCCTTCGAGCACGCGCTCGCGCTGGTGGATGGCCGGGCGGCCTCCGGCGGCGCGCCGCTGGAGATCGGCGTGCTCTATCCGCTGCCCGCGGGCCGGGAGGCCCTGGATCTCCAGGTGGAGGCTGGCGCCATCCTCATGCTGCTGGGGGGCGAGCCCTTCCCGGAGCCCATCGTCATGTGGTGGAACTTCGTGGCCCGCTCCGGGGACGAGATCGCCGCGGCCCGGGCGGGCTGGGAGACGGGGCGGGGCTTCGGGCCCGTCGCCAGCCCGCTGCCCCGCATCCCCGCGCCCGCCCTGGATCCGGCGATGCTGCGGCTGCGCCGCTGACGGATCCACGATTTCTCCGTTGACAGGGGATCGGGGCCTCGGGTGAGATGGAGGCCTCATGCAGTCCTTCCGTTCCTCTTCCTGCCGCGAGGCCCAGCTGATGGGCTTCTGGTGGTGGCATGCGGGCTCGGAAGGCACCCTCGGCGCCTAGTCACCGCGTCGCCGAATCCCTTCCGAGCCCGGTCCCTGCGACCGGGCTTTTTGCATTGGGTCTCACCATGCTCCTTCGCCACCGCCTCCCCGCCGACCTCCTGACCCCGCTCTCGGCCTACCTGGCCCTGAAGGGGCAGGGCGCCAGCCTGCTGCTGGAATCCGCCGACCAGGGCGAGCGGGTGGGGCGCCACAGCTTCGTCCTGCTCCAGGGCCCGGGAGAGGTCCGCCTGGAGGCGCCAGGCGAGGGCTGGGTGGCGGCCCTCCGCGCCCTGGCGGGCCCAAGGCTCCAGGGCTGCGGCGAACTGGATCCGGGTTCGGAGCTGCCGGAGGGCCGGGCGCCCATGCCCCTCGGCGTCGGCTGCGCGGGCTACCTGGGCTTCGAGGCCCTGGGCGCCAGCGAACCCACCCTGCCGCTGCCCGCGAAGAACACCCTGGGCCTGCCCACGGTCTGGATGCGCCGCTTCGACGCGGCCCTGGTCTTCGACCACCTGCACCAGGTGGCGGAGCTCCAGGTGCTGGCGGAGGACCGCGGCCTCGCCGCCGAACGACTGCAGGCCCTGAAGGCCGCCCTGCGCCAGCCGGTCCTGCCGGCGGAGGACCCCGGCGCGCCCGAGGCCGAGCCCCTGCTGGACCAGGCCGCCTACGAGGGCTTCGTGCGCCAGGCCCTGGCCCGCATCAAGGACGGCGACGTCTACCAGCTGGTGCCCAGCCAGCGCATCCGCGTGCGACGCCCGCCCTCGCCCCTCACGGCCTACCGCCGCATGCGCCGCCTGAACCCGAGCCCCTACGGCTTCCTCCTGGAGTGGGAGGCCTTCGCGCTGGCCGGCGCCTCGCCGGAGATGCTCGTGCGGGTGGTGGCGGGCGAGGCGGAGACCCTGCCCATCGCCGGTACGGTGCCCCGGGGTGCCGATGAGGCCGAGGACGCCGCCCGCTTCGCGGCGCTCAAGGCCGACACGAAGGAGCTGGCGGAGCATCAGATGCTCGTGGACCTCGCGCGGAACGACCTCGGTCGCATCTCCGTCCCCGGCGGCGTCCGGGTGGAGCAGCCCCTGGCCCTGCAGCGCACCAGCCACGTGCTGCATCTGACCACGACGGTGAAAGGGCGCCTGCGCCCGGGCCTCGACGGGCTGGACGTCCTGGCCGCCTGCTTCCCCGCGGGCACCGTGAGTGGGGCTCCCAAGATCCGCGCGGCCCAGCGCATCGCCGAGCTGGAGGCGGAGCAGCGCGGCCCCTACGGCGGCGCCCTGCTGCGCCTGGCGGCGGACGGTGACCTCGACACGGCCCTCATCCTCCGCACCGCCGTCTACGCCGGCGGGGACGCCTACCTCCAGGCCGGCGCCGGCGTGGTCCGCGCCTCGGATCCCACGAAGGAGTACCTGGAGACCCTCCACAAGATGGCCGCCCCCGCCGCCGCGCTGGGCGTGGATCTAAAGGCCCTGATGACGACCGAGGTGGCGAAGTGATCCTCCTGATCGACGCCCTGGACAGCTTCACCTACAACCTGGTGCAGGCCTTCGAGACCCTCGGCGCGCCCGTCACCGTCGTGCGCCACGACGCCATCTCCCTCGCCGAGGCCGAGGCGATGTCGCCCTCCGCCATCGTCCTCTCCCCCGGCCCCGGCCATCCCACCGAGAGCCCGGGCCACATGGCGATCGCCGGGTCCGCCACCCGGATCCCGGTGCTCGGCGTCTGCCTGGGCCACCAGGCCCTCGTCGCCGCCAGCGGCGGGAAGGTGGTCCACGCGAGGGAGCCCCTCCACGGCGAGGCCACGCCGCTGCGCCATGACGGCGCCGGGCTCTTCGAAGGCCTGCCCCCGGGCTTCCCCATCGGCCGCTACCACAGCCTCATCGGCGACGCCGCCACCCTGCCGGACTGCTGGACCGCCACCGCCACCTCGGAGGGCGGCGAGCTCATGGCCATCGCCCACCGGACCCAGCCGCGCTGGGGCGTCCAGTTCCACCCCGAAAGCATCCTCACCCCCGACGGCCCCGCGCTGCTCGCCAACTTCCTCAGGCTCGCCGGAGCAAGCCGATGACCCTCCTCACGACCCACAACCCCATCCGCCCGCTGCCCGAGGCCACCGCCAAGGAGCTCATGCAGCTGTTCATCGACCAGGAGACCGACGCCCTGCTGGTGGGCGCCTGCCTGGCGCTGCTGGCCCAGCGCGCCCCCGAGGCCCACGAGCTGCACGCCTTCGCCGAGGCGCTGCTGGAGGTGGCCGAGCCCTTCCCGAAGGCGTCGGTGCCCGTGCTGGACACCTGCGGCACCGGCGGCGACGGCGCGGGCACCGCCAATCTGAGCACCCTCGCGGCCCTGTTGCTGGCCCACCTCGGCGTGCCCGTGGTGAAGCACGGGAACCGGGCCGCCACCTCTGTCTGCGGCAGCGCGGACCTGCTGGAGGGCCTGGGCTACGACCTGGGCCGCAGCCCCGAGCGGCTCCAGGCCGATCTCGCCGAGCGCCGCTTCGCCTTCCTCTTCGCGCCGGCCTACCACCCGCTGCTGGGCCGCCTGAAGGAGATCCGGAAGCGCCTCGGCGTGCCCACCATCTTCAACCTGCTGGGCCCCCTGCTGAACCCCGCCCGGCCGGACCTCCAGCTCCTGGGCGTGGCCCGGGAGGAGCTGGTGGCGCCCATGGCGGCGGCCCTGGCGCGTCAGGGCGTCCAGCGCGCCTTCGTGGTCCACGGCAAGAGCGCCGAGGGCCGGGGCATGGACGAGGCCTCCACCGAAGGCCCCACCACCGTGTTCGAGGTCCGGGACGGCCGCCTGTTGCCGGCCCAGGTGCTCGTGCCCCGGGACCTGGGGCTCGCCCAGCCCGCCCGCGGCGCCCTCGGCGTGGCGGATCGGGCCGAGGCCCTCGCCGTGGCCCGGGGCCTCGGCGCCGGCGCCTCGGATCCCAGCTTCCGGGCTCCGGTGGCGGATGCCGTCGCGCTCCAGGCGGGTCTGGGCCTGCTCCTGCACCGGGACCTCGGCCTGGACCGCCTCCCCGGCCTCTTCACCGAGGCGCGGGAGGTGCTCGCGGCGGGCTTCGCCTTCCCCTTGCCCGCGAAGGAGGTGACCGCGTGAGCGCCCTGCCGGACCTCCAGACCCTGCTGCGGGAGGCCCGCCTGCCCGCCAGCTCCCACCTCGCCAAGGTCGTCCAGGCCGAGGCCCAGCGCGTCGCCGGCCTGCAGCCTTCGCCCGCGACGCTCCGCGCGGTCCGGGGCCTCTTCGGTGGGGCCCTGCGCCGGGACCGCGCTGCGAAGGGCGGGGCGGTCATCGCCGAGTACAAGCAGGGCTCGCCCTCCCTCGGGCCCTTTGCCCTGGGCACGCCCCTGGCCGAGCAGCTCGCGGCCTACCGGGACGGCGGCGCCGCCTGCGCCTCCGTCCTGGCGGAGCCCGCCTACTTCCTTGGCTCCGCCGCGGACGTGGCAGCCGCCGGAACCGCGGGCCTGCCGCGACTCTACAAAGGCTTCGTGATGTCCGCGGCCCACCTGGACGAGGCCGCCGCCAGCGGCGCCGAGGCGGTGCTGCTCATCGCCCGGGTGCTGAAGGGGCACACCGCCGCCTTCGCCGAGGCCGCCCGGGCCCGGGGCCTCGAGCCCCTGGTGGAGCTCCATGACCTCACGGAGGTGCCCTTCGCCCAGGAGGCCGCCGCGGACCTGGTCGGCATCAACGCCCGGGACCTGGCCACCTTCACCCTCGGCGCGCCCGACGCCGGCCCCCTGCGGGCGGCCTTCCCCGGCGCGGTGCTCATCCGCGAATCCGGCCTGGCCACGCCGGAGGACGCCGCCGCCGCGTTCCGGGCGGGCTTCGACGCGGTGCTCATCGGCGAGGCCCTCATGCGCAGCGCCGATCCGGCGGCCTTTCTGCGGCGGATCTTCGCGGCCGTGCATCCCGTGCCCCAGGAGACCGCATGAAGCTCCTCGCCAAAGTCTGCGGCCTCACCACGGCGGAGGACGCGCAGTTCGCCCTCACCCGGGGTGCGGAACTGCTGGGCTTTGTCCATCACCCGCCCAGCCCCCGGCACTGCGCGGACATCCCCTCCGCCAGCGCGGCCACGGGCTCGAAGGGCGTGCTGGTGCGCGTGGGGGAGGATGCGGAGGCCATGATCGCCCAGGCCAAGGCCGCGGGCCTGGGCTGGATCCAGCCCCATGCCGGCGCGGCCCGGGCCGAGGTGGCTGCGGCGATCCGTGCGGCGGGCCTGAAGGTGCTGCTGCCCTGGCCCGACGAGCCCGGACAGGAGCCCGTCGAGGCGGACCTCTACCTCTGGGAGCCCAGCCCCAAGCTCACCGGCGTCCAGGGCGGCTCGGGCCAGGCCCACGGCGCCCTGCATCCGCCGCCGGGCCCCTTCCTGCTCGCCGGAGGGCTGGACGGCCCGACCCTCCAGCAGCGCCTCGGCGCGCTGCCCACCGAGACCAAGCGCCTCCTCCGCGGCGTGGATGCCGCCAGCCGTCTCGAAGCCGCCCCCGGCCGCAAGGATCCCCTGAAAGTCGCCGCCTTCCTGGAGCATGCCCATGCCCTCCACCTTTGAACTGCCCGCCCGCTTCGGCACCGCCGGCTACGGCGGCTGCTACGCCCCCGAGACCCTCATGACCCCCCTCATGGAGCTGGAGGCCGCCTTCCGCGCGGCCCTGGCGGATCCCGCCTTCGAGGCCGAGCTGAAGACCGAACTGCGGGCCTTCGTGGGGCGCCCCACGGCCCTCACGCCCGCGCCCCGCCTGGCTGCCCACCTGGGCCTCAAGGCCCTCTACCTGAAGCGGGAGGACCTCTCCCACACCGGCGCCCACAAGATCAACAACGCGCTGGCCCAGGCCCTGCTCGCTCGGCGCATGGGCAAGGCCGAGATCATCGCCGAGACCGGCGCGGGCCAGCACGGCGTCGCCACCGCCGCCGCCTGCGCGCGCCTCGGGCTGAAGTGCACCGTCTACATGGGCGTCACCGACATGGCCCGGCAGGCGCCGAACGTCGCCCGCATGCGGCTCTTCGGCGCCGAGGTCGTCGGCGTCGAGGCGGGGCAGGGCACCCTCAAGGAGGCCGTCAACGAGGCGCTCCGGGCCTGGGCGGGCCGCTGCGACGCGGCCCACTACATCCTCGGCTCCGCCCTGGGGCCCCATCCCTTCCCGACCATGGTCCGCACCTTCCAGACCGTCATCGGCGAGGAGGCCCGGGCCCAGGTGCTCGACCAGACCGGCGCCCTGCCGGAGGCCGTCATCGCCTGCGCCGGCGGCGGCAGCAACGGCCTCGGCCTGCTGGTGCCCTTCGCCCAGGATCCCCTCCGCCGCATCGCGGTGGAGGCGGGCGGCCACGGCGAGGGCCTGGGCGAGCACGCCGCGCGCCTCTCCGGCGGCCGCGTGGGCGTCCTCCACGGCTGCCGCACCCTGCTCCTGCAGGATGTCCACGGCCACACCGCCGAGACCGCCTCCATCAGCGCGGGCCTGGACTATCCCGCCCTGGGCCCGGAGCTGGCGGCCATGGCCGTGGATCAACAGGTCGAGGTCTGGCGCGCAAGTGACGAAGAAGCCATGGTGGGCGCCCAGACCCTCTGCCGCCTCGAAGGCATCCTCCCCGCCCTCGAATCCAGCCACGCCCTGGCCCTGCTGCCCCACCTGGCCCAGGAGGGCGTCGGCACCGTGCTGCTGGGTCTCTCCGGCCGCGGCGACAAGGACCTCTCCACCTACCAGGCCCGTTTGGGGATTTGAAACATCGTCCACCGATTCAAGCGATGACATCGATTTCAACGCGCAGGCATCGCCGGAATCGCCGGATTTCTTGAAGGCGCAACATGACCACACTGCTTCCCTTCCTCATGGCCGGCGATCCCTCGCTGGAGGCCCTTCCGTCCCTGCTGTCGGAGGCCAAGGCCCTCGGCGTCGAGGCGCTGGAGGTGGGCCTGCCCCACTCGGATCCCATCGCCGACGGTCCCGTCCTCCAGGCCGCGGCCCACCGCGCCATCCAACGGGGCGTCACGCCTCGCAAGGTGCTGGAGGCCCTCGCGGGGCTGACGGACGCGCCGGACCTGATCCTCTTCACCTACCTGAACCCGCTGCTGCAGCTCGGCGAGGATGAGCTCCTCAACCTGTTGCGGCCCACGCCCGTGAAGGCCCTGTTGGTGGTGGACCTCCCCTTCGGCGAGGAGCCCGCCTTCGAGGCCCGGATGCGGACGGAGGGCTACCCCCTCGTGCCCCTGCTCGCGCCCACCACGGACCTGGCCCGGGCCAAGGTGCTCCTCGCCGAGCGCCCCGATCCCGGCCCGGAGCGGCCCTTCGCCCAGCGTTTCGCCTACGTCGTCGCCCGCCTGGGCGTGACGGGGCAGGGGGGCACCGACCTCGGCGCCGCCGCCGCCCGGGTCGCGGACCTGCGGCGGATCACGACGCGTCCCCTCGCCGTGGGCTTCGGCCTCAGCGACCGCGCCAGCCTCGACGCCGTCCGGGAGATGGGCGCCACCCCCGTCATCGGAAGTGCCCTCGTGACCGACCTCGCGAAGGGCGCGAGTCTGACCGAGGCGCTGGGCCCCAGGCTGGGGGAGGCGGCGCGGGCCTGACGCGGACCAGGCCTTCCTGTCGGATCCGAGGCGTGGATGGGGCAGCCCGGTTAAGCTGGCCTACATCAAAAGGTGCACATGGGCCCCGGATTCTGGATCAGACGCTTCTCCACCGTGCTCCTTGGAGCCTTCGCGATCATCGCCCTCGCCCAGGCCCTCAAAGGCCATCCCTGGTCCTACGCCCTGCGGGAAGGCGCCCTGTGGGGCGCGATCTCCGCCTCGGTGTTCACGGCGACCCGCTTCTTCCGGGCCCGCCGCGGGCAGCCCTGCGCCATCTGCCAGGACACCCCGGAGATGCAGGAGGCGCCGGGCGGGGACGCCTGAGGCTCCAGCCCGCCCGATGCTTGACGTTGAAGGAGGCTCCATGTCCCAGCCGGCTCTGCGTTCCACCTTCATCGTCCTGGATCCCCGGCAGGCGGCCACCCCGGTTCCCGTGACGCCCGGCCTGTATGAGGCCCTCGATGCGGACTTCCAGGGCTTCGCCGGCTGCTGGCTCATGGCCGAGCACGCCTTCACCGCCGACTGGCCCACCTGGGAGATGCATCCGAAGGGCGACGAGATCCTCTACCTGCTGAGCGGCGAGGCGACCCTTCACCTCTATGCGGACGGCGTCGAGCGGGAGCTCCCCTTCAACACCCCCGGCGGTTGCGTGATCATCCCGAAGGGGGTCTGGCACACCGCCAAAGTCCGAAGCGCCTGCACCCTCCTGTTCATCACCCCGGGCGAGGGCACACGGAATGTGGTTGATCCCCGGAATCCGGAGGCCTGAACCGAAGCCGGAGACTCGGCGGACCGTCCGTAGGTGGGTCGACCACGCGAATCCTTCGAGGGCCCTCCTGTGCAGGGGTGGCGCGTATCATGGAACAGGATGAACCGCCGGACCCAGCCCACATACGCGTCCTCCGTGCGCCAGCTCATGTGGCGCAGGCGGAGCACCGACTGCATCCGGTCGAGGAGCCTGGACGGCTGGGGCGTGGAGGAATCCATCCGCGAAAATTTGGATTCACTCAATTTTCGCATCAGGACACAAGCCTTTGTTCTTCAACATCTCCTCAAAACCGGTAACCGCGTGTTGAGTGGGATGGCCTTTCCTCAGACCGATTCGCCTAATTCAAAGCTAGGCCGCGCGATGACGTTCCTATTAGCATGATCCCACCATCGGTCAACTCGTGTTTGCGCCGTATCTCCCAGCTCGAAGAGGCGGTACGCGACTTCATCAACACGGGACGACATCAGGCCGGTTTGCTTCAGCGTAGGGAAACGTGGAACCAGATCTGCAGCTCGTTGGACGTGATCGGCGACACAGCTCTCTGTATTGAGGACTATCTCTCCTCGTCGTACCCGTCCACCGATGGGTTGAAGTACATCTTCACGTACGGCATCCTTCAGGCGCTGTTTCTACAGCAGGATGCTGTTCGTCATCTCTCTGAAGCCTTTGATGTTCCGCATACGCCGAGTGCGGCACTGATGAAAATTCGAGACATTCGAAACGCGGCCATCGGCCACCCAACTAAGCATCAGGTCAAGCAGTCTAAGCACTACAACTACATATCTCGCATGTCTCTCTCGAAGACTGGCTTCACCCTGATGCGATCCTCGCCCGAGGACGACAGCCATTTCGTGGATGTGGATATCTACGCGATCATCTCCGAGCAGCTTACGGATATCGAGTCCTCTCTGTCCACGATCGCTGAAAAGCTGAAGGAGGCTGACCGCATGCACAGGGAAAAATTCGGAGGGAAGCTGATCGCCGACATATTCCATTCGTCAACGAGCTACTTGTTCGAGAAGGTGGCGGAGGGGATTCACTCCCCTTCAGACGGGGACAAATCCTTCGGCCTCTCGATGCTTGGTTCGATCGAGAAAATGTACATGCAATTTGAATCCTCTCTGCAAGAGCGGGGCGAGCTGAGTGAATACACGCGGTACGATTTGGAGGAGTACAAGCACGCGATGGCGGTGCTCCGAGAGTATCTTTCCGGAAATCAGAGAGGCCAGGGAGAGCGCGATGCTCGGATCTACCTCTTTTACCTCCGCGAACAGCATAATCACTTCGTGAAGGTCGCCGAGGAAGTGGACGTGGAGTACAAGGGTGGCGAGGTATAAGAGGTCGTTCGACGCGGACACGCACCGGCAAGGCGCCGCAAGCTGTGAGAGAGAGCATACGCCTTGGGGCGCCTTGCCGGTGGGTGCCGGTCAACTCCGTCGTTAGGCATCCCTGAATCCCAATCGCGCATGTCAAACCATCGATCAGCCGTCCTGGTGCCATCCCTTGAAGTGGATCCGGCTGAGGTCCGGTGGCACTTCATCGCCGACTACCATGACGGCCCCATCTCTGGTCTGGCGTTCTTCCGAGGGCGGATCTGCCGCTTCTGCTGCTTTCCGGAGGACATTCCGGGTCAGCACGTCTACGTCCTTCATGACCTGACGCCTGAGGAGCTGGCGGAGGAGCTGCGGGACAAGAAGGCCTTTGAGGAGTCGGTGGGCACCCACTGGTCCTTTGACGAAGAGGGCCAGCCGCTCCCTGTGGTCATGTGGTCCGCGGAGGCCGCCAAACGGTATTACGAGGAACAGAGCCTGGCGGGGTCACCTCGGCCTTCGGACCGCCCGGCCGTGGCCTGGTTTGACACCTGCGCCGTCTTCAGGGCCACCGGGCCCTGAGTCGCCACGGCTCCTCCATGCCAGGTTTGCCGTGGGGGGCGCCTGGTCCCACCCTGGAGCGGAGATTGGGCCAGGAGGCGACGCCATGACCGTCAAGCGCATGGACAACGTGGGCATCGTGGTGGAGGACCTGGATGCCGCCATCGCCTTCTTCACCGAGCTCGGTCTCTCCCTGGAGGGCCGGATGCCCATCGAGGGCGAGTGGGCCGGCCGGGTCACCGGGGTCCGCGGCCAGCGGGTGGAGATCGCAATGTTGCGGACCCCCGACGGCCACAGCCGCCTGGAGCTTTCGCGCTTCGACGCCCCCGCGATCGCAGAGGACCACCGTCGGGCTCCGGTGAACGCCTTGGGCTACCTCCGGGTCATGTTCGCCGTCGAGGACCTGGATGACACCTTGGCCCGGCTGCGCGCGCTCGGCGCAACCCTGGTCGGGGAGGTCGTCGACTACGAGGCGATCTACCGGCTCTGCTACATCCGAGGGCCCGAAGGGCTTCTCATCGGGCTGGCCCAGGAACTCAAGCCCCCAGCCTCCTGAAGAGGCCTTGCGCAGGGCCGCGGTATCTTCAGGGAGCCTCATTCCGAAGTGCGGTCCCATTCGAACCCTCATGCCCATGGACCACGGACAGCGAAGGAGGTGGTCATGCCGGATCTGAGGATCGCCACGCTCCAGGACGCCCGGGCCCTCGCCGCGGTGGCCGAGGAGACCTTCCGCGACACCTACGGGGCCCAGAACCGCCCGGAGGACATGGACCTCCACTGCCTCCGATGCTACGGGGAGGCCCTCCAGGCGACGGAGCTCTCGGACCCGGACCGGGTGACGCTCCTATGCGAAGCGGATGGGGGCATCATCGCCTACGCCCAGCTCCGCTGGGGCCCGGCGCCGCCCTGTGTGAAGGGGAGGTCGCCGGGGGAGATCCAGCGGTTCTACGTGGTCCGGGGCTGGCACGGCCAGGGCGTGGCCCAGGCGCTGATGGCGGCCAGCCTGGAGGCTCTCCAGGCCCGCGGCACGGACGTGGTCTGGCTCAGCGCCTGGGAGCGGAATCCCCGGTCCCTCGCCTTCTACCGCAAGGCGGGGTTCGTTGAGGCGGGCGAGCAGCGGTTCCTCATCGGCACCGACCTGCAGCGGGACCTCATCCTGGCCCGGGCGATCGGGGAACCTCTCACCGGATCCGCAGGGTGATCCGGCGTGATAGGGTGCTGCTCATCCCATTCCAGGAATGACCCCATGCGCCCTCGCCTCCTCCCCGTGCTGTCCGGATTGCTCTGCCTTGTGGCCGCGGCCCAGGTGCCGAAGGTCCCGAGGACTCCGGCTCCGGTTCCTGTCGAGTCCTACCTTCTGACGCTCCGTCGTTCGACCGCCCACCCGCGCACGATCATCCTCGAGATCTGCACCCCGGACACGCGGGCCCTGCATGTGGAGCAGCTTCAGGGCTCCGATGGGCCGGTGGTCGGCGTCCTGGATGTCCAGGGAAGCCCTCGGCCGGCGGATGGACGCCTGGCCCGCTACGAATATCGCGGCGAGACCAAGGGCGACCGCGTCTGGCTGTCGGTGCGGCTCCCGGACGGCGCGCGGCTCCGGATCGACCGGACCGTGGATGCCCACCGCGCGTCCCTGAGCCTCCTCGTACTGCCGGAGGGCGGGCGCGGCTGCGCAGAAGGCAAGGCTGCCGTGCGGGCGAGCGCGGCCGGATCGGGGCGGACGGCCGATCTCACCCTCTGCGCCGCGGCGCCCATGACGCTGACCTGGGATGACACGGCACCCGTGACCGCTCAGTAGGTTCAGACCGCCTCAGAGCGCCTCGAGGAAGGCGCCCGCGGAGAGCTCGGCTGGTTCGGGCGCCGCCGCGCCGTCCCAGGGCAGGGCCTCGAAGAAGCGCTCCGCGGGACGCCCGGCCTCCTCCGGCGGGAGGCCGCGAAGGGCACGGGCCTCAACCACGGCTCGCCTCCTCCCGGAAGGCGGCGGGGAGGGCCGCCGGATCGCCTTCGACCCGGGCCAGGGCGGTGTCGAGGCTCTCCAGGCGCTCCCGGGCGGCCACGGCGAAGACGCAGCGGTCGTAGCCCTGGGCGGCGCAGCAGACCTCCCGCACCACCAGCAGCTTGTGGGCGAGGTGCGTGAAGATCGCGCGGAAGTGGCCCGCCAGCAGGTCGCAGCGGGGCGTCTCCGAGAGGCCCACGGCCTCCGCCAGGGCGGAGCGCTCCAGCTCCAGAAGGAAGAGGCCGTCCTTGGAGGGGCCGAAGTCCGCGGTGAGCTGGCCCAGGCCCTGGGCCGCCAGATGGGCCGCGAGGCGGTCCATGACCTGGCCCATGGGAAGCTCCCGGAGGGCCAGGTCCAGCTCCTCGCTGGCCCGGGTCTCCAGGTCCACCACCGCCAGGCGGCCCCACTGGAAGCCCCACTCGCCGGTGACGAGGCCGAAGGCGTCCGGGGACAGCCGGTCGCCGGCGACCCGCAGCGCCTCGAAGACCTGGGCCGGCAGGGTGAGGAGCCGCTCCTGGTGGGGGCCCCGGATCACGCCCTGCTGGGCCTCGCCGGAGGCCAGCTCCGACTGGGTAGGGGCGGCGAATCCTTCCGGAAGATCATGGCGCATCGCCATGAATTTGTTGCGGTTGACCAGAACGAAGATCTGATCCGAGGTGCGGGCCCGGACCAGCTCGATGCCCACCTCCTGGGCGCCGAACTTGAAGTCGAAGATGTAGGCGAAGGCCACGGAGGCTCCCGGTTCCCCGGTCGCTGCGAGCAGCTTGAACCGGCCCTGGAACTCCGGCGTGGCGGTGCAGGGGGCCACCACCCCGAAGAAGGGCTTGCCCAGCACCTGGCGCCGGTCCAGCCGGGCGAAGCGGGACTCCGCCAGGTTGTAGCGCCGGACGGTGCCGTCCAGGTCCAGGGCGATCACCCCGTAGGGCAGCTGGTCCAGGGCCGCCTCGGACAGGTGCTCCAGCTGGTCCGGCGGGATCGCCGCCGCCAGTTCCACCTCGGGAGGCAGGGTCAGGGCCAGGGACTCGGGGGTGCCGCTCTGCATGAAAGATCCACCGTGGCATCGCGCCACTGGGTTGGATGCCCAGAAAGCGGATGTTGCGACACGCGAGGGGGAGCTTCGCTCAGATGAGGCCGCGCCGGCCGGCCTCCCGGCGCAGGGCCGGGTTCAGGCGCAGGGCCACCTGGGCCTGGGTCCGGGCTTCGGCGTCCCGGCCCCGCCGCAGCGCGCCCTCGGCGGCCAGCAGGCGCGTCCAGCCGTCCCAGGGACGGGCCTGGGCGAGGGCGGCGAGGGCCTTCAAGGCGGCAGGATCCGCGGGGAGGTGAAGCTCCCGGTTCGCCTCCAAGGCCATCTCGCCCCAGGCCAGGCGGAGGTCCGCGTTCTGCGGCGCCAGGGCCACCGCCTGCCGCTGGAGCGCCAGGGCGGCCCGGAGGTCCGGAAGGGACCGGGAGGCGCGGGCCTCCAGGAACCGGGCCCGGGCCAGGGCGGCCACTGCGTCCGCATTCCGGGGCTGGCGGCCGCAGAGGGTCTCCATGAGGTGGCGGGCCTCCTCGGCGGAGGGCGGGTCTGGCTGCCCGGCCTCCAGGGCGGCCTCGGCGCGGTCGAGCAGGGCCTCCGCCAGGCCGATCTGGGACTGGGAGGAGGCCGGCTGGAGGCTCAGGCCCCGCCGGTGGGCGTGGACGGCCAGGTCCAAGGCGGGCCGGGGATCCGCGCCGGTCCAGACCTTGTAGCGGGCCAGGGTCTGATAGGCGGCGCCTTCGCTGAAGTCGTGGCCCACCCAGGGGCGGAGGGTGGAGGCGGCCTCCAGGGCCTGGGCGGCGGCGTTGACCTCCGCGGTAGGGTCCTGGCCGGTGAGGAGCTGGCGCTCGGCCCGGAGGGCGTGGATGTTCCCGAGTCCGTCGTAGAGGTAGTCGTGCAGGCGGGGCTGCTGCAGGGCCTTCTGGAGACCGGCCTCCGCCCGGGCCAGGAAGGGCTCGGGGTCGCCGCCCTTGGCGAGGGTGAGCTCGGCGCGGTTCCGCAGCACCGTGGCCCAGTTCACCCAGAGGGTCGCTTCATCGGGACGCATGGACAGGGCGTTCTCCGCGTCCGAGGCGGCGGCGTCCAGCTCGGCGCCAGGGTCCCGGCCCTCGGCGATGAGGCGGGTGGCCCAGCGGCGGTGGATGGCGGTGCCGAAGCTGAGGGCTCGCCAGCTTCCGGGATCCACGTCGAGGGCCAGGCGAACGGGCTCCAGCGCCCAGTCCCGGTCCGCGGCGGTGGCCTGGCCCTGGTCCAGCTTGAGGCTGAGGAGGGCGAAGCGGCGCTGGGCCTCTTCCACGAGGGGTTCGGGGGCGCTGCGGGCGCGGTCCTGGGCGGCGGCCAGGCAGGCTCCCTCCCGGTCCATCTCCACGGAGGCCAGGTCCCGCCGGTTGGCCCCGAGGTAGGCCACGGCCCGTTCCTTCCGCGCCTCCGCCTCCAGCAGCCAGGGTTCGGGATACCAGGGCTGTTGGACCTGGGCCTCCGCGGCCTTGGCCAGGGCACCGTCGAGGTCGCCCTGCACCAGGGCCAGCAGGCCCTGGGCGTAGGCGGAGCCTTCGCCGCTGCGGCCCTGAGCTTCCTGGAGGAGGGCCAGGGCCGGGCGCTTGAGGGTCGGATCGATCTCCCGCCGGCGCTCTTCCAGGGCCTGGCCCCGGAGCCCCTCGAGCTCCCCCACATACAGGCGCGCCAGCGTGGCGCCCAGGGCCTGGGCCACGTCCGGATCCGTCGGCGCGGCCCGGCGGGCGGCCTCGAGCTGGGTCCGGGCCTTCTCGAGGTCCCCGAGGGCGAGGTAGCCGCGGCCCAGGGCCAGGCGCGCAGGCCCCTGGGCCCAGCGGCCCAGCTGCGCGGTCTCGCCCTGGAGCCGGGCCAGGGCCTGGCGGATCTCCTTCAGCTCGCCGCTGGCGTCGTGGCGGGGCAGGCTGCGCACCTGGAAGATGCGGCCATCCAGGCGCTCCACTTCCTGGGCCAGCTGCTGGGCGGCCCTCAGCTGGGCCCGGGACCGCAGGGACGAGAAGGTGCCGTACCCGGCCGCGAGCAGGAGCGCCGCGAGGAGCGCCGCCACCAGGCGGTTCTTCCGGAGCCGCTTGCGGGCCCGGTAGAGCAGCGAGGGGCGCCGGGCGAGGATGGGCTCCCCGTCCAGGAAGCGGCGCAGGTCCTCGCCGAAGGCCCGGGCGGAATCGTAACGCCGGGCGGGGTCCTTCTCGAGGGCCTTGAGGACGATGGTCTGGAGGTCCGCAGGGATGTCCGGGGCCCGCTTGCTGGGCGGGACTGGATCGTCCTCGGCGATGCGGCGCAGGAGCGCCAGCGGCGACTCGTCCACGAAGGGCGGCGCGCCGGTGAGGCACTCGTAGAGCAGGGTGCCCAGGGCGTAGACGTCCGAGCGGCGGTCCACCTTGCCGGGCTGGCCCTGGGCCTGTTCCGGGCTCAGGTACATGGGGGTGCCCATGATGGCCTGGCTGCGGGTTCGGGAGACATCCGACAGGTCCCGGGCGACGCCGAAGTCCATGAGGAAGGCGTGCCATCCGCCGTCCTCCGTCCGTTGCAGCATGACGTTGCCGGGCTTCACGTCCCGGTGGACGATGCCGGCGCGGTGGCAGGCATGGAGGGCCTCCGCCGTCTGGAGCAACACCTCCACCTTCCCCCGCAGGTCCAGCTCCTCGCAGGCCTGGCGGAGCGTCGGTCCGTCCACGAAGGGCATGACCAGGTAGGGGT
>DASTWQ010000078.1:0-2333 GCA_035758545.1 Holophagaceae bacterium | reverse complement strand
ATCCGTGCCGAGGCGCACCCGGGCCTCGAAGGCCTCGACGCGGAAGCCCAGCTCCCGCAGCACCGCGAGGAGGAGCCCGTTCTGCTCGAAGCAGTAGCCGCCGCGCCGCCGCCGCACGAGCTTGTCCTGGAGGCTGTCCAGGTCCAGGCGGATGCCCTCCCCGAGCTGGATCGCCAGGTTCTCGAAGGGCACCGCCAGGGCATGGGCCTCGTGGAGCGCCGTGAGCGTCCGCAGATCCGCCGCGGCCTGGCCCTGGAAGCCGATGCGCGCGAAGTAGGCGGCCAGGTCCAGGGCCATGTTCAGTGCTCCCGCCAGGCGTCGAGGGTGCGGCGGATCTGGGCGGTGTGGACCTCCAGGTGCTCGGCGTAGGTCTTGAGCCAGTCCCAGGTGGTGTAGGGGCCCGACTGGGTGTGGCGGCCGGCCTTGCCCCAGGCGGCGTCCGGCAGGCGGCGCAGCAGCGCGAGGGTGTTGGCGCGCACGGCCTCGATGGCGGCGAAGGCCAGGTCCACGGGATGGGCGTGGTAATCGAAGCGCCGCGCCCATTCGTTCTCGTCGTAGCCGACGATGAGGGGCTCCGGCTCCGCCAGCAGCAGGCGGATGCGGGTGGCGCCGTAGGTCTCGGAATCGCCGCAGTGGACGACGATCTCGTGGGCGCTCCACGCGCCCTCCCGGGGCCGCCACTGGCGGGCCTCCGGGGGCACCTCCGCCCAGGCGGCCCGCAGGTGGCCGGGCCCCTCCTCGTAGCGTTTCAGGAAGCTCTCGCGCTGGGTGTCCGGCGGCATGGGGCGCTCCAGGGGATCTGGAGGCGAGCATAGGACGGATCCATCTCCGGCGGCAGCGGCGCCGACGGACCGTCAAGATCGGCGGGCCCAGGGGGCATGGCTGTAAATATCCGGCACCAGATCTCAATTTGACCAAGGTCCCGCCGGGGCGTAGGATCGGCCCAACCCCTCTAGACCTCACAACCGGACCCGGGAGTTCGCGATGTTCTCCATCCTGATGACCTTCATCATCGGCCTGGTGGTCGGCGCCATCGCCAAGCTCCTCATGCCCGGCAAGGATCCCGGCGGCTGGATCATCACGGCCATCCTCGGCATCGCCGGCTCCTTCGTGGGCACCTGGCTGGGCCGCCTCCTGCACATCTACGCGAAGGGCGAGACCGCCGGCTTCCTCATGTCCATCGTGGGGGCCGTGATCCTCCTGGCCCTCTACCACCTGGTCCGCCGCAAGGCCGCATGATCCGCTCCGGGCAGCGGCCCCTCCTGCAGCGCCTCGCGGGGCTCTTCGCGGGCTGGCTGGCCTGCGTCTTCCTGGTGGCCACGGTGGAGGGCTACATCAAGCGCTCGCCCGTGCCGCTGCCGGCGGCCTGGATCACGCCCGGCGCGGCCTTCATCGCCGCCTTCATCGGGGGCTACCTTTGCGCCCTCATCGCCAAGGACCGGACCATGCCCCGGGTGCTCATCGGCATCGTGCTGGTCTCCGGCCTGGCCTACGGCGCCAGCCCCGTGGCCGGGGAGGGCGTGAGCCCCGTGCTGCTGGCGCTGCTCGGCGGCGCCGGTGTCTACTTGGGAGCCTGGGCGAAGGACGGCTGACGCCGCCCCGAGGCCGGATCCGGAGGGACCCATGACGACGCTGCAGAGCCTCGCGGCCATCCTCGGGCTCGGCTTCGCGTCCGGCGTGAACCTCTACCTGGGGGCCCTGGTGACGGGGCTCGCCATCCGCTTCCAGCTGGTCACGGGCCTGCCCCACGAGCTGGACATCCTCGCCCATCCGGTGGTGCTGGGCGTGGTGGGGCTGCTGTTCCTCATCGAGTTCCTGGCGGACAAGATCCCGGTGGTGGCCAGCGTCTGGGATGCGGTCCACACCTTCATCCGCCCCGTGGGCGGAGCCCTGCTGGCCCTGGGCGCCGCCGGGCACCTGGAGGGGGGCGTGCAGGTGCTCGCCGCCCTGGCGGGGGGCACCCTGGCCCTCACCACCCACGCCTCCAAGATGGGCGTGCGCCTGGCGGCCCACGTGGCGCCGGACCCGGCCACCTTCACCGCCATCAGCGTGGCGGAGGACGTTGGCGTGACGGGCCTGCTGGTGCTGGCCTACACCCACCCGGTGCCTGCGCTCATCCTGCTGGGCCTGCTGATCGCCGGGCTCGTCCTCTTCCTGCCGCGGCTGCTGCGGATCCTCCGATTCCTGCTCCGGGCCCTGGGCGGGCGCCTGCGGTCCTTCGTGTCCCTGGGCGTGCGGGACGATCTGCCGGCCTGGGCCGCGGACGCGATCCATCCCTTCGATCCCGCCGGCCGCGGCCTCGTCGCCCTCGCCTTCCCATGGTCCCTGCAGGG
>DASTWQ010000070.1:0-17854 GCA_035758545.1 Holophagaceae bacterium | reverse complement strand
GGTGCCGGCCCGTCTCGACGAAGTGGCCCACTGGGGCCTTGGGCCGCGCGGTTCCCGGGAGCACCTTGATCCCGTGGGCCTCCAGCACTGGCCGCACCTTGAAGGCGTAGGCGGGATCCACGAGGTAGCCCGCCGGGAGCTTCACGAGGTCCCGGCCCTCGAAGGCCACGAGGCTCGGGAGCGCGACCTCCTTACGGCCCTTCTCGCCCACCAGCTTGTGGTCCGCGTCCCAGACGGGATCCACCACCGTGAAGCGGTGGTCCTCCGCCTTCACCATCTCCGCGCGGAGGGGCAGCTCGGGGCGGCCCTGCTTCCAGGCGGCGCGCCAGGCCGCGTCCGCCGCGGCCTCGGTCTGGCGCACTTCGCCGGCGTGGGCCGCGAGCCAGCGCAGGCAGGCCAGCGTGAAGGCCTTGGTGTCCGCCACGCGCTGGGGGTAGCTGTCGTAGACGTAGGCCTCGCTGAGGATGCCGAGGCGGTTGCGCAGGCCCGGGTAGTTGCTCAGGTAGCGGGGGAAGGCCTCGAAGGTCGTCCACTCCGTGGGCGCGGGATCGTGCTCCTTCGGGCCGAAGTTGCCGTAGTCGTAGGTGGGCAGGCCCGCGGCGTCCAGGGTGGTCCGCACTTCCGCCAGGAGCCGCCGGTTCAGGGCGCCCACGCCGGCGTCGCCGCCCACCACCAGGCTCGGCGCGTAGGTGAGGCGGAAGCCGTGGGTGCTGCCGTCGGTGGTATGCAGGTCCAGCACCGCGGCGGGATCGAACTGGTCCAGCATCGCGAGGAACCAGCGGGTGTTGGCGGCCTGGGCCTTCATGAGGTCCCGGTTCAGGTCCAGGCCCCGGGCGTTCTCCCGGCGGCCCACGCCGGAGGCGGGGTTGGGCTGGTGGCGCCGGTTGGCGGGATCCATCGCGTCCGTGCCGTCGGCGTTGTAGGCGGGGCAGACGACCAGGTCCAGGTCCCGCAGCTCCGGATGCCGGCCCTGCAGCAGCTCCCGGACCAGCTCCTGGACGGCCTCCTCGCCTTCCACCTCGCCGCCGTGGATGTTGGCGTTGAGGTAGACCCGCAGGGCGGACTTCCCTCGCGAGGGCAGCCGCCAGGCGAGGATCGGCTTGCCGGCCTCCGTCGCCGCGGAGGCGCCCTTGGGCCGGTAGGGCACGAGTCGGGGCGCCTTCGCCCGCAGCGCCTCCATGAAGGCGCGGACCTCCGCCACGGTGCTCGTGGCGGCGAAGCCGCTGCGCTCGGGCACGGTCTTCGGCCAGGGAGCCGCCGCCGGCAGGCTGAGGGCGAGGCAGGCGAGGGCGGGAAGGGCGGCGCGGATCATGCCCGGAATCGTCGCACGGGCCAGCCGTCGGGGGAGGGCCTCAGCTCGCCGTCCTCTCGCACCGGCACCTCCGTGCCTCGGGCCGCGGCCCAGTCCGGCTCGCCGTGGCGGGTGAGGGCCTCCCAGCGTTCGCCGCCGGCGGGCGTGCACATCCAGCGCTCGACCTTGCCCTTCTGGGGCCGGGGCACGCCGACCACCCGGGCCGCCGGGAACCGGGGGGCGCCGCCCTTCCGGACGACAAGGTAGGCGAAGGCAAGGTTCCGGCGGTCCAGGCCCGCGGCGGCGTCGAGCTCCCGGAACCAGGCCGGCGGCTCCCAGGGCCGCTCCGCCACGCACCACTGGCGGTCCAGGGGCAGCATGGGGCAGGGGCCTGGGCAGGGGCAGGGCGCCTGGATCGCGAAGGGTCCCTCCCTCAGCGCGTCCCGCAGCGCCATGAGCCGACGCGCCGTGGTCCGCAACGCGGGCTCCAGGATCACCAGATGCCCGCCCTCGGTGAGGCGGGTCTTGAGCGCGGCGAGGAGCTGGGACTGCTCCCGCTCCGGCAGCTCGTTGAGCATGTGCCCCAGCAGCACCAGGTCCGGCTCGCCCTCGGGCAGCTCCGGCAGGCGCTGGCGCCGGGTGTGGAGCTGGACGCCCAGGGGGCGGAGCCTCCCTTCCGCCCACTGGAGGGCCTCGTCCCGCAGGTCCGTCAGGGTGAAGGCGGCTTCCGGCCAGAGGACCGAGGCCGCGGCGGTGAGGACGCCGGGGCCGCCCCCCAGGTCCCAGACCTGCCGGGGCGCCTCCAGGGGCGTCTCCGCGAGGATCGAGGCCAGGGCCTCCGCCTGGGCCCAGCCGTGATGGGCGAAGTAGGGCTCGACGTTGGCGGCGCCGAAGTAGTCTCCCTCCGGCGCGCCCTCGAGGCGGTTGAACCGGTCCGAGAGCCGGCGCAGCTCCGGGGGCCAGGCCGGGGGCAGGGGCCCGGCCAGCGCCGGAAGCATGGCCTCCCAGCGGGCCCGGAGCTGCCGGAGCCGGGCCGGGTCCGGCGCGATCATGCTACTTGGCCGGGAGGGCCTGGGCGGGAGCCCTCAGGGCGGCGCTGGCGGCGGCCCCCTTCGGGGCGAAGAGGTCCTTGTTGTAGACCACGAAGGACGTGGCCATGAACAGGAGCAGGGCGACCATGGCCGCGCCGCGCTTGCCCCTGACGAGCATCTTCGGGGCCATCTCGGCGCAGGCGAGCAGGAAGAACACCAGCAGCAGCTTGATGTGCAGGTAGTTGAAGGTGGCGAAGGGGCGGTCGCCGGTGTGCATCTTCCAGGTGAGGGCGCCGATGCCCACCAGCACCGCGAGGCGGAAGCCCCAGGTGGTGGTGCGCTTCCAGACCGTCGCCGCGAGGCCCTGCAGGTCCGGGCGGTCGCTCTCGAAGCCGGACAGAAGGAGCGCCACGATGGCGCCGCCGCCGGCCATGGCGAGCAGCAGGAAGTGGAACCACTTGAGCATGGCGAGGGGATCGACGGCGAGCAGCGCGAGCGGCATGGGGACCTCGGGGTGTGCCTCCAGGGTAGGGGAAGGCGGAGCCCGCGTCAGCCTCTGCGGCCTCAGGCCTTGCGGGCCGCCTTCAGCACCGAGGTCAGGAGCCCCGGGAAGCGGGCGTCCAGGTCCTCCCGGCGCAGGCTGATGAAGCGGTAGACGCCCTCGCTGCGGGTGTGGGTGAGGCCCGATTCCCGCAGCACCTTGAAGTGGTGGCTCAGGGTGGCCTTGGTGGTGGGCAGCTCGAAGGTGCCGCAGGCCCGCTCCCCCTCCGCCGCCAGCTGGCGCACCACCGCCAGCCGCGTGGGGTCGCTCAGGGCGTAGAGCACGGCGGCGAGCTGGATCTGGTCCCGCTTGGGCTGGTGGAGGGCCCGCATGCCCTGAGGATGGCAGGGCCTTGTCAAAGGGTCAAAAAGTTAGATGATCATCGAACTTTGTCCTTGACCCCCTCGGCGGGGGCGCCTATTCCTGGATTGTTCGACGATCATCTAACAAGCGAGGCCCCCATGAACCACCGCATCCAGTTCGACGCGCCCGGCGCCCCCGAGGTGCTCCGTTGGGTCGAGGCGCCGCTGCCCGCGCCGGCCCCCGGCGAGGCCCGGATCCGCCACACCGCCATCGGCGTGAACTACATCGATGTCTACCACCGCAGCGGCGCCTACCCGCTGCCGCTGCCCGCGCCGCTGGGCTACGAGGCCGCCGGAGTGGTGGAGGCCCTGGGCGAGGGCGTCGCCGGCCTCCGGATCGGCCAGCGCGTGGCCTACGTGGACGGGCCCCTGGGCGCCTATGCGGAGGCGAGGAACCATCCCGCGGACCGCCTCGTGCCCATCCCCGACGGCGTCACCGACGAGGAGGCCGCGGCGCTCCTCTTCAAGGGCCTCACGGCCCACATGCTGGTGCGGCGGGTCTGGCGGCCGGAGCCCGGCGCCTGGGCGCTCGTGCATGCGGCCGCCGGCGGCGTGGGCCTGATCCTCACCCGCTGGCTCGCCGCCGAGGGCGTGCGGGTCCTCGCCGTCGTCAGCACCGAGGCCAAGGCCGAGGCGGTGAAGGGCGAGGGCGCCGAGGCCGCGCTCGTCGTGCCCCGGGGCGCGTCCTACGCGGACCTGCCGGACCAGGTCCGCGCCCTCACCGGCGGCAAGGGCGTGCGGATCGCCTACGATTCCGTCGGCCAGGACACCTTCGACGCGTCGCTGGGGAGCCTCGCGCCCTTTGGGCTGCTGGCCTCCTACGGACGCTCCAGCGGGCCGTTGCCGTTGGTGGACCCGGCCGACCTGGGCAAGCGCGGATGCCTCGCCCTCCAGCGGCCGAGCATCTTCTTCCACATCGCTGACCCGGCGGAGCTCCAGGCCGCCGCGGCGGAGCTGTTCGAGGCCTTCCTGGCCGGGAAGGTGAAGGCCCACATCCACGCCCGGGTGCCGCTGCCGGAGGCCGCCCGGGCCCACGCCCTCCTCGAGTCCCGTGCCACGAGCGGCGCCCTGCTGCTCATCCCTTGAGAGGACACCCATGGATCCCCAGACGCCCCAGCCCCGCACCCTCCTGGAGCTCGCCGGCGTGGCGCTGCCGCCAGCGCGGCTCTCAGAGGCCGTCCTCGTCCTCATCGACGTCCAGCGGGAGTACCGGGACGGCGCCGTGCCCATCACCGGCGTCGAGGCCTCCCTGGCGGAGATCCGGACCCTGCTGGCCCGCGCCCGGGCCCTCGGGACGCCGGTGGTCCACGTGCAGCATGTGAACCGCCCCGGGGCCGCGCTCTTCGATCCGGAGCGGTCCTTCGTCCAGCCGCCGCCAAGCCTGGAGCCCCGCCCCGGCGAGTCCGTCGTGCCCAAGCGCTTCATCAATGCCTTCCGCGACACGGAGCTTCAGGCGGTACTCGACCGGCTCGATCGCAAGCAGCTGGTGATCGTCGGCTACGGCACCCACATGTGCGTCAGCTCCGCGGCCCGGGAGGCGTCGGAGCGGGGCTTCCAGGTGACGGTGGTGGCCTCGGCCACCGGCAGCCGGGACCTGCCGGATGGCCTGGGCGGCGTGGTGCCCGCCGCCTGGATGCACCGGGCGAACCTGGCGGCCCTCGGCGACCGCTTCGCCGCGATCGTCCCGGACGCGGCGGCCCTGGAGGACTGACGGCCTCCGCTAAGCTGGGGACGGAGGTCCCCATGCCCAAGCTCAAGGTCGCCGTGGTCGGAGTGGGCCATCTGGGCCAGCACCACGCGCGCATCGCCGCCGCCTCGCCCCACGCAGAACTGGTGGCGGTGGTGGATCCCGGCGAGGCCCGGGGGCGGGAGATCGCGGCCCAGCACGGCACCCGTTGGGTGGCGGGCCTCACCGAGATCCTGCCGGAGGTGGACGCGGTCCAGATCGCCGCGCCCACGGGCCTCCACCACGCCCTGGGCCTGGAGGCCCTCCAGGCCGGGAAGCACCTCCTCATGGAGAAGCCCCTGGCCGCGAGCCTCGCCGAGGCGGAGGCCCTGCTGGCGGCCCTGAAGCTGAATCCCGGCCTCGTGGCCGCCGTCGGCCACCTGGAGCGCTTCAACCCGGCGGTGAAGGCCCTGCGGGACCGGAAGTTCACGCCCCGGTTCCTGGAGGCGGTGCGGGTCTCCCCCTTCCCGATGCGCTCCCTGGAAGTGGACGTGGTGATGGACGTGATGATCCACGACCTGGACCTCCTCCGCGCCCTGGTGGGCCGCCCCGTGATCGACGTCGAGGCCGTGGGCGTGCCGGTGCTGACGCCCCACGCGGACCTCGTCAACGCGCGGCTGAAGTTCGAGGGCGGCGCCTTCGCCACGGTCACCGCCAGCCGCGTGGCCCAGAAGAAGGAGCGCACCCTCCGCGCCTTCGCCGACAAGGCCTACGCCAAGCTGGACTTCGCGGCCCAGAAGCTCGAGCTGCTGCGCCTGGTGATGGGCCCTGAGGGCCCCACCATCGCCAACGAGGCGGCGGACATCGAGGAGGGCGAGCCCCTCAAGCTGGAGATCGAGGCCTTCCACAGGGCCTGCCTGGGGGAGGAGGGCGAGACCGTCACCTGGGACGAGGGCCTGGAGGCCATGCGCGTCGCGGACCAGGTCCAGCGGGCCGTGGCGAAGAGCCTCGCCGAGCTGGGGCGCGCCTGATGGCGGGCCGCCTCGTCTACCACGCCACGGAGACGCCGGAGCCCGCCGCCGTGGCGGCGCTCTTCGAGGCGGCCGGCCTGCCGCGGCCCGTGGAGGACCTGGACCGCCTGCGCCGGATGATGGAGGGCGCCAACCTCCTCCTCACCTGCTGGGAGGAGACCGGCGCCTCGTCGCGGCTGGTGGGCCTGCTGCGGGGCTGGACCGACTACGCCTACAACGGCTACATCTGCGACCTCGCGGTGCATCCGGATCTGCAGCGCCACGGCGTCGGGAAGGAGCTGCTGGACCGGGCCCTCACCCTGGGCGCGCCGGAGGTGATGTGGATCCTCCGCGCCGTGCCCGGCGCCATGGACTACTACCCGAAGCTCGGCTGGCAGAAGGTCGAGGACGGCTGGATGCGGCCGCGGGGCGCATGAGCCCGGCGCCCGTCTACGACCTCGCCTCCCTGGCGAAGGCCCTCGTCACCGCGCCGCTGGCCCATGCCTTCCTGGACCTGGACGCGGACCGGCGCTTCGTCCTCGGCTTCCACGACCGCGCGGAGCCGCTCACCGTCCGGCAGCTCCTCAGCCACTCGGCGGGCCTGCCGCCCTGGCGGCCCTTCACCGGCGAGCCCCTCGCCGACCAGCTGCGGCGGCCGGCGGCGGGGCATCCGCTGCTGCGGAACGCGGCGCCCGGCGTCGCCACCTACTCGGACCTGGGCTACCGGCTGCTGGCGGAGCTGCTGGAGGCGGAGACCGGCGTGGCCTTCCCGCGGCTCGGCGCCGCGCTGTCGGGGCTCGTGCCCGCGCCTTGGCCGGAGACCGCCGTGGCGATGCCCGACGGCCCCGACGCCGACGCCTGGTGCGCGGCGGAGCCGGGGCTTCCCCTGCCACCGCCGGATCCGCGCCTGCCTCACGACCTCAATGCCCGCGCGGGCATGCAGGGCCATGCGGGCTTCGCCGCCACGGAGGCCGCCTTCGCCCGCTGGCTGCGGCTGTGGGCGAGCCACTGGGCCCCGCGCCTCGCGATGGAGGCCACGCATGAATCGGACGGCAGCCTCTGGGGCCTCGGCCTGCGGGTGGCGCATGGGGGATCCGGCCGCTTCGCGGAGCTGTTGAAAGCCGTTCCGATGGGAGCGGGAATCCAAGTCGCCGCGCGTGCGTCCGATCATCTTTCCCCGGCCGCGCCGCCGCTGGAGGCTCGGCCGGGGCCGCCCTCCGGCTGGTGGTGCCACTTCGGATTCACGGGGCCTGCGGTCTTCTTCCGTCCGGCGGACGGCGCCTGCCTCGGCCTGCTGCTCCACCGCCGAGGTCCTCGCGGCGAGCTGCTGGATGCCGAGGCGCTGCGCGCCCGGCGGTGGGAGCTTCTCGCGGAGATCGCGGCTAAGCTCTGAGGATGATCCGCGCCCGCTCCCTGCCTGTCCTCGCCGCGCCGGTCCTGCTCCTGACGCCGGCCTTCGCCCAGGGCCCGCAGGTGCGCGTCGGCATCGTCGTCGGCGTGACGGAGGTGCAGGTCTCCCTGCCCGGCGGCGGCCAGCTCCAGGACCTGAAGGGCCGGGCGCTCCGCACCCTGCGGGACGGCGAGGTCCTCCGCCTCTGGTGGGACACCCGCGGGCTCGCGCCCCGCGCCAGCGAGTACCGGGTGCAGGTGGGCCCGCCGGTGAAGCTCGCCGCCGCGGACGCGCTGCTCGTGCGCCTCGCCAAGCTGGGCGCGCCCGGCGACCGGGTCCGGGTCGCCGACGGCGACACTTGGCGGGTCCTCACGGGCCACTTCCCGAGCTCCGACGGCGCCGATCCTCTCGTCGCCAAGCTGGAGGACGCAGGCTTCGACGAGCTGTGGGTCTCCAGCGAATCCCTCGCCGCGCCCAAGGCCAAGGGCCGCGCCCTCTACGCCGTCACGGACGCCTACGACCGGATTCCGCTGCCCGCGGACGGCGTGCGCCTCGCGCCGCGCGGGCCCTTCACGGAAGTCGTGGGCAAGGGCCGCTACCGGGGCCGCATCGAGGTCGCCCCGAACCGCCAGGGCACGCTGAGCGTCGTCAACACCGTGGACCTGGAGACCTACCTCCGCGGCGTGGTGCCCCGGGAGATGGGCGCCTGGAACTATCCGGCCCTGGAGGCCCTCAAGGCCCAGGCCGTGGCCGCGCGCACCTACGCGGTGGCCAACCTGGGCAAGCGGGGGGAGGAGGGTTACGACCTCGTGGACACGGTCTCGGACCAGGTCTACGGCGGCGCCGACGGCGAGCAGAACCTCACGGACCTCGCGGTCCAGCAGACCGCGGGCCTCGTCGCCACCTACAACGGCAAGCCCATCCAGGCCCTCTTCATGGCGGACTGCGGCGGCGCCACCGTGGACGTCTCCTGGGTCTTCGGCGGCGACGCGCCCTACCTCAAGGGCGTGACCTGCTATCCGGACAAGCCCGTCACGCGCCTCTTCGTCTCCGGCGTGCCCGTGACGTCTGAGGCCGCCCAGCCCTGGCTCAGCTGGAACCTGCTGAAGCTTGTCGCCGCCGGCGCCGTGCCGCCGTCCTGGCTCAACGGCCAGGTGATGGCGAAGGGCGCGCGCATCGAGGACGTCGCCGGGCCCGTGGGGGTCCTGCAGCGCCGCCTGGGCCTCGTCCTCGCCCCGGTCGGCGACGGCAACCTGGCGCTCTCGATGGCGAGGGCCCTGGGCTACGGCCCGCTGCCGGAAGGGCAGGAGCGGCCCCAGGACGCGGGCTACTTCGGGATGTCCGGGCTGTCGGCCCAGGACCAGTTGCTTGCCTCCTTCCTCTTCCGCCAGGGGCTCATCCGGCCCCAGGACCTGAAGACGGCCCCGACCCTGGGCGAGGCCCTCGAGGTCCTCGGCCGGCTCTGGCAGGGCCTGGAGCCCGTGGAGCCCGGAGC
Source organism: Holophagaceae bacterium (assembly GCA_035758545.1). GTDB lineage: Bacteria > Acidobacteriota > Holophagae > Holophagales > Holophagaceae > JAFDVN01. The sequence goes on along the minus strand of DASTWQ010000070.1, from coordinate 9,068 downwards.
CGGGACCCTGCTGAAGGACGGCCAGATCCGCCCGAAGAAGGAGGGCCCCCGGGCCTTCCCTCTGGCGCCTCAGGTGCTCCTCGCCGAGCTGGCGCCAGACGGGACGCTGCGGGTGGTGCCCCGGACCCAGGCCCAGGTGGGCGACCAGCTGCTCTGGCTCGGGGACGGCCCGCCGTCGGTGGTGATCCGCCGGCTCGATCCGGACGGCGCCGCCTGGGACCGCTACAACCCCACCGCACACTGGCGGGTGGCCATCCCCGAGGCGGAGCTGCTCGCGATGGTCCGTAGGCGGCTGCCCATCGCCAAGATCACGGATCTGCGCACCCGGGCGAATGCGCAGGGGCGGGTCCTGGACCTGGACATCCGCGACGGCGCGGGCCGCTCCCACCACTTCTCGGGCATGCGCATCCGCAACCTGCTGGGGCTGAGGGACAACGTCTTCAGCTTCGTGGCGCTGGGCGATGCGCCCAACCGCACCTGGGTCTTCTTCGGGCGCGGCTGGGGCCACGGCATCGGCATGTGCCAGACCGGCGCCTACGGCATGGCGCTGGAGGGCGCCACCTTCGACCAGATCCTCAAGCACTACTACACGGGCATCGAGCTGACGCGCATCCAGGAATGAGGGGGTGAGGGACGAGGCCTGAAGGAGGGATGATCCAAGGCGCTTCGTCCCGCCTCCAGGCCTCCCCACCTCGCCCCTCGGCCCTCGCCCGTGCCTTGACATCCCCGCCATCCGCCCCACCTTGGCCTATACGACCGGAGGTGAGCCATGGCGGACGGCGCCTGGATCCTCCGCAGCCCACTCAAGGTCTTGGACTGCGAAGACCATCCCTACCTGGAATCCGCCCGGGCGGCCCTGGGCAGCCACGAACTGCAGCTGAGCTACAGCCGCGCCCGGGAGGCCTCGGAGGGTCAGCTGGAGTTCAAGGTGTTCCTGGACGGGGAGCTGGCCTTCGAGCTGGGGGAGGCCTCGCCCTCCGCGGCCTGGTTCCGCCTCTGCCGGGACCAGGGCTTCGATCCCGAGAGCCACTGGGACTGGGATCCGGCCCTGATCCTCTTCCAGCAGGTGATCCCGGCGATGACCGAGGAATGGCACGAGCATGACCTGCCCTACACCGGCCTTGGCGTGCCGGCGGGGGTCGTGTGCCTGGCCAATCTGCGCCACACCCTCGCTGAGCGCGTGGCGAGCTGGCGCCATCGGGTGGGAGATGGGCAGGGCGATCCCGCCCTCACGAAGGCCGTGGAGCTCTTCGAGTGGCTTCCCCTGCGCTCCGTGGTCTTCCATGACGATCCCCAGCGCCGGGTGGATTTCGTCGGCAACGCGCTCGACGAGCCCATCCTGGGCGTCTACCTGAACCTGGGCCTGAGCCGGGACCGGGCGGTCTTCCTCAGCAAGGCCACCATGAACAGCACGGGCGGCCAGCGCTGGAGCCCCTGGCTGCCCGGCGGCGACTGGGCCCGGGACGGACGCACCTTCGTGCCCACCCAGGGCGCCCATGACTTCCTCCGGGCCGCGAGCCTGGAAGGCGGGACGCCCATGGGCTTCGAGGCGGCCTTCCGCCGGGTGGCGGAGGACCTCGCCGAGGCCCTCGATCCGCTGGTGGAAGCCTATCGCCTCACCTACCCGGCGGGCATCCCCTGGCACCGGGATCCGGCCACCCGTTACCTCAACCGCATGATCGTGGGCGTGCGCTTCGACCGGCATCCGATTCTCACCCTGGATGACGGCAGCGAGGTCACGGTGCTGGAGCACCAGGAGGCCGTGCGGGTGCAGGACGTTTGGGGCGCCTGAAGGGATCCCCTACACTTCCTTCATGCCCCGCCCCCTCAGTCCCGCGCGCCGGCGCGCCGCCCTCGCGGTGGCGATCGTCGTGGACCTGCTGCAGATCGTCGTGCAGGCGACGGGCCCCTTTCAGCTTCTGCTGGACTGGCCCCTGGACCTGCTCACGGCGCTGGCCATGCTCGCCCTCGTCGGCTTCCACTGGGCCTTCCTGCCCACCTTCCTCGCCGAGGCCGTGCCCTGGCTCGACGTGGTCCCCACCTGGACCCTGGCGCTGATCCTGGCGACACGGGCGCCTGATGATGAGCGGGCGGAGGCGAAGACGGTTCCTCCGGGCCCGCCGGAGCTAAACGGACCTCCCCAGGATCGGTAGCCAGAAGATCTCCCCGAGGTCCCATGCCCCGACTCGACGATCCGCCGCTGCCGCGCCGACTGGAGCTGTCCGGGCTCTGGGCCGCGCTGACGCTTTGTTACCTCTACGGCGACTACTTCGGGCTCTACCGGCCCGGAACCCTCGCCGGGATGCTGGGAGGGCAGGGGCCTGTGGGGCCCGTGTCCCAGGGCTCCCTGCTGGGCGTGGCACTCCTGCTGCTGGTGCCCTGCCTGATGGTGGCGCTCTGCCTGCTGCTGCCGGCCCGGGCGGTCCGCGTCGCCTGCCTCGTCTTCGGGCTCCTCTACACCCTGGTGATGGTGCCCACGCTGCCGGGATCCTGGCGCTTCTACCAGGCCTACGCCGCCGTCGAGATGGCCTTGACCCTGACCATCGCCGCGAGGGCCTGGACCTGGCCCCGGACAGAGGCCCCATGACCGCACGCCCCCTCCCTCCCTGCGATCCAGGCAGCGACCCCCCCGGATCGCCCTCCTGCGGCCGGCCCTGGGGGAGCTGGGTACCTGCCTCTGGCTCCGGATTTCGGATGTCCAATCCCATCAACACGAAGATTGAAAATTTGTACCTTAAGTAAAAAATATTTGACATCAAGTTTGGTGGGACTAACCTTGCTCCTGGGATGACCCCCTGGAGACCCCGATGTCCTACCGAGAGAAGATCGCCTGGCTCTATCTGGCGGCCATGGCCGTCACCTACGGCCCCTACTTCCTGATCACGGCGCTGCACCCGCCCGGGGACGCGCTCCCGAACCTCCACCAGGTCTGGCGCTTCGCGATGACCGCCGGGGCCCACGCGATCCTCGCGGGCGGCGGCCAGGCGGCCATCTTCCTCCAGAACCGCGAGGAGGCCCGCCAGCCCCTGGACGAGCGGGACCTGGCCATCCTCCACCGCTCCCGGACCTACGCCTACTACACGCTCCTGAGCGGCACGATCCTGGTGGGCTGCTTCCTGCCCATCCAGCACCGGGGCTGGACCCTCGTCAACGGGACCCTGCTCGCCATCGTCGTGGCCGAGTCCGTCCAGAACGGCTTCGCCGCCGCCAGCTACCGGCGCCAGGCGGGCGGGGAGGCGTGATGGACGGGCCGCTCACCAACAAGGTCCGCACCCTGCGCTTCCTCCACGGCGAGATGTCCCAGGCGGAGCTGGGCCGGCGCATCGGCGTCACGCGCCAGACCATCGCCGCCATCGAGGCCGGGAAGTACTCGCCCTCCCTCGAGGCCGCCTTCCGCATCGCCGAGGTCTTCCAGGTGCCCCTGGAGGAGGTCTTCCAGTGGCGGGCGGAGGGCCCCGAGAAGGCTGCGCCCTGACCTACTCCGCGCGGCTGAAGGCGTCGTGGATCTCGTCCCCGGGCGCGTGCTGGGCGAGCCAGGCATCGAGCTCGGGGATGGAGTCCAGGATCACCTCGGCCCCGGCGTCTTCGAGCTCCTTCCGGCTGCCGTAGCCGTAGGTGACGCCGACGCCGTGGATGCCGTGGGCCTTCGCCGCGCGCATGTCGTCGCCCCGGTCGCCGATGAGGATGCCCCCGGGCCAGACGGTGCCCTGGGCCCGCAGCCGCGCCAGCACGTCGGCCTTGGGCTGCCACTGGCCCTTCAGCTCCGCGCCGAAGATGTCGTCGAAGATGAGGTTCAGGTCGAACTGATAGGCGATGCGCCGGGCGAAGACGCCGGGCTTGGCGCTGACGACGTAGATGCGGTGCCCCTGGCGCTTGAGCCGGTGCAGCAGGTTCGTCACGCCGGGATAGAGCTCGTGCTCGAAGACGCCGTCCTCCCGGTAGGCGTCCCAATAGCGGTCCAGGGCCTCCTCCAGCCGCTTCGGATCCTCCAGGCCCGGGATCTGCCCGAGGCTCTCCCGCATGCCGAAGCCGATCCACTCCCGGATCGTGGGAGTGTCCGGGCAGGGCAGGTCCATCTCCCGGCAGACGCGCTTCACGCAGTTCGTGACCCCGAGGAGCGGATCCACGAGGGTGCCGTCGAGGTCGAAGAGGATCAAACCAGGCATGAGGTGGCGAGGAGTGAGGTCTGGAGGCGGGATGATCAGGATTGGCTTTGGATGAGACCGCGCAGGACTTTGCAGGCTTCGCCTGCCAAGTCTTCCGTGCTGTCCTTGACAGCGTATTCAAGGCGACGGGCCAGTGAGAGCTGGTACTCCACTTCTCGGGCCGAGGCGTAAGCCAGGCTCAGGAAGTGGACGTACTCGGCTTGTCCCTGGCGGGCGCATCCTTCGACGATGTTGGAGACCACGGAAACCGAGGCGCGTCTAAGTTGCTGGGAGAGGGCGTAGATCTCGTCCTTCGGGAACCCCCGGGTGACGGCATAGACCTCAAGTGCGAGGCGGTCGGCCAACTCGAAGGCTCTGAGCTTACGATGATCCTTCATCCTCGCCCCCTCACGACCTCGCCCCTCACCCCTGATACGCCGCCACGCACTGGTTCACGAAGGCCAGGGCGGCCTCGCGGCCCTCCCAGCCGTCGCTGTGGACGTCCTTCTCCTCCAGATCCTTGTAGGTGAGGAAGAAGTGCTCCACTTCCTTCATGAAGTGGGGCGGCAGGTCCTTGAGGTCGTGGACGTGCTGGTAGTTCGGGTCGTCGGCGGCGACGCAGAGGACCTTGTCGTCCTGGCCCTTGTCGTCGTGCATCTTGAGCAGGCCCACGGGGCGGGCCTTGATGACGACGCCGGGGTAGGTGGCGCCGTTGATGAGCACGAGCACGTCGCAGGGATCGCCGTCCGGGGCCAGGGTGCTCGGGATGAAGCCGTACTCCGCCGGGTAGTGGAAGGGGGAGTAGAGCACGCGGTCCACGTGCACGAGGCCCGTCTCGTGGTCGATCTCGTACTTGATGCGGCTGCCCGTGGGGATCTCCACGATGGCGTTCACCACATCGGGGGACTGGGGGCCGGGGCCGAGATGGACCGGGGACATGGGCGCTCCTCAAACAACAAGGCCCCTATTGTCCCACGCGGGCCGCGGCCCGTCGTCACGGAATGATCAGTGGCCCGCTTCCGCAGGCGGTCAGCGGCCGGACAGGGCCGCCTGCAGCGCATCCCGGTCCGACCCGCGCGGCTCGGCCTCCACCAGCTTCCGCGCCGCGGCGGCGCCCTCGGGCAGGGCCGCCAGGGCCCGCAGGGCCGCGGCCCGGACCGCGAGGGGCTCCGCGCCGGCGCCGAAGAGCCCCTTGCGCCGCGCGAGCTCGGCCAGGGCGGCGGCCTGGTCCGGCGTGGCGAGCCCCGCGAGGGTCTCCAGGCACTTCGCCCGCAGGCGCTCGGAGGCGCCCTTGTCCGAGCCCAGGGCCAGCAGGGCCGGCGCGGTGGCCTTCCCCTTGATCTGGCCGAGGGCGAAGAGGATCTCCAGCTGGGTGCCGTACTCGGCGTCCTTCAGGGCCTGGAGCAGGTTCCCTTCGGCGGCGGTCCCGCCCAGGCGCCAGACGGCCCGCGCCGCGGAGCGGCTCACACGGGGCTCGGGATGGCGCAGGAGCGGCAGCACCTTGGGCAGCTCGGCGGCGGTGCCGATGTCCGACAGCAGCACGAGCACGTTCCGCACGAGGAACCACTTCTCCGACTTCAGGGCCTCGTCCAGGGGCGGCAGCGCGAGCCCTTCCATGGCCTTGAGGGCGTCCATCAGCCGGCCTCTCAGGACCCGGTCCTGCTCGGTCTCCAGGCGCTCCACCAGCCGCGCCGCCATGGGCCCGCCCTGGTAGAGGAGGTAGGGCACGACCCGCTCGCCGATCTGGTCCTTGTCCACCCGGAAGAGGGCCTGGAGGCCGGCCTCGCGCCCGCGGGGGGAGCGGATGCCGGCCTCCAGCGCGGCCATGGCCTCGGCCTTCCAGGGGGCCTTGACCGCCTCCTGGGCCATCCGGGCGCGGAGGCCCTCCACCGCCTGGGTGCCCTGTGCCAGCTCGCCGTGCTCCAGCCAGACCAGCACCATCTCCAGCAGCGCCTCGCCGAGGAAGCGGTGGACGAGGGGTTCGGGCTCGTTCAGGAAGGGCCGGGGCAGGCCCTTGCGGAGGAGCTTCTCCGCCTCCGCGGGGAGGCGCGGCTCCAGGGCCCAGCGGCAGACGCCCGCGAGGGTCTCCGCGGCGCCGCGGCGCACGGCCGCCTGGTCGCGCTCCAGGGCGCCCAGGAGCTGCTCCAGGGCCCGCAGGAAGGACTCGTCCATGCGGCGGTCCAGCAGGTCCCGCAGCAGGGCGAGGCGGTGGTCCGGACCCAGCTCCAGGAGGCGGTCGCCCTCCAGGTAGCGGACGACCTTGGCCTCCAGCGGCGTGTCCTCCCAGTCCATCCGGCCCAGCAGGGACTCGAGCCCGCCGGTCTCCGCCGCCAGGCCGAGGGTGCGGAGCTGGAGCATGAGCGAGGAGGCGACGGCGCCGCGGTCCTCCAGGGGCCGGAGGATGCGCTGGACCGTGCCCTCGAGTTGGGCCCAGGTGTAGCCCTGGCGGATGAGCGCGGTCACGGCGGAGGCCAGGAGCTCGGGCACGAGGGCGTGGACACCCGACCGCAGCGCCTCGGGCTGGGCCGGCAGGGTCCCCAGGCCGTTCAGGACGCTCAGCTGCGCCGCGGGCGGGAGGGCGAGCAGGCGGGCCCGAAGGGCCTGGGCCTGCCCGGGCGTGGGCGTGCCGGCGCCGAGCCCGAGGCCGGGCGCCAGATCCGCCAGGCCGCCGAGGGCCGCGGGCGGGATGGGGAGCGGTCCGCCCTGGCCGGGGCTCGGAAGGCCTCCCGGCTGGGCGCTGAGGCGGAGGAGCAGAGACTCGAGCTCGGCGAAGGCGTCCGGCTCCCCGCCCTCCCGCAGGGCGCCCGGCGCGCCGGCGACCGGCCGCTCCAGCCCGCTGGCGGGGGCCTGGGCGGTGGGGTGCTCCCCGCCGGCCTCCTCGGCGCCGATCTCCCGGTACTGGACCTGGCTCAGGCGGATGCGGCGCACGCCCTTCGCCGCCAGCAGGCCCTCGAAGCCGCCCTCGGCCTCGATGCGCTGGGGCTTGTGCAGCAGGGTGAGGGTGCTCAGCAGGTCCTCGGCACTGTAGTCGGCGTCGATGAGCAGGCCCGCCACCTGCCGCTCCGAGAAGGTGCGGATGAGGAAGTCGATCTGAGGGGCCCGCTCCTCCTGGGGCACGCCGTCCAGGAAGACCTTGCCGCTGGCCACGGCCAGGTGGAGCCGCTTCTTGCCCACGAGGAAGGCGTCCAGGGCCTGCTTGGCGCTCGCCAGGGCCGCTTCGCTCCGGGGGTGGTTGGCTTGGTACATCTGCAGGGTCTTGAGGGCCTGCGTCAGTGGTTGGGCCAGGTCCAGGAACCGGGGCAAGGGGCCTCCTGTCAGGGGATGGGCGGTGTAGGCAGCATGGGGTCGCCCCATTCCCGGCGCAACTGGGCGTAGTGGGCCTTGAGGAAGGCCAGGCGCCGGGCGCCCTCGGCCTTCGCGGGCTCGGTGTTGAAACAGGCGACGATGCCCTCCGCCAGGGGGATCCAGGCCTCGCCCCGCTCCAGGATGGTGGCGGTGTCGATGGGCTGGAAGGCCCCGCTGATGCAGCCGAAGTGGATGAGGCTCGCCGCGCCGATCTTGCTCAGCTTGTCGCAGTCCCAGAGGCAGGCGGTCTCCAGGGGCTCCAGCTTCTTCGCGAGGCGCAGGCCCACGTGGCGCTCGATGGCATGCTGCACCGCGGGGATCTTCTCGATCGGGAAGTCCGTGCCCGCGAGCAGGTCCGGCACCTGCGCCGAGGCGTCCTGGGCGTGGGTGTCCTTGCTGTGGGGGTCCTTCAGCCGCTTCACGCAGTCGTGGAGCCAGCAGGCGGCCTCCACGATGTCCAGGTCCGCCCCGACCTGGGGGCAGAGCCAGCGGGCGGCCTTCACGACGGCCAGCGTGTGCTCGTAGCGGTAGTTGAAGATGGGGCGGGGCCCGGCCTCCGTCTCGTGGGCCCTGCCCCAGAAGCGGATGGAGTCCGCGTCCGAGAACTCCCGGACGGCGGCTTCGCAGGCTTCGCGCCAGGGCCTCATGGCTGCCTCGACTCCAGATGCCGCTCAAGGGCATCGGCCGTGGCGGCGATCTCCTTGAACATGGGCCGGTCCTCCCAGGGGCCGCAGGCGGCGCCCAGGCGGTCCATGAGGGGAGCGAGCCCGGCGGCGGGCTTCAGGCCCACGAGCCGCACGCCCTCCAGGGCCATGCGGGCCTCGATGGCGAGCACCTGCTCGAAGGCGGCCACGGCCCGCAGCAGCTTCCGCGCGGCGATGGGGCCCATGGAGACGTGGTCCTCCTTGCCGGCGCTGGTGGGGATGGTGTCCACGCAGGCGGGATGCGCGAGGCCCTTCAGCTCGCTCACGAGGGCGGCGCTGGTGACGTGGGCCATCATGAAGCCGCTCTCGAGGCCGCCATTCCGCGTCAGGAAGGCCGGCAGGTCCGAGTAGGCGGGGTTCACCATCCGCTCCTGGCGCCGCTCGGAGAGGGAGGCCAGGTCCGCCACCGCGATGCAGAGCAGGTCCGCGGCGAAGGCCGGGTACTGGCCGTGGAAGTTGCCGCCGGAGCGGGATTCCTCCGTCTCGGTGAAGATCATCGGGTTGTCGGTCGCGCTGTTCAGCTCCCGCTCCAGGATGGATCCGGCGAAGTCGAGGGCGTCCCGGCCCACGCCGTGGACCTGGGGCATGCAGCGCAGGGAGTAGGCGTCCTGCACACGGGCGCAGCCCGCGTGGCTCTCGGCGATCTCGCTGGTCTCGCCCAGCAGCTCCCGCAGGTGCGCGGCGGCGGCCCGCTGGCCCGGATGGGGCCGGGCGGCATGGATGCGCTCGTCGAAGGCGGCCCGGGTGCCGCGGAGGGCCTCCAGGCTCAGGGCGCCGACCTCCTCCGAAAGGGGCAGCAGCTGCCGGAGCCGCGCCACCGCGAGGCAGGCGAGGCTGGTGATGAGCTGGGTGCCGTTGATGAGGGCGAGGCCCT
>DASTWQ010000247.1:0-23096 GCA_035758545.1 Holophagaceae bacterium | reverse complement strand
CGGCGCCGGTGTCGTAGCGGGCCCGCAGGGCCTCCATGCGGGCCCGGAAGGCCGCCGTGGCGCGGGTCATGGTGCCGAGCCGACGCCGATGTGCAGGCGGCCCTTGCCGGCCCACACCGGCGCGAAGGCGCCGTCGAACTGGGGCGCGTTCTTCAGGTGACAGGCGGCGCAGGTGTTGTCGAGGCCCGCCTGGCGCCAGGTGACGCGGCCGTCGGGCCCCGCCTGGCCCCAGACCCAGCGGCCCTGCTCCTTGCTCATCCAGAACCAGCCGAGCCGCGTGGCCCCGTCCTGGGCCAGGGCCTCCTTCACGAGCTGGGTGCCGTCAGGCCAGGGGGCGAACTGGTTGGCCTGGAGGGCCTCCGAGGCGGATCCGTTCAGATAGGTGCGCTGCAAGGCGCCCCGGTGGGGCCCGGCGAAGCTGGGCCGCAGGCCCCCCAGGGGCTGCCAGTCCGCCAAGGCCGGGATGCGGGAGGGATCCGGCGGGGGCGGGGGCGCCGCGGCCCGGCGGCCGCAGGCCGTCGCGGCGAGCAGGGCCGCGGCGCAGAGCAGGCGGAACGGGGGCCGGAGGCGGGGCATCCCACCATTGTGAGGCCAGTCATGAGCTTTTCCTTCGGTTCGAAAGGCCGGCCCGCTAGACTAATCCGTTGGGGACGACCCCTTTTTAGGAGCAACACTCATCCATGGCCGGATTCGGTAGCCTCGCCAACCTCGCGAAGATCCTTGAAGATGCCTCGAAACCCGATTCCTCCGTCCGCGAGGATCGTGAACGCCGCAAGGCCGTCCTGAAGAAGGGCACCACCAAGTCGCTCCATCGCGCGGTGGATCCGAAGCGCAAGGCCTGGCATGAGCGCCGCCTGAAGGCCCTGGGCCTCAAGGACGCCGTGAAGGCCGAGTCCGAGAAGAAGGACGCCCCGGCCCCCAGCCCCGCGCAGCTCGCCAGCCGCGCCGCCACCCAGTCCGTGGCCACGGCCCTCAGCGGCTCCCTCCTCCAGACGCTGGCCGCCGCCAAGGACGCCAAGCCCAAGGAGAAGGACGGCAAGCGCGTCGAGGCCTGGAAGCGCAAGCCCGGCGACCCGATCTTCTGAGCGGTCCCGCTCACGGAAAAGGCCCGCGTGAGCGGGCCTTTTCCGTGCCTGCCGGTCCGGGGTTCAGACCGCCGCGGCGACCTTGTACTTGCGGCCGATCCAGGTGCGGGCGAGGGGCTTCTCCAGCTTGCCGGCCCGGAGGTCGCCCAGGGTGAAGAGGGAGAGGTCGAGGACCGGCGTGCCGGCGTCGAGGGTGCCGTCCGCGAGGCGGGCCTCCAGGTCGGTCTTGGCGATGACCCGCAGGCCGTCCGGGACGCGCACCAGCACCGCCGTCACGGGATCCACCATCGCCAGGCCGAGGCTGTCCACGAGGCGGCTCACCTTGCGCATCATGCCGTCGATGGCGCAGCCGCTGGGGGCGCTGGCCATGGTGGGCTCCGCCAGGGTGAGGACGCGGCCCTCGAGGAGGGTCCAGGCCCCGGCGTAGGCGACGCCCTTGTGGCGCCACTCGGCGACGAGGGCCTCCATGCCCTCGCCCAGCCGCGCAGCCGCCGCCGCGTCCGGCGCCGGATCCAGGGCCAGCAGCCAGAGGCGGGCGTCATCGGGGAGGGCGTGCAGGGCGTCCAGGCTCATGGATCCATTCTACGCCCGAGCGCCTCCGCCAGGGCCCGCCCGAGGGGCCCGATCCGCGCCGGATCCCCCAGGTAGGCGCCGCGGCCCGCCACGAGCCGGGCGGAGGTCCGGGCCAGGACCGCCCGCTCCTCCAGCCCGTGGGCCCTCAGGGTGCCGCCGGTCTGGACGAGGTCCACGATGGCGTCCGCCAGGCCCAGCAGGGGCGCCAGCTCCACGCTGCTCTGGAGGGGCACCAGCTCCGCCGCCAGCTCCTCCTTCGCGAGCCAGCGGGCGGTGGCCTGGGGGAACTTGGTGCCGATGCGCAGGTGGGCCTTGCCCCGGAGGTCGTCCAGGCTGACGCCGGCCTTGGCGCAGAGGGAGAGGCGGCAGGCGCTGTAGCCCAGGTCCGCCAGCTCCAGCAGGTCCGCCGGCTCCTCCTCGAGGATGTCCGAGCCCACCACGCCGAGGGCGGCGACGCCGCCGGCCACGTAGCGGGGCAGGTCCGCGCCCTTCAGCAGCAGGGCCTCCAGGCCCGGAGTGGCGGTGGGGATGCGCAGCACGCGGCCCTTGAGCGCCTCCGGATCCAGCGCGAAGGGGGTGCCCTCCAGCTTCGCGAGGGTGTCCTCGCCGATGCGGCCCTTGGGCAGGGCCAGGAGGATCGGAGCGCTCATGGCAGCCTCTCGAAGAGCTCGGGCCGGGCCTCGGCGAGGTCGAGCAGGGTGGAGAGCCGCACGCAGAAGCCCGCGGCGAGCCAGGGCCGGCCCAGGTCGGGGTAGAGACGGTCGTAGCGTCCGCCCGCGGCGAGGGCCGCGGTGGCGCCGGGCGCCCAGAGCCGCAGGGTGGGCCCGGTGTAGAAATCCAGGTCCGCCACGTCGGCGAGGTCCAGGCGCAGGTCCAGGCCCGCGGGCAGGAGCGGCTGCAGGGCCGTGAACCGCGCGGCGAGGCGTTCCCGGTCCGGGGCGAGCAGGGCCGCGTAGGGACTGGCGCCGAGGGCCTCCAGGCCCGCGAGGCCATCGGGCTCGGCGCTGAGCAGGGCCGCGTGGTCGGCGATGCGGCCGGCGGCGGGGTGGTCCCCCAGGGCCTCGCGCACCCGGTGGGCCGCCCGCTGGTGGAGGGCCGCCGTGGCCCCGGCGGCCAGGGGCGCGGGCACGGCCTCGGCCTCCAGGGGCCGGCGCCAGAGGGCCGCGTCGCCGAGGTGCAGCAGGCTGCGGCGCAGGCCCACGGCCGCGGGGACGGCCATGAGGAGCCGGGCCAGCTCCAGGTCCGCCTCGGCCGGATCCTCGCCTCCGGGCTGCAGGCGCTCGCAGCCCACTTCGAAGCGCTCCACCGCCTCCCAGGGGGCGGCGGACTTGCGGAAGACCGCGCCGGCGTAGGCCACCCGGGCGGGGGGCTCGGGGAAGCGGGAGGCGAGGAGCCGCGCCAGGGCCTCGGTGAAGTCCCAGCGGAGGCCCACCAGGGCGTCCTGGTCGAAGAAGCGCACGGCGCTGGCGGCCATGGGCTCCCGCAGCACGAGGCTGGGGCGCAGCTCGCGGTAGCCGCGCTCCGAGAGGAGGCCCAGCAGGGCCGTCTCCCAGGCCCGGAGCCGGGCGGCGGCGTCGAAGAGCAGGTCGGGGAAGTGGGGGTTCCGCAGGGTCATGAGGCCCGCTCCTGGTGCCGGGCCCGCAGCACCTCCACCACCTCGGCCAGCGAAGCGCCCTTGGCGAGCAGCAGCAGCTCCAGGTGGAAGAGCAGGTCCGCGGCCTCGCCGAGGAACTCGGCGCGGTCGTCGTTCTTGGCGGCGATGACCACCTCGCCGGCCTCCTCCACCACCTTCTTGCCGATGCGGTCCACACCCTTCGCGAAGAGCCGCTCGGTGTAGCTGCCCTCGGCGGAAGCTGAGGATCGGCGGGACCGGAGCAGGTCCTCCAGATCTCCGAGCCAGGGCAGGCCCTCGGCGGCCTCGCCGAAGCAGGTGCGGGCGCCGGTGTGGCAGGTGGGGCCCTCGGCCTCGGCGCGGACCAGCAGGGTGTCGCCGTCGCAGTCCGGCGCCACCGAGACCACCTTCAGGCGGTTGCCGCTGGTCTCGCCCTTGGTCCACAGCGCCTTCCGGGAGCGGGACCAGAAGGTGACGAGGCCCCTGTCCAGCGTGGCCTGGAGGGCCGCGCGGTCCATCCAGCCCACCATGCGGACCCGGCCGAGGGGATCCTGCACGACCGCCGGGATCAGGCCGTCGGCGTCGAATCGGAGGGTGTCGAAGTTCAGCATGGGCGGAACTCCTGGCCCCGGCCCGAGAGGAAGGCCTTGAGGCGGGGGATGGGCAGGGTGCCGTCGTGGAAGAGGGTCGCGGCGAGCACGGCGTCGGCGCCGGCCTCCAGGGCCTCCAGGAAGTGGGCCTCGCGCCCGGCGCCGCCGGAGGCGATGAGGGGCACGCCGAGATCGGAGGCCAGGCGCAGCAGGCCCAGGTCGAAGCCCTCGCCGGTGCCGTCCCGGTCGATGCTGGTGAGCAGCAGCTCGCCGGCGCCGAGGCCCACCAGCTCCGGCAGCCAGTCCCGGGCCGCGAACGGGGTGGGCACCTTGCCGCCCTGGACGACGACCCGCCAGCCGAGGTCTGGATCCCGGGCCAGGTCCACGGCGGCGACCACGCACTGGGCGCCGAAGGCCGCCGCCAGCTCCGCCACGAGGGCGGGCCGGGCCACGGCGGCGCTGTTCACGGCCACCTTGTCCGCGCCGGCCCGCAGCAGGGCCCGGGCGGCCTCCACGGAATCCACGCCGCCGCCCACGGTGAAGGGGATACTCAGGCGGCGGGCCACGGCCTCCACCCAGGCGCCCTGGGTGCCGCGGCGCTCGGCGGTGGCGCTGATGTCCAGGAAGACGAGCTCATCGGCGCCCTCGGCGTCGTAGCGCGCCGCCAGCTCGGCGGGGTCGCCCATGTCGCGCAGGCCCTCGAAACGGACGCCCTTCACGACACGGCCCGCCTTCACGTCGAGGCAGGGGACGATGCGGCGGGCGGGCATCAGGCGCCTCCCTTCAGGACCGCCTGGACGGCGGGATCCGCCAGGTCCACGGCGCCGTCCAGCAGGGCCTTGCCGCTGATGCAGCCGGTGACGCCCGGCACGGCGGCGAGGGTCTCCAGGTCCGACAGGGCCTTCAGCCCGCCGCTGGCCTGGACCTCGAAGCCCTCGGAGGCCACCCAGGCGGCGGCGTCCACGCCGGGGCCCGCCAGCGTGCCGTCCCGGTCCACGTCGGTGACGAGCGCGCGTCGGAAGCCGAAGGTGAGGAGGCTCTCGAAGACATCCGTGCTCTCGCAGGCGCTCTCCGCCACCCAGCCCCGGGTGAGGACCCGCTTCCCGCGCACGTCCAGGGCGGCGATGACCCGCGCTGGCGGCAGGCCCGCCAGCTCCCGGGGCTTCTCCACGGCGAGGGTGCCGACGACGGCCTCGAAGCCGGCGTCCAGCACCGCCTGGATGCGTTCCCGGGTGCGGAGGCCCCCGCCGAGCTGGAAGCGGACCGCGGGATACCTCGCGGGGAAGGCCTCGAAGGCCTTCTGGGGATCCAGCCCGAAGGCGCCGTGCAGGTCCACGAGGTGGATGCGGGTGGCGCCGGCGGCCACGAGCCGGTCGATCCAGGCCTCCGGCGCCACGTCGTAGAACGTGGCCTGGGAGGGATCGCCCTTCAGGAGCCGCACCACGCGGCCGTCCATCAGGTCCATGGAGGGAATGAGCTGCACGGTCACGGGCGCTCCTGCAGGCGGGCGAGGGCCTGGCCAAGGAGGCGCAGGCCGTCCCCGCCGGACTTCTCGGGGTGGGGCTGGAAGCCGAGGACCCGGCCCCGGGCGGCGGCGGCGGCGAAGGGCCGGCCGTGCTCCGCGGCGAGGAGGGTCTCGGCGGTGAGGTCGAGGGCGTAGCTGTGGACGAAGTAGAGCCAGGCGCCATCGGCGCCGGCGAGGGAGGGATGCGGCGCCGCCGCCCGCACGCGGCTCCAGCCCATGTGGGGCACCTTCACGCCGGGGCCGAGCTTCCGCGCGGTGCCCGCCAGCAGGCCGAGGCCGGGCTCGCCCGCCTCCTCGCTGCCCTCCGCGAGGAGCTGCAGGCCGAGGCAGATGCCGAGCAGGGGCCGCGCCTGGGCGAGCTCCGGCAAGGCCGCCCACCAGCCCGAGGCCCGCAGCGCGGCCTTGGCGGCGCCGAAGTGCCCGACGCCCGGGAGGATGAGGGTCCCGCCCGCGTCCTCGGCGGGCGTGGCCGCGCGCTGGAAGGGCAGGCCCAGGCGCCCGAGGGCGCCTTCCAGGGAGGCGAGGTTGCCCGCGCCGTAGTCGAGGATCGTGATCATGCGGTCAGCGTCCCCTTCGTCGAGGGCAGCTCCGCGCCCTCCACCCGGACCGCGCGCTTGAGGGCCAGGGCGAGGGCCTTGAAGAGCGCCTCGATCTTGTGGTGGGTGTTGAGGCCGTAGAGCACCGAGGCGTGGAGGTTGAAGGCGCCGCGGGTGGCGAAGGCGAGGAAGAATTCCCGCACCATCTCGGTCTGGAAGCCGTCCCCCAGCACCAGGCTGGGCAGCGCCGCCTCGAAGACGGTGTAGGGCCGCCCTGAGAGGTCCACCACCACCCGGGCGAGGGTCTCGTCCATGGGCACGTGGGCCTCGCCGAAGCGGGCGATGCCGCGGCGCTCGCCGAGGGCCTCCCGCAGGGCGTCCCCCAGGCAGAGGCCCACGTCCTCCACCAGGTGGTGGCTGTCCACGGGCAGGTCGCCCCGGGCCTCGAGGACGAGGCCGAAGCCGCCGTGCTTCGCCAGCTGGTGGAGCATGTGGTCGAAGAAGGCGAGGCCGGTGGCGATGCGGGTCTCGCCGCCCTCCAGGCTCAGGGTGAGCGCCACGCGGGTCTCGGCGGTGGCGCGTTCGAGGCGGGCCTGTCTCATGGCAGCTCCTTCGTGAGGTCGGGTAGCAGGTCGCGGAGGGTCGGGCGGCGGAGGTCGGCGTCGAGGCGGTCCCGGTCCGGGCCCACGGCGGCGAAGCGCCAGGCCAGCTCCGGCCGGAGGGCCGCGGCGGCCCGCAGGCAGGCGGCGTCGTCCCGGGTGTCGCCGACGAAGAGGACCTCCTCGGTGCGGAAGGCGTCCGCCAGCTGGAGCAGGCCCGCGGGCTCGGGCTTGCGCAGGTGGGGGGCGGAGTCGCAGAGGCCGGGCAGGTCGAAGCCGAGGACCCGCCAGGCCAGGTCCAGCTCCTCCGGGGGCCGGCCCGTGAGCACCGCCACCTCCCAGCCGGGCAGGTCCAGCTCGGCGCGGCCGGCGAGGGGCCGCTCGAGGGTGACGGTCTCCGCGTAGTGGCGCTGGACCACGGCCCGGGCCGCGGGCTCCAGGTCCCGCATGCGGCCCTCCAGCTCCGGGAAGCCGCGGCCCTCGGCCGCTCGGAGGCGGGGCAGCAGGTCGGCGGTGGCATCGCCTTCGGACAGGACCAGGGCCCCGGCGGTGAGGCGGAAGTCATTGTTGAAGCCGCCCACCCGCTTGAATGCCGTGAAGTGGTCCTCGGACCAGGGCAGGTCCGGCCGCAGCTCCGCCAGGGCCCGGCGCACCGCCTCCTGGAAGCTCTCGGCGGCGTCGATGAGCACGCCGTCGATGTCCAGGACGAGAAGGCGCCGGGGCGCGGAGGGGGGCAGCTCCGCCAGGCGTCCGCGTAGCAGCTCGGCGGTGCGTCCGGCGGTGGCGTCGTCGCCCAGGCCCACCCGGGCGGCGTCGGTGCCGGGCAGGGCCCGGGCCAGCTGGCCGCCCTCCCGGAGGACGGCGCTGGGGTCAGGGCGCACCAGGAGGAAGTTCGCGGCGCTGGGAGCGGCGGTGTAGCCCTCCAATCCATCGGCGAGCCGGTCCCGGCGGCGGGCGGTGGCGCGGATCTCCCGCTCGAAGTCCGCCGTGAAGTCGAGGGCCACGTCCAGGGCCTCCAGGGCAGGCGCGGGCAGGCTGTAGGGCAGCTGCAGGGCCGCGAGCTTGCCCACCAGCGCCGGATCGCCGACGAGGTAGCCCAGGCGCCAGGCGGCGCAGGCGTAGGCCTTGGAGAAGGTCCGCAGCAGGAGCAGGTTCGGGAAGCGCTCCGGCGCCAGGCGGTGGGTGCGGGGCGCGAACTCGGCATAGGCCTCGTCCAGCACCACGAGCACGCCCGCCCGCTCGGCGGCGGCCAGCAGCGGCGCCAGGTCCTCGGGCGCCCGCCAGGCGCCGGTCGGGTTGTTGGGCAGGGTCAGCCAGAGCTGGCGCGGCTTCGTCTCCAGGGCCGCGAACCAAGGTTCCAGGGGGAAGTCGTCGCCCACGGGCACGGGCCGCAGCCGCCCGCCCTGGCGCTTCACCAGGAGGGCGTAGAGCGAGAAGCCCGGATCCGGCGCGGCGACGGTGTCGCCGGGCGAGAGCCCCGCCAGGGCGACGAGATCCAGCAGGGCGCCGCTGGAAGGACCCAGCAGCAGGCCGCCGGCCGGGGCGCCCAGCCGGCGCCGTAGCCGTTCCGTCAGTTCTCCCTGGCGCTCCGGATACTGCCGGAAGGGCAGCTCCGCCAGCCGCGCCAGCAGCGCCGCCCGGGCGGCCTCGGGCCAGTCCGCGGCGGCCTCGTTCATGTGCAGGCGCGCGAGGCCCTCCGGCTCAGGCGGTCGGGTGTAGGGGCGCAGATCATGGAGGTCGGGTCGGAGGAAGGTCATCGTCGGCTCAAGGGGGCTCAGGGAGGCAAAGGGAGGATCGGCCTCGGGGAACGAAGCGGGGCGGCGCGGCGGCGGAGGCCGCGCCTAGGCGTGGGCGTGATGGGCGCGGAGGCGGGCGCTGGCGGCGTGGTGGGGCAGGCCCTCGGCGTCGGCCACCTCGGCAACCCAGGGCGCCATGGCGGCGGCGTCGGCCTCCGTGAGGCGCAGGAGGCTCTGGCGCTTGAGGTAGGTGGCGACGCCCAGGGGCGAGGTGTAGCGCGCGCTCCGCATGGTCGGCAGCACGTGGTTCGGGCCCGCGCCGTAATCGCCGAAGGCCTCGGCGCTGCCGCCGCCGATGAACACGGCGCCGGCGGTGGTGAGGCGGGGCAGCCAGGCCTCGGGGTCCGCCACCTGCAGCTCCAGGTGCTCCGGCGCCCAGGCCTGGGCGAAGGCGATGGCCAGCTCCCGGTCGGCCTTCAGCAGGAGGCCGTGGCGGGACAGGCTCGCCTCGAGGATGGCCCGCTTGGGGGAGTCGGACACGCGCGCCTGCAGCAGGGCCTCGACCTGCGCCAGCAGGTCCGCGTCGTCCGCCACCAGCACGGCGGCGGCGTCGGGATCGTGCTCCGCCTGGGCCAGCAGGTCCTCGGCGATCCGCGCGGGATCCGCGGAGCCGTCGGCGAGGATGAGCACCTCCGTGGGGCCCGCGAGGGCGTCGATGCCCACGGTGCCCACCAGCTGGCGCTTGGCCTCGGCCACGAAGCGGTTACCGGGGCCGGCGATGAGGTCCACCTGCTCGCCATGGGCCAGCCAGGCCACGGCCTGGGCGCCGCCGAGGGTGATCAGCTCCTCCAGCCCCAGCAGGGCCGCGGTGGCGAGGATGAGGGGCTCGGGCCCGCCGGGCCGGGGCGGGGTCACGCCCACGATCCGGCCCACGCCGGCCTCCTGGGCGGGGATCACGGTCATGGCGAGGGTGCTCGGGTAGAAGGCCCGGCCGCCGGGGATGTAGACGCCGGCGGAGCCCAGGGGCACCCAGCGCTCGCCGACGCGGCCGCCGCCCGGCAGGGGCAGGTCCAGGTCCCGGAGCGCGGCCCGCTGGGCCGCCGCGAAGCGCCGCACCTGGGCGATCATCGTCCGGAGCGCGGCGACGAGGGCCGGGCGCTCGGCTTCCATCCGCGCCAGGGCCTCGGCCATGGCCGCCGCGGGGACGCGCAGCTCCCCGGGCGTCAGGCGCACGCCGTCGAAGGCTTCGGTGAAGCGCAGCGCGGCGGGCAGGCCCTCGGCGCGCACCGCGGCCAGGATCTCCCCGACCTTCGCCGCCGTGTCCGCCTCCGTCTCCGCCGGTCTCGCCAGGCGCGCCACCCAGCCGGGCAGCTCCGCCGGGCTCGTCAGATCAGCTGTGGAGATGAAGCAACACCTGTGCACCTCTCGGGTGAAGGGACGAGTCTGGCGCGAAGGCGCCCGATCGCGCAAGAGGGTTTCTTCCGCGGGGCGGAGGAAATCCTCAGGCGCTCGCGACCAAGGCCGGACGGAAGAGGGCGGGGGTCTTGGCGGCTTCGGGGAGTTCGGCCCAGGTCCAGGCGGAGCGGTCCGTCTGCAGGGCCTTCACGAGGTCCACGTGGAGGGCATGGCCGGCGGCGTGGGCCTCCACGAGGCCCAGCAGCGGCGCGCCCAGCAGGGCGAGGTCGCCCAGCAGGTCGAGGATCTTGTGGCGCACGGCCTCGTCGTGGAAGCGCAGGCTCTCGTTGAGGGGGCCCTCGGCGCCGTAGACCACCGCGTTCTCGAGGCTGCCGCCCAGGGCGAGGCCGTGGGCGCGCATCCAGTCGATCTCCTGCTCCAGGCAGAAGGTGCGGGCGGCGCCGACCTCGGCCCGGTACTTCTCGGGGCTGAGGCTCAGCTCGCGGCTCTGGCGGCCCAGGGAGGCCACGGCGAAGTCGATGGTGTAGCGCACCCGGAGGCCGTCGTAGGGGCTCACGCGGATGCGCTTGCCGCCGCGGTCCACCTCGACGGGGCGGAGCACCTTCACGAAGCGGCGCTTGCCGTCCAGGCCGCGGACGCCGGCCTGGAGGATGGCCTCCATCCAGGGGTGGGCGCTGCCGTCGAGGATGGGCAGCTCCACGTCGGAGCCCTCGCCGTCCACCTCGATGAGCAGGTGCTCCACCTCGAGGCCCACCAGGGCCGAGAGGAGGTGCTCGATGGTCTGCAGGCGCACGCCGTCCTTCACGAGGGTGGTGGCCAGCTGGATGTCCCCGGCGAAGTCGGCGGAGACGGGGATCTCCACGCCGGTGCCAAGGTGACGGAACCGCAGGCCGCTGGCCCGGTCCACGGGGACCAGGCGGACGGTGCAGGGCCGGGCGCCGTGCAGTCCGTGGCCGGAGATCGTGATCTCGCGGGCCAGGGTCTGGGGCGTGGTGGCGCGGGGCATGGTCGTCCTCTCGCGGGATACAAGCGAGAAGGATGCCAAACGCCAAGTGCTGTATTTGCCCAGGATGTTGGGTGGATTTACAAGCCCGTCACGGGGCCGTCCCGCCACACCCTGTGGTCAGAGCCGGTCCTGGCGCGGGGGGCTGGGCCCTCAGGACCAATCCGCCCGGGCGGCGGCCACCCGTTCGTTCATGGCCGTGAAGAAGGCGTCGTAGTCGCCGCTCCGCTCCGCATACCGCTGCGCCTTGACCCGTTCCACCAGGATCTCGGACGCGCCGGGGGAAGCCGTCAGCAGGTCCATCACCTCGGTGATGAAGTCCCTCAGCGGCATGGCCATGGGGTCGCGGGCCTGGCGGGGACCCTGGAGCTCGGTCTGCACATAGGGCGGCGCGAGCTCCAGCACCTGGACCGGGCTGTCCTTGAGCTGGTGGCGCAGCGACTGGGTGTAGGAGTGGATCGCCGCCTTGGTGGCCGAGTAGGTCGGCGTCAGCGCCAGGGGGACGAAGGCGAGGCCCGACGTGACGGTCATGATCGCGGCCTGGGGCTGCCGCAGGAGATGGGGCAGCAGGGCCGCCGTGAGGCGGATCGGGCCGAGCAGGTTCGTGGCGATCATCGCTTCCGCGTCGCCGACCTTGCCCTCGGCCAGCGTCTCGGAGCGCATGATGCCCGCGTTGTGGATGACGACATTGAGCGCCGGATGGTCCGCCAGCAGCGCGGCGGCGACCCGGGGGATCGCCTCGCCATCGGCGATGTCCAGCTCCGCCGACCGCATGCCGGGATGGGCCAGGGTGATCTCGTCCAGAAGCCCTTTCCGACGGCCGGTGATGATGACCCGGTTTCCCGCGCGGTGGAAGGCCTCCGCGAGGGCCCGGCCGATGCCCGAGGTGCCGCCGGTGATGAGGATGGTGTTTCCGGACAGGTCCATGGCGCGGCTCCTCGGCAAGGGGAGCAGGCTACGATCCGCCTCGGCGGTTGGGAAGAGGGCACCCGGGAGGTCGGCTACCCCCCAAAGGAGCGCAAGGGCTCTGGCCCCGCTGCCTCAGAGCCGGTCCCAGTCCTCGGGGTGGGTCACCTTCAGGTTGGTGCCCGGGGAGGGGATCACCCGCACCCGGCGGCCCAGGCGCTCCAGGAGCTGCACGTCGTCGGTGCCTTCGAAGCCATCCCGGGCGGCGGCGGCGAAGGCCTCCCGCCAGAGGCCGAGGCGGGCCACCTGGGGGGTCTGGGCCCGGTAGAAGCGTTCCCGGGGCTCCGTGGCGAGGACCTTCAGGTCCGCGTCCACGCGCTTGAGGGTGTCCGTGCTCGCCTCGGCGAGCACGGCGCCGTCCCAGGCCTCCAGCGCCGCGAGGGCGTCACGGAGGGGCCCCGCGGGCGGGAAGGGGCGCACGCCGTCGTGGATGAGCACCACCGCCTCGGGCTCGTCCGGCAGGGCCGACAGGGCCGCGGCCACGGAGGCCTGGCGGGTGGCGCCGCCCCGGGCCACGAAGGTGGGCGCGGGGAAGTCCCACCCTCCGACCTCGCCCATCCGGTCCTCGGGCACCGCCAGGCTGATGCCCGCGAGGGGGGGCATGCCCTCGGCGAAGAAGGCCTCCACCGTGGCCCGGAGCAGGGGCCGGCCCCGCCACTCCCGGAACTGCTTGGGCACCCCGCCGCCCATGCGGAGGCCCTTGCCCCCGGCAGCGATGGCCAGGTAGACGCGCATCAGAGGCCCAGCAGCTGGCGGGCCTCGGCCTCGAGGCGATCCAGCAGGGCCGCGTCGGTGCGGCTCTGGAGGTAGACCTTCAGCTTGGGCTCGGTGCCGCTCGGCCGGAAGGCCGCGAAGGCGCCGCCCTCCAGGCGGAACTTGAGGACGTTGCTGCGGGGGATCTCCTGGGCCACGTCGCGCCGGTCCGGGCGGTCGAGGATCGGCTCCACCACCCCGCGGCCGTGGAACTCACCCGTCTGGAAATCCTCCCAGCATTCGACCGCCAGACCGCCCAGATGGGCGAGGCCCGCGGACCGGATCCGGGCCATGGCCTCGGCGAAGCGCTGGGCGCCGCCGGGCTTGGGATCCTCCAGGTTCACGAGGCGGTTGTGGAACGCGCCGACCTGCTTCTGGAGCAGCCGCACGGCCTCGAAGGGCCCCAGGCCCAGGGCCTTGTAGTGGCCCACCATCTCGCCGATGACCAGGGCCGTGGCCACGCCGTCCTTGTCCCGGAGCCGGTCGCTGAGCAGCATGCCGAAGCTCTCCTCGGCGCCGTAGGCGTAGGCCTCGCCCACCTCCACCAGCCGGTCCATGCAGGCGGCGATGTTCTTGAAGCCCGTGAGGGTCCACATGACCTGCAGGCCGTGGGCCTTGGCGACTTCCGCGAGGAAGTCGCTCGTCACCACCGTGCTCACCACCACGCCCTTCAGCCCGCCGAAGCGGCAGAGGTAGTCGAGGGTCAGGGCGGCGAGATCATTGCCGCTCATGAGCTCCCAGTCCGCCGAGCCCGCCCGTTTGGCCACGACGCCGATGCGGTCCGCGTCGGGATCATTGGCGAGGATGACCTCGGTTCCGAGGGCGGCGGCCTCCTCCAGCGTGGCCTCGTAGGCGGGGAGCTCCTCGGGGTTGGGCCGCGGCGCCGTGGGGAAGGTGCCGTCCTGGACGCTCTGGGCCTTCGCCGCCGCCAGGGGCAGGCCCGCGGCCTCGAAGAAGGCGGGCACGAAGGCGCCACCGGTGCCGTGGAAGGGCGTGTAGAGCAGCTTGGCCGGCGCGAAGGGCTGGGGGTGGCGCAGCAGGCCCAGGGCCAGGGCCGTGTAGGCCGTCTCGACTTCCGCGGGGATGGTCTTGATGCGCGTGGCCTCCGCAGCGGGCGGCTCGGGCACGAGGGGCAGCTTCGCCATCTCCGCCTCGACCTCCGCGTCCCAGGGCGTCACGAGCTGGGCCCCGCGGTCGTCGTAGGCCTTGTAGCCGTTGTAGGCCTTCGGATTGTGGGAGGCGGTGAGGATGACCCCGCAGGCGGCGCCCAGCTCCCGCATGGCGAAACAGAGGTAGGGCGTGGGCAGGGGCCGGTCCCCGAGGACCACCTCGTAACCCGCCGCCACCAGGGTGCGGGCGGCTTCCTCGGCGTAGGCCCGGGAGTTGAGGCGCGTGTCGTAGCCCACCAGGGCCAGGCCCTTGCCCGGCGCCCGGCGCCGGGTGACGGCCGCGAGGGCCATCGTCGCGCGGCGCACATTGACGGCGTTCATGCGCCGCAGGCCCGCCCCCATGAGGCCCCGCAGCCCGCCCGTGCCGAAGGCCAGAGGCTCGCTGAATCGGTCCTCCAGCTCCGCGACCGCGCCGGCGTCGCCGCCCTCCGCCGCCTTCACCAGCGGTTCCAGCTCCGCGCGGAGCTCCGCCTCCAGGTGGGGCGCGGCGAGATAGTCACGGGCGGCAGAGAGAGACATGGGGCAGTCCAAAAAACTTACGCGGAGGACACGGAGGAGCTGAGTGCGCGGAGATTCATCATAAACCTCAGCGGCCTCCGCTCCTCAGCGCCCTCCGTGCAAGTGGTTTGAGGCTTCAGGCCCCACCCAGGGCGATGTCCTCGAGGAGGAGGCTCAGGCCGGCGCTGGAGCCGTACCAGCGGAGGTCGTCGCCCAGGGCCGAGATGCGGGTGAGGAAGTCGCGGAGATTCCCCGCGAAGGTGATCTTGTCCACGGGCTCGGCCAGCGCGCCGCCGCGGATCCGGATGCCGCTGGCGCCCACGCTGAGGTCGCCGCTGACGGGGTCCACGGTGTGAAGGCCCATGAGCTCGGTGATGAGCACGCCGCCCTCGGCCTGGCGGTAGAGGGACGCGACGGGATCGGTCCCGGCCTTCGGCACCAGGTTGAAGGTGGTGATGCCCGGGTTGGAGCCCAGGCCCCGGCCCGCGCTGGCGGTGGGCGCCTGGCCCATCTCCGCGGCGGTGCGCAGGGTGTGGAGGTAGGTCTTCAGCACGCCGTCCTCGATGAGGACGTTGCGGCGGGTGGGCAGGCCCTCGCCGTCCCAGGGTTCGCTGCCCAGGGCCGCGGAGCCGTCCGGCAGCCGGAGGCGGCCGTCGTCCACCAGGGTGAGCAGCGGGGAGGCGATGGTCTGGCCCAGCTTGCCGGCGAAGAGGCTGCGGCCCCGGGACACGGCCTCGGCGCTGAGCATGCCGGTGACGATGCCGAGCAGGTCCACGGCCACCTCGGGGTGGAGCACGACGCGGTACTTCCCTGCAGGCAGGGCCTGGGGGTTGAGCTTCAGCTCGCCCTTGCGGGCGGCCTCGGCGCCGATGGCGGCCAGATCCAGGTCGGGCGTGCGGCCCATGTCCCAGTGCCAGGAGGCCTGGCGGTCCTCGCCCTCGGCCACCGCCAGCTCAATGGAGGCCGCGGCGTAGTTGCCGAAGTCCGCGGCGCGCACGCCCTTCTGGGTGAGCAGCAGGCTCGCGCCCACGCCGTCGCTCCAGGAGGACTCGCGGATGGCGGACACCTTGGAGGAGGCCTTGCGGGTCTCGGCCTCCAGTCGCATCGCGCGGTCGATGCGGTCCTGGGGCGACAGGGCCTCCAGGGCCGGGTTGAAGCGGCTGGGCAGGTCATCCACGCCGGAAGGCTCCGCCTGGCGCAGCCAGGGGTCCTCGTCGCCCAGGGCCGCCAGCTCGAAGGCCGTGGCGAAGAGCTCCTTGAAGTCCGCCCGGGACAGGTCCGTGCTGGTGGCGAGGCCCGTGCGGCCGTTCCGCAGGACCCGCACGCCGAGACCGCCCCGCTTGGACTGGGTCAGGTCCTCCAGGGCGCCGTTCTGCACCTTGGCCTTGTTGCCGCGGGACACGGAGAGGTAGGCCTCGGCGCCGTCCGCGCCCAGCTTCATGGCATGGGCGAGGCCGTCCTGCAGGCGCGCCTCGAGCGCGTCGGGAATGAGGGATCGGAAATCGGTCATGGCGCGCTCAGATCACGGAGGGCAGGGGTTCGGCGGTGCCGCCAACCACCAGGGCGGGGCAGAGGATGGTGGGCAGGGCGTCGCTGACAGGCACGCCCTGGCCGTCCTTGCCGCAGGTGCCGATGTCGAAGTGCTCCAGGTCGCGGCCGATGCGGGTGAGCTGCTGGAGCACCGCGGGGCCCGCGCCGCTGAGGGTCGCGTTCTTCACCGGGTACTTGAGCTGGCCCTTCTCGACCCAGTAGCCCTCCTTCACCTCGAAGACGAAGTTGCCCGTGACCGTGTCCACCTGGCCGCCGCCCATGTGCTTCACGAAGAGGCCGCGGTCCAGGTCCTGGAGGATGGCCTCGGGGGCCTCGCTGCCCGGGGCGAGGAAGGTGTTCCGCATGCGGGGGATGGGCAGGTGCTTGTAGCTCTCGCGCCGGCCGTTGCCGGTGGGCTCCACGCCCATCCGGCGGGCGGTCTTGCGGCTCTGGAGGTACTGCTTGAGGATGCCGTTCTCGATGAGCACCACGCGGCTGGAGGCGTTGCCCTCGTCGTCCACGGCGGCGCTGCCGCGCTTGTGGGGCAGGGTGCCGTCGTCCACGATGGTGACGCCGTCGGCGGCCACCTTCTGGCCCAGCTTGCCGGCGAAGGCGCTCATGCCGGCGAGGGCGAGGTCGGCCTCGAGGCCGTGGCCGCAGGCCTCATGGATCATGGTGCCGCCGGCGCTGGAGCTGAGGACCACCGGGAAGGTGCCCGCGGGGGCCGGCTGGGCGTCCAGGGCCAGCACCGCCAGGCGCGCGGCCTCCTTCACCGTGGCCGCCACGCGGTCCTCGGCGAAGAGCTCGAAGCCGCGGGTCTCGCCCAGGGCCTGGTAGCCGGTCTGGAGGCGCTCGGCGCCGTCCTCCTGGGCGCCGGTGGTGATGTTGAGGCGGAGGACGCCCTGGACGCGGCGGTCCGAGGTGAGGCGCGCGGCCCAGCCGTCCGCCGTCCGGTCGGCGTCGGCGATCCAGACCTCCTGGGAGCTGTCGCCGTAGCCCACGGAGACCTGGCGCAGGGCGCCGGCCCGGAGGGCCTCGGTCGCCTGGCGGGCCAGGGCCTCCGCCCGCTTCACGAGGGCGACCTTGTCCGCGAGGGGCACGGAGGCGGGGTCCCGCTCGATGGGACTGGGGGTGGGGACGGCGAGGGCCTGGAGCGCGGGGACCTGGACCGGCGCGCCCTGGCCCGGGGCCGCGAGGGTGCGGGCCGCCTCCAGCAGCTCCTCGAGGCTCGGGGAGATGAGGTCGGCGAAGCGGGTGGTCTCGCCCTCCATCACCCGCAGGCCGACGCCGAGGGTCTCGGAGGCCAGCAGATCCTCCATACGGCCCGCGTCCATGCCCAGGGCGTTGGCCCGGCGGCGCTCCACGAAGGCCTCGGCGTAGTCGCCGCCCTTGGAGAGGAGGGTTTCGAGCACCAGCCGGAGCTGGTCGGAGCTGAACGGCGCGTCCATCAAGGATCTCCAGGCCCGCCCGCGGCGGGCCTTCCAGTGTGCCAGCACCTCGGCCTCCGCCTGGGCCAGGATGTGATCCAGGTCCCGGCCGTCGTTGAGGAGCACCGCGTCGGCGTGGAGGGCCCGCTCCGCCGGGTGGAGCTGGGCGGCGAGCCGTTCCCGGGCGGCGGCCTCATCCAGGCCGTCCCGGTCCATGAGCCGCCGGATCCGGAGGGCCTCTGGCGCGTCCACGGCCCAGAAGGCGTCGAAGTGATGGGCCCGGCCCCGCTCCACCCACAGGGCCGCGTCCAGCACGGCACCCTTGGTGCCAGGAGGAAGGGCGGCGAGCCGCGCGGCCCGGAGCGCCTCGATGCGCGGGTGGAGGAGGGATTCCAGGAGCCGCCGCTTCGCGGGCTCCCCGAAGACGAGGCGCCCGAGGGCCGCCCGGTCGAGGCTGCCGTCCAGCGCCAGCACGCCGGGGCCGAAGGCCGCCACCACCGCCGCGAGCCCTTCACTGCCCGGCGCCACGGCCTCCCGGGCCAGCGCGTCCGCGTCGATCACCGCCCAGCCCCGGGCCGCCAGCCAGCGGGCGACGAAGGTCTTGCCGGAAGCAATACCGCCGGACAGGCCCAGCAGGGGGAAGGGGCTCTCCGGGGGGCGGGTTGTCATGGCGCGTCTCCCTGTCTCATCATGACGGATTCTTCAACAGTCCTGGCGCCGCCCCGGAGCTCCCGATGCCGTTCCGCTTTGTCTTCGCCGCCCTTCTCCTTCTCGCGAGACCCCTGGCCGCGGGCGGCTGGCCGGAGATCCCCGCCGCAGTCTGGCAGATGAAGGCCACGGATCCAGGCAATGAGCTGGGCGCCGTGTTCCTGGACGACGAGGTGCGCCTCAGCGATCACGACTCCGAGTACCGCCTGCGCATCCGGATCATGTCCAACGCCGGCAAGGACGCTGCCCGTCTCGGCCTCTTCGATTCGTCCCTCTTCAAGGTGGAGGGGCGCACGGTCTATCCCGACGGGAAGGTGGTCGAGTTCGACTCGGCGAAGGACTTCGCGGAGCAGACGGTCAAGACCAGCGCCGGCGGGGAGAGCACGAAGGTGATCATCCCCCCGGGGCTGACGGACGATTGCATCGTGGATCTCCACTGGATCATCAAGGGCAGCCAGATCGGCGGCTTCGACTCTCAGGGCAACTATGTCGGGAACTACTGGTTCCGGGTGGTCATCCCCAGGGCTTTCCCCGTGCGGAAGAAGGTCATCGAGCTCACGCGCTGGAGTCCCATGTCCTCCGTGGTCATGGGGTTCGGATCGCATCCGCCCCAGGTAGAGAAGAAGGACGCCTACCGGGTCTACACCTTCACCGACGTGCCGGCCTTCGAGGACATCCCATATTCCATCCCCATCACCCGGGAACGGGCGGAGCTCTTCCTGTATTGGCAGCCAGATGTGCTCCGGCGGATGGCCTCCGACCCAGGCAAGTATTGGAATGACCTATCCAAAAACTGGATCAGCAAAGATTTCGACACCGACCTCAAGACCGGCCGAGCCTACAAGGCCTTCCTCGCCAAGGTCACCGAGGGCCTGCCCGAGGATCCGATCCAGAAGGCTCAGACGATCATCCAGAGGATCCAGGGCGCGATCCTCAACATCGACCACATGACTGCCGAGCAGGCCCGTGCCCGAACCAAAGCGCAGGCCAACGCCACCTTCCAATCCCAGGACCTGGACCGGGCCATTGAGGACGGTTGGACCAACGCCGTGGGCATCGACTACCTGGCCTTCAAGCTCCTCCTGGACGCTGGCCTGCATCCCCGGCTGGTCTACACCGTGAATCGGGAGGAACGTGTCTTCCACGCGGACCTGCCCTGCATCTTCCAGTTTTCGGATTACCTCATCCTGGTGCCCGGCAAGGATGGGAGAAGCGTCGCCTGGTTCGACCCGGGCAACCGACTGCTCCCCCCCGGGATCATCCCGCCGCAGTACCAGGGTACTCCCGCCTTCGCCGTGGATGGCGGGACATGGGAGGCGCACCCCGACTTTCATGTCCCGATCCAGCCCGCGGCCGTGAACAGCCGCACCTACGCCTATGATCTGAATCTGGATGACGAAGGGCTCCAGGTCTCTGGAAGGGCCAATTTCACGGGCATTCCGCTCTGGGTGGAGCGGGACACTTATTACCGTTTGGAGCAGGCGGAGCAGGCGAAGAAGCTCATGGAGACCCTCCAGGAGCGTCTTCCGTCCTATCGCCTGACCAAGGAGGAGGTCGTGGGCGCCCAGGACCTCACGAAGACCTTGAGCTGGAGCTTCCAGGCACTGAAGCCCCTGGACGAGGGTCGCAAGGTGCTGGTGGATCCCTTTCCGGGCCTTCGCAGCCCGCTCTGGATACCCGCCAGCTGGCCCGCCCAGCGCGCGGTCACCCTCGTCCTGCCCTACGCATCCATCGAGACCGCGGTGTGCACGATCCACGTGCCGAAGGGCTACCAACCCTTGCTGGATCCCGAGTATTCCAATGGCAACGCCTTCGGGTCCGTGAGCTGGTCCGCCCTGGATTCCGGCGAGGGGACTGATAGGACGGTGGTGGTGACTCTGAAGATCGTCGTCAATCGAGTCTTCGGTTCCGCCTATCAGTATCAGGATTTCAAAAACTACATGGGCTGGATCGATCATGCCCTGGGCATCGCCGTGAGCCTCCAGAAGGCCCGCTCCTGATGCGGCGCGCGCTTTCCGTTCTCTTGGCCCTGGCCTGGGTCCCTGGAATCCTGGGCGCCGCCACCCAGGATCTGGGCCGTCTGCCGGACTGGGCCCGGAAGGCCGTGGAGGCCAGCCGTTCGGTCCCCGCTCCGCCGGATGCAGAGGCCTGGGTGCTCCTGGACCGGACCGAGGTCGCCTACACCGGGGACGGGGAGATCCGGGTGCATCGCTACCGGGTCGTCCAGGTGCTGGGGGAACGGGGCACCGACGAGGCGGTCTACCTGCTCTCGGGGACCGGCGCCGCCACCTCCAAGGTCAAGAAGCTCAAGGGCTGGAACCTCCGCCCCGACGGGGAGCTGGTGAAGCTGGACAAGGATGACGTGGCCTCGTCGGAGGGCGAGGTCGATGGGCAGGGGTCCTACTCGACCACCACCTACACCGCGGGTGTCCTCCCCCGGGCCGCGAAGGGCAGCTACCTGGCCTTCGAATCCCTGGAGGTCCGCCAGGAACCGCTGGGGCCGTTGGACGTGCTCTCTCCCATGGAGGATGTTCCGGTGCTCTCCTGGCAATGCGCGGCTGCGAAGCGGGAGGGCTGGTTCAACGATCTGAAGGCGGTGGACCTGCACCTGGACCTTGCTCACTTTGAGGATTGGGGCCTGCATCCTCTGACGGCGCCCGGATCCGTCGAGGTCCGGGATGTGCCGGCGGCACCGAAGGCCGAGCCCTTCCGTCCGGACGGCTTCGATCTGTGGCCCCGAGTCCAGGTGCGGTTCCTGGATCCTGCCTCCGCTCCGAAGTATCCGGACTGGACGAGCTGGAATGGCCTGGCGGCCTTTACCGCACGAGCCTTTCCGGCAGAGGATGGTGCCGGCCTTCCCGGGCCCGCGAGCGCCGGGACCGCGAAGACCCGTCTGGAGGATGCGCTCAGCTGGATGGATCGCCATCTTCAGTACCGTCAGGTCTACTTGAGCCCTTCCCGAGGGTGGGTCCCGGAGCAGGTGGCGGAGACCAGCCGGAAGCGCTTCGGGGACTGCAAGGATTTCGCGGCCTATTTCCTCGCTCTGGCCCGCCGGGCAGGGCTCCAGGGCGCCCCGGTCCTGGCCCGCATCAACGGCGGGCACATGGCGCCGACCCTGCCCCCGGGCGTCGGCTTCAACCATGCGATCGCCGCGGTGCGCCTGGAGACCTCCCTGGGGCTCCCTGCCGAGGTGGTCACTCCCGCGGGGCGCTTCCTCCTGGTGGACCCTACGGACCACTTCACGCCCCTCGGCTGGCTCGGCACCCAGCATCGCGGCAAGTGGCTGATGATCTGCCTGCCGGATCAAGCGGTCTGGGTCCAGGCCCCTGAGGGGGCCATCCGTCAGGATGGGCTCGATCTCGCCTTCCAGGGGAAGATGGACGCCACCCGGGTCCTGGGGGGCACCCTTCGCCTTTCGGAGGTCCAGAACGCCGCCGATCTGCGCCGGAAGGCGACG
Organism: Holophagaceae bacterium; assembly: GCA_035758545.1. GTDB lineage: Bacteria > Acidobacteriota > Holophagae > Holophagales > Holophagaceae > JAFDVN01. The sequence continues at coordinate 1,913 of DASTWQ010000247.1, read as the reverse complement.
GAGGAGACTGGGAAGGACCTCCTGGAGGCCCTCCGGAGCGTCCTGGGTCTGCCCACCGGAGCCACCTGCGAGCTGGTGCGTCACTCCGATGCTTTCGACCTGGAGAAGCCCTTCGAGGTCGAACTTCGCATCAGCGTCCCCGACGCGATGAATGTGGATTCAGAGGAGTACGACCTGGACCTGCCGGGCTTCCCTGGGATTCCGTCCCGGCCGACGGTCAATGGGCGACCTCGTCACTACCCGCTTGAGAAGGACGCGGACCTCCGCTGGACCTACCAGGCCACGATCGAGATGCCCCGGGAGGTATCTCCACTCAGTCCCTCCCTGAAGCTGTCGACAGGCCTCCGGGACATCGACTGGACCGCCCAGGCCACGGGCTCGAAGGTCACCTGCTCCCTCCGGATGGTGCTGAAAGAGGCTTGCTTCGGCCCGCAGTCGCTGGAGGCGGGGGTCAAGGCCTTCACGGCGGACCGGGCGGCGGTGCTCAAGCTCCACCAGGATGGGCTGGCCTTCAAGATCCAGCCCTGACGGCGCTATTTGACCTTCAGCGCCGGGGTCTCCGGCTTCGGCCAGTCCAGCACGAAGGTGTAGGGTTCCTGCTCGAGGTTCGGCTCCGTGGAGTCCACGACGAAGTAGATCACGTTGGGGGTGGTCCGGGGATTGGTGTAGCTGGCCTCCGGGTTGCCCGTGGGGATGAGGTTCTGGAGCATGCCCTTCTCCAGGGAGCCCATGCGGTTGACGGTCCGGACCAGGAACCACCCTTCGTGGGCCGCATGGATGCGCGCATGCACCTTGGCGCCGGCGGGCACTTCCACCCGGTAGGCCTTCCAGCCGGCCACCGAGCCCAGGGTGTCGCTCACGGCCACGGGCTCGCTGGGCAGGCCGAAGGCGGGGATGCTCGGCCCGCTCCGGGCGGAACTGCGGATCTGGCGCTCCAGCGCCGTGAGGCCTGGGCCCATCGCCGGATCCCGGTAGCCCGGCGCGCCGCAGTAACGGTCGACGAGAGGTCCGGGCACGGGGGGCAGATCCTTCCCGGCGAGCTTCCTGGGCTGGGGCGCCGGGGCCTCAGGCGTCTTCCCAGGAGCCTGGGCGGCCAACGCAGGCGCGAACAGGGGCGCAATCAGAACCAGGGGGACAGTGCGCATGGGGGCCTCCTCAGTGTCCGCAGATGAGATGCCGCGAGCCGGCGCGAGGTCCCCGCGCTGGCGGGGCGGGGCCGTCCGCAGATAGACTCAAGGTCAGGCGACATCCATGACTGCACAACCCCAGAACCTAGCCGAGCTCGAAAAGCCCATCCTGGAGCTGGAAGCCCAGATCCAGGCCCTGGAGATGGATCCCGGCCAAGCCCGGGAGCGGGAGAAGCTCCAGAAGAAGCTGGACAAGCTCCGCGAGGAGCTCTTCGGCAACCAGAGCGACTGGCAGCGCTGCCAACTGGCGCGCCACCCCAAGCGGCCCTACACCCTCGACTACATCGAGCGCATCTGCGACCGGTTCGAGGAGATCCACGGGGACCGGCGCTTCGGCGACGACGCCGCCATCGTGGGCGGCCTCGCCTGGATCGACGGCAATCCGGTCATGCTCATCGGCCAGGAGAAGGGCCGGGACACCAAGCAGAAGGTGCTGCGCAACTTCGGCATGCCCAAGCCGGAGGGCTACCGGAAGGCCCTGCGCCTGATGCAGCTAGCGGAGAAGTTCAAGCGGCCGGTCCTCTGCCTCATCGACACCATGGGCGCCTACCCGGGCATCGAGGCCGAGGAGCGCGGGCAGGCGGAGGCCATCGCCCGGAACCTCCTTGAGATGGCCAAGCTGGAGGTGCCCGTGGTGAGCGTCGTCATCGGCGAGGGCGGCTCCGGCGGCGCGCTGGCGCTGGGCGTCGCGGACCGCGTCCTCATGCTGGAGAACGCCGTCTACTC
>DASTWQ010000135.1:0-5740 GCA_035758545.1 Holophagaceae bacterium | reverse complement strand
GGTGCCGTTGATGAGGGCGAGGCCCTCCTTGGCCTGCAGAACGATGGGCGAGAGGCCGGCCTTCTTGAGCGCCTCCGCGCCGCTGATCCGCGTCTCCCCGTCCCAGGCCTCGCCTTCGCCGACCAGCAGCAGGGCCACGTGGGCCAGCGGCGCGAGGTCGCCACTGGCGCCGACGCTGCCCTGGCTGGGCACCACGGGCAGGACGCCCTGGTTGAGGCAGGCCGCCAGCAGCTGGATGGGCTCGGGCCGGATGCCGCTGTAGCCCTTCAGCAGGCAGTTGATGCGGGCGGCCATGAGGGCCCGGGTCTGGGCAGCCGTCAGGGGCTCGCCCACGCCCGCGGCGTGGCTGCGGATGAGGTTGAGCTGCAGGCGCTCCAGCTGGTCCGGCGGGATGACGACGGTGGCGAACTGGCCAAAGCCCGTGTTGATGCCGTAGACCGTGCGGCCCTCCGCGAGGATGCGGTCGATGACGCCGCGGTTCTCGGTGACCTTGGCGAGGGCGCCCTCGTCCAGGGCCACGGACGCGCCGGCGGCGATGCGGGCGAGGCCTTCGGCGGTGAGGCTGGTTCCGTCGAGTCGGATCATGGGCGTCCCGGGGTAGAGCTTAGCGGAGGGAGGTTCAGGCGGGCTGGGTCGTGGACGAGGGCGCGGCCTTGGGCAGGCTGAGGGCCAGGAGGAGGCCCAGCAGCACGACGCCGCCGGCGGTCCAGTAGGGGGAGGCGAAGCCCCACTTGGCGAAGATCAGCGTGCCCGCCAGGGGGCCGAGGATGCGGCCGAGGCCCTGCACGGCGCTCATGGCGCCGAAGAGGCTGCCCTGGTGCTGGGGCGGGGTGAGCTGGGAGGCCAGGGCGCTGACGGCGGTGCTCTCCATGCCCACGCCCCAGGCCACGGGGATGAGGACCAGCAGGAAGGGCCACTTCCAGGGCAGCACGGCCATGGCCGGCAGGGCCAGCGTCATCATCACCAGGCCCGCCCAGATGGCGGCCCGCTCCGGCACCCGCTTGGCGACGACCCGCACCAGCCCGCCCTGGTAGAGGACGATGAGGATGCCCACGAAGGCGAAGAGGTAGCCCACCTGCTTCTGCCCGAAGGCGAAGCGCTTGGCCGCCATCAGGGAGAAGGTGCCTTCCATCATCGCGTGGCCCACCATGGCCAGCAGGGCGATGGCGAGGAGCTGGGGCATGCCGGGGCAGCGCAGGGCCGTGGCCAGGGCGTGGCCCCGGGACTCCTTGTCCTGGGCCTTGGCCCGCATCTCGGGGGTCAGGGTCTCCGGCAGCCAGGCGAGGACGAGGCAGGAGGCCAGCAGGCTCAGGCCGCCCGCCACCAGGAAGGGCAGGTGCCAGCCGTGGTCCCGGAGCAGGGAGGCGCCGAGGCTCGAGCCCGCCAGCAGGCCCGCCAGGGCGGGGCCGATGACGAAGCCGAGGCCGAAGGCGGCGCCGATGAGGCCAAGCACCTTGGAGCGTTCCTCGGGCTTGGAGCCGTCGGCCATGGCCGCCTGGGCCACGGCGACGTTGCCGCCGGTGATGCCGTCCACGACGCGGGCCAGGATGACCCACTCCAGGCGCATGGTGAGGGCCATGAGCAGGTAGGCCGCGGCGGAGCCCAGCAGGGAGATCCAGAGCACCGGCCGACGGCCGGTGCGGTCCGAGATCCGCCCGAGGATCGGCGTGGCGATGAACTGGGCGATGGAGAAGCTCACGAAGACCACGCCCGCCCAGAAGGCGCCCGGATCCGTCAGATGCATCCAGCCGGTCAGGGTGGAGGTCCAGTGGCTTCCGGAGGCTGCCGCCACCTGTTCGGCGTAGAGCGGCAGGATCGGGATGACGATCCCGAACCCCAGCAGGTCCACGAAGACGGTCAGGAAGATGGCGAGGCGGGCCTTCTTGGCATCCATGGGCGGCGCTCCAGCCCTCCAGGGTAACGGCTCGGCGCCGGAGTCCGGGATCCCTACGCGCCATCGGTGGCGGCGGGTCCCGCGTGGGAAGTCTCGGTGCTGCATGAAAAAACATGCAAATATATCAAATCTTAATCTCTTTTAACCGGCGATTCGTCCCGCTCGTGTCAGCATGGCATTGCCCTACTTCCCAAGGAGATAGCATGAAGAAACCGATCCTCGTCTCCCTCGCCCTGCTGGCGCTTCCCGCCTTCGCCCAGAGCCAGCATGTCGCCCTGGTCTTCGATCAGACCAAGCACCAGGACACCTCCCTCAACACGGGCGGCCCGGCGTTCGACCTTTCCACAGACAACACCACGGGCCTCGGCCTGCGCTACGGCTTCACCGCCGCGCACTTCGGTCCCACCGCCCTCGAGTTCGAGGCCACCTACCGTCCCCGCGGGAACGAGAAGTACTTCAAGCAGAACGGCATGGAGCTCTCCTACGCCAACACCGGCGGGTTCGAGGAGATCAAGGTGAGCGAGGAATACCTCGCCGCGGGCGTCGGGCTGAGCTGGACCCAGGTGGTGGATTTCGGGTTCATCCTCGAGGTCCGCCAGGAGTCCCTGGACTTCAAGGTGTCCCAGGCGGGGATCAGCTACACCGGCCGCACCGCCACGACCCGCCCTTGGCTGCGCCTCCACGCGGGCTACACCTTCCCGATCCAGGCCTCCGTGAAGCCCTTCGTCGGCGTGGGCTACGACCTGGCGCTCTCCAAGCGTCAGACGACCTCCGAGGAGGTGGCCAGCCCTCTCGTGAGCTCTTTCGGCGGGGACCTGCTCGCCCGCACCGTGCTTCCGAAGTCCCAGATCGAGATCCAGGCCGGCATCCGGTTCTGAGCCCGATCCTGGGTGTGGTGGCAAGAAGGGAGGGGCGGCCGTGAGGCCGCCCTTTCCCGTTCAGGCCCAGCGGAACCGCTTCACCGCCACGCCGAAGAAGACGAGGGTCCAGGCGGCGACGATGCCGAGGCCCAGCCAGTGGCCCTCGAGGCCCGCCCCGTCGTTGAAGACCGCCCTCAGGGCCCGGATGAAGGGCGAGAGGGGCAGGGCGACGGTGGCGGTCTGGAGCCACTTCGGCGCGGCGTCCAGGGTGAAGTAGACCCCGCTGAGGAACATCAGGGGGAAGAACACCAGGTTCGAGATCGCCCCGTAGGTCTCGGCGGTCTCGGCGAAGCTCGTCAGGGCGAAGCCCAGGGCCATGAAGCAGGCGGTGCCCAGGGCCATGATCAGCGTCAGGAGCAGGTAGGAACCCTGGTTGTGGATGTGGAAGGCCAGCTGGCCGGCGATCAGGAGCACCGCCGATTGCAGCAGGACCACCGTGAGCCGGTGGCCGACCTGGCCGAGGAGGAACACCCACTTCGGCAGGGGCGTCACCGCCAGGCGGCGGAACTTGCCCTTCTCCCGGTAGCTGACGATGACCATGCCCACCGCGAAGAGGCCCATGGTCATGAGGTTCAGGCCCAGGAGGCCCGGCAGCAGGAAGGCCGCATAGTTGGTCGCGTGCCCGTGGCCAGGGCTCTCCATGGAGACGGGGATGAGCTTGGGCATCGGCTGGCCGCCCAGCTTCGCCTGGGAGACGAGGAAGGCCTGCTGCACCACCTGGGCGGTCATCTGCCCCTGGGCGATGAGGTAGCTGTTCACCTTCATGCGGAAGCCGTCGGCGGTGGGCTCGACCTGCAGGGCCGTCTCCCCCTTCTGCCACTTGGCCTCGGCCTCGGCGGCGCTCAGGGGCTCCACCTTTGTCGGGAAGCCCGCCATCGCGTCCAGCAGCGCCTGGTCCTTGGGCTGGACCGCCGCGGGCTGCACCCACACCACCGGCATCCTCGGCGCGCTGTCCCCCCGGAAGATGACCCCGAACCCCAGCAGCATCAGCACCGGGAACAGGAAGGTCCAGAACATGGCGCCCTTGTCCCGGACATAGAGCTTCCACTCCATGCGGAACTGGCCGAGGATCAATTTCCCGTAGTTCATGGTCAGTCCCTCAGCGAGCGGCCGGTGCGGTGGAGGAAGACGTCCTCCAGGGTCGCGCGGCGGATGTGGAGCTGGTCGTAGGCGGTGCCGGTGGCCTCCGCGGCCTCCAGCAGCCTGGGGAGGAGGGCCTTGGGGTCGGCGGCGGGGATCTCCCAGCGGTCCTCCCGAGCCTCGACGGCTGCGCTCAGGCGGGCGGCGAAGGTCGCGGCGTCCGGCGCCGGGCCCTCGAAGCTGAGCTCCACCACACTCGGCAGCCCCAGGTCGGCGATGAGGCTCGAGGGCGAGCCGGTGGCGATGACCTTGCCGTGGTCCACGATGGCCAGCCGGTCGCACAGGGCCTCGGCCTCGTCCATGTAGTGGGTGGTGATCACCACCGTGCGGCCCTCGTCCTTCATGTGCCGGACCACCTCCCAGAGGCTGCGGCGGGCCTGGGGGTCGAGGCCGGTGGTGGGCTCGTCGAGGAACACCAGCTCAGGATCGTTCACCAGGGCCAGCGCCAGGGCGAGCCGCTGCTGCTGGCCGCCGGAGAGGGTGACGTGGAAGGCGTCCGCCTTCTCCTGGAGCTGGACCAGGTCCAGCAGCTCGTCCGTGCCCCGGCGCTTGGGGTAGTAGCCCCCCAGGAGGTTCAGGGCCTCCCGGGGCGTGATCTTGTTGAAGAGGCTGGTGGCCTGGAGCTGGACGCCGATGCGGGTGCGGATCTCCTGGGCGCTCTGCCTCCAGTCCAGCCCAAGGACGCGGATCTCGCCAGCGTCGGGCTGCTGGAGGCCCTCGGCCATCTCCAGGGTCGTGGTCTTGCCGGCGCCGTTGGGGCCCAGCAGCCCGAAGACCTCGCCGCGCCTCACCTGCAGGTCCAGGCCGTCCACGGCCACGACCTTCGGGAAGGCCTTCCGCAGTCCGCGGATGTCCAGTGCCCATTCACTCATCTCAGACCTCGTGGCCCCAGCATGCCATTCCCTCGGGGCGGCCCCTCAACCGGATCGGCGAACGGCCGCTCCAAGGGGGTGAACCGCCGCTGAGGCCCGATGATGCGCGTCCGTCCCGCCCTGACCCTGCTCCTGTTCCAGTCCCTGTTCCTGGCCGGCCTCGCCGCGCCCCTGGCCGCCCAGGCGCCGGACCTGGATGCGGGCTTCCGCGCCCCGGTGGAGGAGGCCCGGGACGCCGGCGGCTGGCGGATCCAGCTTGGCGCCATGGCCCTGGGCCTGCCCCGATACCCCGGCTCCGGGGACAGCCGGGTCGTCCCGCTCCCGGTCTTCAGCGCCGAGTACGGGCGCCTCTTCCTGGGCTCCAGCCGCGTGGCCGTGGGTCTGGGCGGCGGTGTCCACGCGGTGCGGACCGAGCACTGGACCTGGGACCTCGGGCTCGGCCTCGGCGAGGGCCGGAAGGAAGCCCGGGCGGACGTGCTCGCGGGGATGGGCGACCGGCGCGCGAGCCTCTTCGCGGGCACGGGCCTGCGCTTCCACGCCGGCGGCTTCCACGCGGGTCTGAAGGTGGCGGAGGGCCTGCGGGACGAGGCCGGCGGCCGCGCCTCGCTGACCGTGGGCTACGGCGCGTCCCTGGGCGGCCGCTGGTTCGGCGACCTCTCCGCGGGCGCCGAGGCGGCGGACGCCAAGGGTGTGGCCTACGACTACGGCGTGACGCCGGACCAGGCCGCGGCCCGGGCCGCGCTCATCGCGTCGGGGGACCCCCGCCTCCGGCCCGGCGAGGATCGCGCCTTCACTCCCGGCGGCGGGCTGGAGCGCCTCGCCCTCACGGGCCTGCTGGCCTTCGCGGCGGACGCCCACTGGCGCTGGTTCGGTCTCGCCCAGGTGACCCGGCTCCAGGGGGACGCGAAGGACAG
>DASTWQ010000071.1:0-6485 GCA_035758545.1 Holophagaceae bacterium | reverse complement strand
CCTCGGGGGCCTCCTGGCGGGGCTCGGCCTTCTTCAGGAGGATCGGGGCCGGCTTCTCGGGCTCGGCCTTGGGGGCCTCGTGGGTCCGGGGCGCGGCGGGAGAGGGAGCCGCCTTTTCGAGCCGGGGCCCCTTGGTCACCTTCACGGCGGCGGGGGCGGCCGGCGGGGCGGCAGGCGCCGGGGCCTGGGCCCGGGCGGGGGCCTTGTCGGCCGGCTTGCCGCCGAGGACGCGGCGCACCTGGACGACCTGGTCCTCATCCAGGCTCGAGCTGTGGCTCTTGCCGGTCAGTCCCAGGCGCTTTTCCACGACTTCGAGCAGATCGTGGTTGCTGACCCCGAGTTCCTTGGCGAGTTGGTTGATGCGCATCTAGGCAGTGTCCTCGTGTGGTGCGATGGGAGGCGGCCGGAGGGTCCGGTCACTCCCCGAAATGGGCGTGCACCGCGTCCATGAGCCGGAAGGCCAGATCCTGGTCCAGACCTTCGACCTGGAGGAGCTGCTCGGCCGTCACAGTGTAGAGCGATTTGGCGGTCGGGTAGCCCGCTTCCGCGAGCCGGCCGGCGACCTCCTCGGTGAGGCCCTCGAGGGGGCCGATCTCGGCGAGGAGGGTGGATACGGCCCCCGCCGGGGCTTCGGCGGCCTCAGAGGCGGGGCCCTCGGGAAGGGCGCCGGCCAGGGCGGCCTCGCTCTCCCGGCGCTTCTCGGCCTCGGAGCGGACGTCGATGTTCCAGCCTGTCAGCTTGGCGGCCAGGCGGACGTTCTGGCCGCGCTTGCCGATGGCGATGGAGAGCTGCTCGTCGTCCACCACCACCTCGACCCGGCGGTTCTCCAGGTCGACGATGCCGACGCGGAGGGCCTTTGCGGGGTTCAGGGCGTTGGCGATGAAGCGCAGCGGATCCTCGTCGTAGCGGACGATGTCGATCTTCTCGTTCTTGAGTTCGCGGATGATGGCCTGCACGCGGGAGCCCTTGAGGCCCACGCAGGCGCCCACGGGGTCCACGTCGGGGTCCACGCTCTGGACGGCCACCTTGGCCCGGTCGCCTGCCTCGCGCACGCAGTTCTGGATGACCACGGTGCCGTCGTGGATCTCGGGGACCTCGTTCTCGAAGAGCTTGATGAGGAGCCTCGGGTCGGTGCGGCTGACCTGCACCTGAGCGTCCTTGGCGGAACGGTCCACGCTCACGATGACGACCTTGATGCGCTGGCCCTTGTCGAAACGGTCGCCTCGCAGCGCCTCGGAGCGGCGCAGCATGGCCTCCACGCGGTCGATCTCGAGGATGATGGCGCTCTTCTCGAAGCGCTTCACCTCGGCGACGACCACCTCGCCGATGCGGTCCACGAACTCGTTGTAGACCCGCTCGCGCTCGGCCTCGCGGACCTTTTGGACGAGGACCTGCTTGGCTGCCTGGGCGGCGATGCGGCCGAGGTGGGAGGTGTCCTGGGGCAGCCAGAGGGTGTCGCCCTCGGCGGCCTCGGGGTTCAGGGCGCGGGCGTCCTCGAGGCTGATCTCGAAGTCCTCCTCCTCCATCTCCGCCACGACCTGCTTGAGGGCGTAGACGTGGAACTCGCCGGTCTCGCGGTCCATCTGGGCCACGAAGTTGCCGTAGAAGTCCATGGCGTTGAAGTACTTCTCGGCGGCCTTCGCAAGGGCCTCCTCGACGGCCTGGAAGACCTCCTCCTCCTGGATGCCCTTCTCGGCCGCGATCATCTTCACGCTGTCGAAGAAATTGCTGGTCACGATCGCCATGTCACTCCTCCTTGCCGGCGCTTGTCTCTACGCCGGCGTCCTCGGGGGTTTCGGTCATCGCGGCGGCGAGATGCTTGGGCCGCGGGGTGGTGTCCTCGTCGAAGGGCGCCAGGCGCGCCTTCTGGATGTCCTCGATGGGCACGGCCTTGAGCACGCCGTCCTCCTCGATGGTCACGCCGCCGTCCGCCACCGGGCCGATCCAGCCCTTGAAGCGCTTCTGGCCGTTGACGGGCCGGCGGGTCTGGATTCGGCAGAGCCGGCCGCGGAAGCGGCGGAAATGGTCGGGCTTGGACAGGGGCCGCTCCATGCCGGGGCTGGAGACCTCGATGCCCGTGGTCTCGCGCAGGTCGGGGAACTCCACGTCCATCCAGGCGAGCAGGCCCTCGTTCACCGCCACGCAGTCGTCCAGGGTCACCTTGCGCTTGCTGGTTTCCGCGTCGAGGTGGTCGACGTAGAGCCGCAGGATGTCGTCGCCGCCCTCCCGGGCGGTCTCGAGGTGGACGAGTTCGTAGCCGAGAAGACTCAGCTGCCGCTCGAGGGGCGCTTGGAGCTTGGTCAGGTCCACTGCTCGGGGGTCCAAACAAAAAAGGCGGCCCAAACAAAAAAGGCGGGTCTAGGCCCACCCGTCGAGGCATCTGTCCGATGCCAGGCCGAATTGAATCTCAGACTGTAGCACGGACGGGCCACCCCCTTCAAGGCGGGCTTTGCCGAGGGCCGGGTGGTGAAATGGAGGCTCGGAGGCACCATGGGCGCGCTGCTGGACGGGAAGGCCTACGCGGACCGCATCCTGGCGGAGGTGAAGGCGGAGGTGGCCGCCCGGGCCGCCGCCGGGCACCGGAACCCCTGCCTGGCCGTGGTGCTGGTGGGGGAGGACCCCGCCAGCCAGGTCTACGTCCGGGGCAAGGTGAAGGCCTGCGCCGAGACCGGCATCCGCTCCCTGGAGCACCGCCTCCCGGCGGACACGGCCCAGGGGGGCCTGGAGGCCCTCATCGACCGCCTCAACGCGGATCCCGGGGTGGACGGCATCCTGGTCCAGCTGCCCCTGCCGAAGCACCTGGACGCCAAGGCGGTCCTGCACCGGGTGAGCCCCGCCAAGGACGTGGACGGCTTCCACCCGATGAACCAGGGCCTGCTCCTCCAGGGCGTACCCGGGCTCCGGCCCTGCACGCCTTCCGCCGTGATGCGGATGTTGGCGTTGCACGGCGTGGCGCTCGCGGGGATGCGGGCGGTGGTGCTGGGCCGCAGCGAGATCGTGGGCAAGCCCATGGCGCTGATGCTCCTGGAGGCCAATGCCACGGTGACCGTGGCCCACAGCCGGACGAGGGACCTGCCGGCGGTCTGCCGGGAAGCGGACCTGCTGGTGGCCGCCGTGGGCCGGCCCGGCCTGGTGGAAGGTTCCTGGATCAAGCCGGGCGCCGTGGTGGTCGACGTGGGCATCAACCGGGTCGAGGATCCCGCCCTCGGCGGGCGCATCTTCGCGGCCGAGCCGGAGAAGCTGGCGAAGCTGAAGGAGAAGGGCCACGTGCTCTGCGGGGATGTCCGGTTCGGCGAGGCGCTCGCCGTGGCCTCCGCGGTGACGCCGGTGCCCGGCGGCGTGGGCCCGCTCACCATCGCGGGGCTCATGCGGAACACGCTTCAGGCGGCGTCCGCATGACGCCTCCACCGACGGGAGCTCAGGGGACGAGGCCCCCGTCCACGTGGATCACGTGCCCGGCGATGTAGCTGGCCATGTCGCTGCAGAGGAAGGCCACGACGCTGCCGACCTCCTCGGGCTCCCCCTCGCGCTTGAGGACCGTGGGCGCCAGCAGCTCCTTCCGCTTCTCCTCGGGGATGTCCGCCGTGAGTTCGGTATGGATGAGGCCGGGGTTCACGGCGTTCACCCGCACGCCGAAAGGGGCCAGTTCCCGGGCCAGGCTCTTGGTGAGGCCCATGACCGCGCCCTTGCTGGCGCCGTAGTTGGTCTGGCCCGGCTGGCCGATGAAGCCGGTCGGGCTGACGATGTTCACGATCACGCCCTTCTTCCGGGCCATCATGCCGCGCACCACGGCCTTGGTGGCGATGACCGTGCCCTTCAGGTTCACGGTCATGACCTCCTCCCACTTCTCGTCGCCCATGAGGATGAAGGGCGCATCCTGGCGGGTGCCGGCGTTGTTGACGAGGATGGAGACGGGGCCGAGCTCCGCCTCGATGGCCTTGGCGCAGGCCTCCATGGCCGACTTGTCCCGGACGTCCCCCAGGACCGGGAGGGCCTTCCGGCCCAGGGCCCGGATCTCCTCGGCCACCGCCTCCGCGCGATCGCGGCTCTGCAGGGCGTGCACGGCCACGTCGGCGCCCCAGCGGGCCAGCTCCAGGGCGATGGCCCGGCCGATGCCGCGGGCCGACCCCGTCACCAGGGCCACGGATCCGAGCAGGGGTTCACCGAGGGACATGCGTGTTCACACCAACAGACTAGGATGCCAAGAGGGAGGTCCCGTGTCCAAAGCCGAAGCCCGCCAGATCCTCAGCCCCGCCGAGCTGGAAGCCTTCCTTGGGGCCCATCCCCAGTGGGCCGCCATCGGGGAGCCGGACGGCCTGGTGCTTCGACGGCGATTCCCCTTCCCCAGCTACACGGCGGGTCTGGGCTTCGTCGTGGCCGCGGCGGAGCATGCCGAGGCGGTGGACCATCACCCGGATCTGGCCCTGGGCTACCGCTGGGTGGTGGCGTCCCTGATGACCCACGTGGTGAAGGGCGTCAGCCGCATGGACCTGGAGATGGCCGAGACCCTGGACCGGCTCTATCCCGAGCATCTCTGAGGCGGGGAGGCGGAGCGGGTCAACCCCGCTTCTTGCCCGGTCCCTTGCCGAAGGGCTTCCGGGCCCCGCCGGTCTTGGGCTTGGCGCCGCCCGGCTTGGGCTTGAAGCCGCCGGGCCGGGGCGCGGCACCCTCCCGCCGGGGGCCGGAGGGCTTTCCGCCGCGGGGGCCGCTGGCCGGGGCGGCCTTGCGATCGAAGGGCCGCCGGGGACGCTCGCCCGCGGAATCCGCAGGCCGTCCTTCGGTCCGGGGGCGGCCGGAGGCGGGGCGGGACGCGCGCGGCCGATCCTCGCGCGCCTCGCGGGGCCGGTCCTCGTGGGGCCGGTCCGTCCGGCGGGGCCGATCCTCACGGGGACGGCCCTCCTGGCGGGGGCGGTCCTGGGAGGGGCGGGCGGGCTTTGCACCAGGCGTCCGCTCCGGCCGATCCTCGAATCGACGGGGGCGGGCGGCCCCCTCGCGGGGAGGACGATCCTCGAAGCTCCGCGCGGGCCGACCCGTGGGCTTGCCTGCGGGTTTACCTCCGGCCCGGGGCGCCCTCGGGCGCTCCTCCCGGTCCTCGAACCGCTTCGGCCGGGGGCGGTCGGACCCCTCCTCGCGCCGGAGGCGGCCGGGGCCTTCTTCGCGCCGAGGGCGCGCAGGGCCGGCGCCCTGGGGGCGGTCGAAGCGCTTGCGGGGACGGTCCTCGCTGCCCTCGGGCCGGGGACGGGAGGGTCGATCGGGGCGAGCCCCGGACCCGGGACGCCGGTCGCCGGACGCAGGGCGACGGCCCCCGGCGGCGGGTCGGCGGTCCCCCGCCGGGGCACGGCGCTCGCTGGCGGCCCTCGGCCGCTTCAGGGGCTCCGGCGCGCCGGTCTCGCCGGCGGCGGCGCGCTGGAGGCGCGTCCGGGCCCGCAGGGCCTTCAGCGCGGCCTCGAAGTCCGCCGGGAGGGGAGCCTTCACGGTGACGGTCTCGTCCTTCACGGGGTGCTTCACGCCAAGGACTTCCGCGTGGAGCGCCTGGCGGTCGATGAGGGGGCTCTCCTCGCCGTAGACCTGGTCGCCCAGGAGGGGGAAGCCCCGGTCCGCGAACTGCACGCGGATCTGGTTGCGGCGCCCGGTCTCCAGCTCCACCTCCACGACGGTGTGGCCCGGGAGGCGCTCCACCACGCGGTAGTGGGTGACGGCGGCCTGGGCGCCCTCGGCGTCCCGGCGTTTGGGGTCCACCACGCGCATCTTCAGGGTCTTGGCCTGCTCGATGAGGTGGCCCTTGAGGGTGCCCTGGTTCTCAGGCAGCTCGCCCACCAGGATGGCCCGGTAGGTGCGCTGGAGCTTGTGGAGGTTGAAGAGCTTCTTCAGGTGGTGGAGGGCCTCGGGCGTGCGGGCGAAGACGAGCACGCCGCTGGTGAAGCGGTCCAGGCGGTGGACGATGAAGAGCTGGGCGTGCTTCTGCCCCCGGCGCCGGTAGTGGTCGGCGACCATGTCCGCCAGGCTCGCGTCGCCGCCCTGCTCCGCGGGCACGGTCAGCAGTCCCGCCGGCTTGTCCACGAAGAGGAGGTGGGTGTCCTCGTAGAGGGTCTGGAAGGCGTTGTCCGAGGCGCCCTTGGGCGCGGCGATGGGCTCGTACTTGAGCTCAGGGTCGTAGAGGGCCGCGATGCGGTCGCCTGGCTCCACGCGCTGACCGTGCTTGAGGGCCGTCTCGCCGTTCACCTTCACGCAGCGGGCGTCGATGAGCCCCTTGGCCTGGCGGTGGCTGACGCCGAGGTGCCGGTGCAGCTCGGCGGCGAGGGCCGAGCCGGCATGATGGGCTTCTACGGTCCAGGTCTGATCCAGCTTCGCCATGGCGAACTCCAGCCTTCCAGAAGACCACGGCCGGGGCCAGGGGCCAAACGAAAAGGCGGCGGGCCAGGGCCCGCCGCCTTCCTGATGCCCGGAGGGCCGGGCGCCTACTTGGCGGCCTTGGCGTCCGGGGC
>DASTWQ010000251.1:0-10727 GCA_035758545.1 Holophagaceae bacterium | reverse complement strand
CCCTGGCCCCGGACAGCTGGGACATCTGGCTGGAGTACACCTCGGCCCTGCGCCAGGCGGGCCAGCTCCAGAAGGCCGCCCGGGCCGGCTGGCGGGCGGTGGAGCTGGGGCCGGACCGGGTGGAGTCCTGGGTCAACCTGTCCAACGTCCTCCAGATGGCCAATGCCCTGCCGGAGGACGCCGCGCTGCTGGAGGAGATGGCTCGGCGCTTCCCCGGGGACGCCCATGTGGTGAAGGCCTTCGACATCCTCGCCTACACCGCCTGGTCCCTCCGGGACTTCGCCCTGGCCCGGAAGGCCCTGGACCGCACGCTCCAGCTGGATCCTCACAACCTCGTGGCCCGTATGGATCAGGCCGGTGTGGCCCTGAGCGCGGGGGCCCCCGGCGCCAAGGCCCAGCTCGAGGCCGCCCTGGCGGAGGCCCGGAAGGCCGGGGACGACCGGGCCGTGGGCTACGCCCAGCAGCTGCTCGACGGATCCAAGGGCGGCCGCCTGGATCCGCCCTATCCCCAGACCTGGGCCGCGGAGGTCCTGGCGCCGGCCCTCCGCACCCGCCCGGCGGCGGGCGCCGCAGCGGCCCTCCCGGTGGCGGATCCGGCGCCCCAGGCCTACCAGCTGAAGCGGCTCGGCAGCCTGCGCCTGGCGGTCCCGCTGGCCTGGCGCCGGAGCGTGGCCGGCAGCGAACCGGCCAAGGGCCTGGCCAACCTGGCCTTCGGCCCCGCGACCGGAGCGGCCTTCGCCGTGAAGGTGACCGCCCTCACCCTGCCGGACGAGCATCCCCAGCCCCTCACCCCCGAGCGGGCGAAGGCGATCCTGGCGGCCCAGTTCGGCGGCGCGCCGGGGCTGCAGGTCCACTGGCTGCCGGAGGCCCGGGGCGCCATGGCCTGGGCCCGGGACCCCGCCTGGAAGCCCGGCCGGCCGGACGACTATCCCAACCTCCTCACCGCCGTGCTGCAGGTGGGCCCCGCGACGGTGACCCTCAGCTGCTTCTGGGGGCTGGAATCTCCTGAACCCCCCAAGGCCTTCCTCGACCTCGTCTCGTCCCTCGCCTGGGTCCCCAAGGACTGACAGGCCCTAAACGCCCCGCCCGGCCAGCCGTTCCCCCTTCAGGGGGCTGACCGGGCCCCCCTGGAGCCACCATGCCCACCTCCCGCCGCCTCCCCTCCCTCGGCCTCGTGGCCAGCCTTCTGACGGTCGCCGGAATGGCCGCCGTGCCGGTCCCCCCGACCCCTCCGGCGGCTCCGGCCGCGCACACCGCCTCCGGCATCGACTTGAAGGGCATGGACCGGACCGTGAAGCCCGGGGACGACTTCGAGGCCTACGCCAACGGCGCCTGGCGCAGGACGGCGGTGATCCCCGACGACCGCTCCAGCACCGGCATCTTCCTGCAGGTCTTCCAGAAGGCCGAGGCCCGCACGGCGGCGATCATCCGCGGGGCGGCCCAGGAGAAGGCCGCCCCGGGCAGCGACGCCCGGAGGATCGCCGACTACTACGCCGCCTTCATGGACACCGCGGCCATCGAGAAGGCCGGCCTCGCGCCCCTGAAGCCCGAGCTGGACCGCATCGCCGCCATCACGTCCCGGGAGGACCTGGCTTCGGTCCTCGGGAGCGGGCTGCGGGTGGACGTGGACCCCATCAACGACACCAACTTCCAGACCGAGCGGCTCTTCGGCCTCTTCGTGAGCCTGGACCTGGAGAACCCCTCCCGGAACGTCCCCTATCTGATGCAGGGCGGCCTGGGCCTGCCCGGCCGGGACTACTACCTCTCCGGCGAGCAGGCCATGGCGGACGCCCGGGCCCAGTACCGGGCCTACATCGGGGCGATGCTCAAGCAGGCCGGCATGGCCGAGCCCGAAGCCAAGGCCCAGGCCATCTTCGACCTGGAGATGAAGCTCGCGAAGGCCCAGGAGAGCCTCGTGGACAGCCAGGACGTCCACAAGGCCGACAATCCCTGGACCCCCGCGGACTACGCCGCCAAGGCCCCCGGCCTCGACTGGGCCGCCTACTTCAAGGCCGCCGGCCTGGACGGCCAGAAGGTGATCTACGCCTGGCAGCCCTCGGGCATCGCAGGGCTCTCCGCCCTCGCCGCCAGCGAGCCCCTGGAGACCTGGAAGGCCTACCTGGCCTTCCACGCCCTCAACCACGACGCGGCCCTCCTGCCCAAGGCCTTCGCGGACCTGAGCTTCGGCTTCTACGGCCGGACTCTCCAGGGCACGCCGAAGCAGCGGGATCGGGCGAGCCGGGCCATCGCCGCCGTCAACGCCGACCTGGGCGACGCGGTCGGCCGCATCTACGTCGCCCGCTACTTCCCCGCCTCCTCCAAGCGCCAGGTGGAGGAGATGGTGCAGAACATCATGTCGGCCTTCGGCGACCGCATCGACACCCTCGACTGGATGACGCCGGCCACCAAGCAGAAGGCCAAGGCCAAGCTCGCCACGCTGCGGGTGAGCGTGGGCTATCCCGAGGTCTGGCGGGACGACGCGGGCCTGGAGATCAAGGCCGACGATGCCCTGGGCAACCGCCTCCGGGCCGAGGCCTTCGAGAGCCGCCACCAGCTCGCCAAGCTCAGCGCCCCGGTGGACCGCGGCGAGTGGTGGATGACCCCCCAGACCGTGAACGCCGTGAACCTGCCCTTGCAGAACGCCATGAACTTCCCCGCGGCCATCCTGGAGGCGCCCTTCTTCGATCCGAAGGCGGACCCGGCCTGCAACTACGGTTCCATCGGCGCCATCATCGGCCACGAGATCAGCCACACCTTCGACAACACCGGCGCCGAGTTCGACGCCGAGGGGCGCCTGGCCAACTGGTGGACGCCCGAGGACCAGGCCCACTTCAAGGCCGCGGGCCAGCGCCTCGTGGCCCAGTTCGACGCCTACGAAGCCCTGCCGGGCCTCCACGTGAACGGCCAGCAGACCCTCGGCGAGAACATCGCCGACGTCTCCGGCCTCACGGCGGCCTACCTGGCCTACCGGAAGTCCCTGCACGGCAAGCCCGCCCCGGTGATCGACGGCCTCACCGGCGACCAGCGCTTCTTCCTGGCCTTCGCCCAGACCTGGCGCGGCAAGGCCCGGGACGGCGCCGTCCGGGGCCAGGTCATCGGGGACGTCCATGCCCCCGGCCGGTTCCGCGCAGAGACCGTGCGCAACCTCGACGCCTGGTACGAGGCCTTCCTGCCCAAGCCCGGCGAGAAGCTCTACCTGGCGCCCAAGGACCGGGTGAAGATCTGGTAGGCCTCAGCGCGCCTGGGAGGCGATCAAGTCAGCCACCTTCGCGCTGTTCATCAGGAAGGTGTGGAGCAGGGGCAGGGCATGCAGCTCTGCCCCTGCCAGTCTCGTCTCCGACAAGGCCACGACTCCGTCATTGAGCTCCCGGCCAAAGGGGGCTCGCATCGAGCGAGGACCCGCCGTTCCTGCGATCACGGTCGTCGGAAGGTCCAAGGCATCCAGACCGTTCATGCGGTCCCCGTCCGCCAGGAGCTGCCCGGCGTCTCCGGTGAGCGCCCGGTAGATCGGCCGATGGGCCAGCCGCTGGGCCAGCGAGGAAGGGTGATTGGGGGTGCCCAGCAGGAAGAGGTGGGCCGGCCTTGCGTGGGAAGGGAGCTCGGAGATGGCCCTCCGGAGCAGGAGCCCCCCCAGGGAATGCCCGACCGCCAGGTATCCCTCCGGGAGCGCCTCCAGGCGGCGCGCCAAGCGCGCCGCGATCACCTCGAAGGATGCCGTGCCCGCGAAGTACCCGAAGGTCTCGCATCGGATTCCCCGGCTTCTCAGCCGCGCGGCCAGGAAAAGCATGGATAGCGGAGAGCGCCCCATGCCATGCACGAGCATGGCGTGTCGGGACCCGCTCATACCGAGATCACCACCAGCTCGGGATCGATCTCCTTCTGGACGAGGCCCTCGATGGCGGCCAGCGTGCCCGTGAGGCTGGCGGGGCAGGTGCCGCAGGCCCCCTGGTAGCGGATCATCACCTGCTTGCCGTGGCGGCCCACCAGCTCCAGGCCTCCGCCATCCGCCGCGAGGGCGGGGAGGATGGCCTCGTCGAGCACCGTCTGGACCTTCTGGAGGACTTCGTCGTCCGGATCGTAGAGCGATCCGAAGGCCCGCTTGGGGGCCTCGGCCGGCGCCTGGCCCACCGCCGAGGGCGCGCTGCGGATGGGGGCTGCCAGCTTGGGCAGGAGGTCCGGCCAGGAGGCGCTGTCGTCCTTCGTCACCGTCAGCCACTTGTCCTGCATGAACACCGAGACGATGCTGCCGACCTCGAAGAGGGCCTTGGCGAGGGGATCCGCGTCGGCGATCTCCCGGCTGGGGAAGCTCTTCGGGAAGCCCACGGCCACCGGCTCCTTGAGCTGGAACTTCACCGCGTTGGGGTTCGGCGTGTATTCGATCTCGGCGATCTTGGGCATGGCTACTCCGTGCTCGCGACCGCTTCGCCCTTGAGCGCGCTGTGCAGCGTCGCCCAGGGGAGCACCGCGCACTTCACGCGGCTGGGGAGGTCCTTGACGCCCTGGAAGAGGGTGAGCCTGCCGAGGTCGTGGGGCTGGGCGGGGTCCAGCTCGCCGCGGACCATGGCCCGGAACTGCTCGGCCATGCGGTCCGCCTCCTCGGTGGTCTTCCCCTTCACCGCGCCGGTCATCAGCGAGGCGGAGGCCACGTCGATGGCGCAGCCGCTGCCCTCGAACCTGATGTCCGCGATGCGGCCCTCCTCCACCTGCAGCGTGAGCTGGAGCTGGTCGCCGCAGAGCGGGTTGTGGCCGTCCGCATGGTGGGTGCAGGGCTCCAGCCGGCCGAAGTTCCGGGGCTTCCTGTTGTGCTCCAGGATCACCTGCTGGTAGAGCTCGCGCATGTCGGACATGGGCTACCCGAAGATCTCGATGGCCTTGCGGACGCCGGCTTCCAGCGCGTCCACCTCGGCGGCGGTGTTGAAGTAGGCGAAGGAGGCCCGGGTGGTGGCGGGGATCTTCAGCCGGGTCATCACCGGCTGGGCGCAGTGGTGGCCAGCCCGCACGACGATGCCCTCGGCGTCCAGGATCGTCCCCATGTCGTGGGGGTGGACGCCCTCCACCACGAAGGAGAGGACGGAGGCCTTGTCCTTCGCGGTGCCGATGATCCGCAGGCCCGGCAGGGCCGAGAGCCTCGCCGTGGCCAGGGCCAGCAGCTCGTGCTCGTGGGCGGCGATGCGGTCCAGGCCCAGGGCCGTCACGTAGTCGAGGGCCGCGCCCAGGCCGATGGCGGCGGCGATGGGCGGCGTGCCTGCCTCGAACTTCGTCGGCGCGCCCATGTAGGTGGTCTTCTCCCAGGAGACGGAGCGGATCATGTTGCCGCCGCCCTGCCAGGGGGGCATGGCCTCCAGGAGCTCCAGTCGCCCGTAGAGGACGCCGATGCCCGTGGGCCCGCTCAGCTTGTGGCCGCTGAAGGCGTAGAAGTCCGCGCCCAGGTCCCGCACGTCCGCCGCCAGGTGCGGCACCGCCTGGGCGCCGTCGACGACGGCCACCACCGCGGGGTTCACGGCCTTCACCCGGCCGATGATCGCCTTCACGGGGTTCACGGTGCCGAGGACGTTGGACACGTGGGTGAGGCCGAGCACCCTGGTCTTCGGGGTGACGAGGGCCTCGAGCCCCTCCAGGTCCAGATCGCCGGCGTCCGTCATGGGGATCACGCGGATCGTCGCGCCCTTCTCCTCCGCCAGCATCTGCCACGGCACGATGTTGGCGTGGTGCTCCATGGCGCTGAGAAGGATCTCGTCGCCGGCCTGGACGTTCGCCCTGCCCCAGCTCTGGGCCACGAGGTTGAGGGCCTCCGTCGTGCCGCGGGTCCAGACGATCTCCTTGTCGCTGGCGGCGTTCAGGAAGCGGCGGACCTTGGCGCGGGCGCCCTCGAAGGCGTCCGTGGCGAGCTGGCTGAGGGTGGAGACGCCCCGGTGCACATTTGTGTGCTCCAGCATCTCGTAGTGGCGCATGCGCTCGATGACCGGCAGGGGCATCTGGCCGCTGACGGCGGAGTCGAGGTAGACGACCCGCCTGCCGTTCAGCTCCCGGGCCAGCAGGGGGAAGTCCCCGCGGACTCGGTCCACATCAAGGGCGGTGGCTGCGCTCATGCCAGTTCTCCCAGGGACGCGTGGGTGCGGGCCAGCACCTGCTGGCGCAGGGCCCGGCGCAGGCTCGCCACGGGGATGCGGCCCAGCAGGTCCGAGGCGAAGCCGTAGGTGAGCAGGTTGCGGGCCGCGGCCAGGTCCAGGCCCCGGCTCTGGAGGTAGAACAGCTCGTCGGGGTCCAGCTGCCCGATGGCGGCGCCGTGGGCGCACTTCACGTCGTCGTTCTCGATCTCGAGCTGGGGCTTCGCGTCCACCCGGGCGCGGTCCGAAAGCAGCAGGGTGCGGCTCTGCTGCTGAGCGTCCGTGCCGGCGGCATGGGGGGCGACGACGATGCGGCCGTTGAAGATCGCCCGGGCGGCGCCGTCCACGATGGCCTTGTGGAGCTGGCGGCTCTGGGCGTGGGGCTCGGCGTGGAGGATGAGGCTGTGGGTGTCCGCGACCTGATGCCCATCCAGCAGGGCCAGGCCGTCCAGGGCCAGCTCGCAGCCGGTGGCCAGGCGGGCCTGGGGGGCCTCGCGGCTGATGCGGGCGCCGAAGGCGATGGTGCGGCTCAGGTACCGGGCGTCCCGGGCCAGCTCCGCGGCGAGGCTGCCGAGGTGGAAGGCCTCCGGGGCCTGCCGCTGGACGCGCTCGTGGCGCAGCTGGGCGTTCTCGCCGAGCTTCACCTCCACCACCGGCGCGCTGAGGTAGACGCCCTCGCCGGCGTGCTCCTCGATGAGCTCCAGCTCCGCGCCGCGCTCGAGCACGATGAGCAGCCGGGGCAGGGTGAAGACGGGCGAGGCCGCGGTGGTGAGGAAGAGCAGGTGGAGGGGCGTCTCCACCTTCACGCCGCGCGGCACGAAGAGAAAGGCGCCGTCCGTGAAGCGGGCCGTGTTGAGGGCCGCGAAGGCGTCTGCGGCCTCCGGATCCAGCACCGTGCCGAGGGCAGAGGCCGCCTCGCTGGCCTGGGAGAGGGGCAGCAGGCGCACGCCCGCGGGCAGGCCGCTCACGCAGGAGTGGTGGGGGTCCGGCCAGCCGTTCACGAAGACGAGGCGGCCGCCCCGGGCCTCGGGGAGGATCCGGTCCCGGATGTCGGCCTCCGCCGGCGGGGCCGGGGTGAAGGCCTGCGCGGCCAGGGGCGCGAGGTCCAGGTACTTCCAGTCCTCCAGGGCCGTCGTCGGCAGGCCGAGGTCCTCGGCGCGGCCTTCCGCCTGGGCCCTCAGCCCGTCCCAGCCCTCGGGACGGGGCATCGCCAGCAGGTCGCTCAGGAGGCTCGCGGCGGCGGTGGCGGTCATGCGCCCACCGTCAGCCAGTCGTAGCCTTCCTTCTCCACCCGGAGCGCCAGCTCGGGCCCGCCGGAGGCGACGATGCGGCCGCCGCTCAGGATGTGCACCTTGTCCGCGGGGATGTGGTCCAGGAGGCGCTGGTAGTGGGTGACGAGAAGGATGGCCCGGTCGGGGCGCCGCATGGCATTCACCGCGTCGCCCACGATGCGGAGCGCATCCACGTCGAGGCCGGAATCCAGCTCGTCCAGGATGGCGAGCTTCGGGTCCAGCACGGCCATCTGGAGGATCTCGTTCCGCTTGCGCTCGCCGCCGGAGAAGCCCTCGTTGAGGCCCCGGTCCAGGTACTCGGGCTTCATGGCCACGACCTTCAGCTTCTCGCGGATGAAGTCATCGAACTCCAGGGGGTCCAGCTCGTCGCGTCCTTGGGCCTCCGCCTGCTTGTTGTAGGCCAGGCGCAGGAACTGGGCGTTGGAGACGCCGGGGACCTCGATGGGGTGCTGGAAGCCCAGGAAGAGCCCCATCCGGGCGCGCTGGTCCGCCTCCAGGGCGATGAGGTCCTCGCCCAGGTAGCTGACGGAGCCTTCGGTGACCTCGTAGGCCGGGTGGCCCGCCAGGACCTTCCCCAGTGTGGACTTGCCGCTGCCGTTGGGGCCCATGATGGCGTGCACCTCGCCCGCCTGGATGTCCAGGTCGATGCCTTTGAGGACGGGCTTGTCGCCGACGGACGCGCTGAGGTTCTTGATGGAAAGCATGAAAACTCCCGAATTTGTCCGCAGATTACGCCGATTGCGCAGATTGGTTTTGAATCGGTGTCATCTGCGGAATCTGCGGATGAATGTTCTTCATCCGACGCTGCCTTCGAGCTTGAGGCTCAGCAGCTTGGTGGCCTCCACGGCGAACTCCATGGGGAGCTCGCGGAAGACCTCCTTGCAGAAGCCGTTGATGATCATGCTCACGGCGTCCTCGGCGGGGATGCCCCGCTGCTGGAAGTAGAAGAGCTGCTCCTCGCCGATCTTGCTGGTGGTGGCCTCGTGCTCCACCTTCGCCGTCGGGTTCTGCACCTCGATGTAGGGGAAGGTGTGGGCGCCGCTGGCCTGGCCGATGAGCATGGAGTCGCACTGGCTGAAGTTGCGGGCGCCCTCGGCCTTGGGGCCGATCCTCACCAGGCCCCGGTAGGCGTTGCTGCTCTCGCCCGCGGAGATGCCCTTGCTGATGATCGTGCTCCGGGTGTTCCGCCCCAGGTGGATCATCTTGGTGCCGGTGTCCGCCTGCTGCTTGTGGTTGGTGAGCGCCACGGAGTAGAACTCGCCGACGCTGTTGTCGCCGAGCAGGATGCAGCTGGGGTACTTCCAGGTGATGGCTGAGCCCGTCTCCACCTGCGTCCAGCTGATCCTGGAGCGCTTGCCCTTGCAGAGCCCGCGCTTGGTCACGAAGTTGAAGATGCCGCCCACGCCGTCCTTGTCGCCGGCGTACCAGTTCTGGACCGTGGAGTACTTGATGTCGGCGTCGTCCAGGGCCACCAGCTCCACCACCGCGGCGTGCAGCTGGTTGGTGTCGAACTGGGGCGCGGTGCAGCCCTCGAGATAGGACACCGAGGCGCCTTCCTCCGCGACGATGAGGGTGCGCTCGAACTGGCCGCTCTCCTGGTTGTTGATGCGGAAGTAGGTGGAGAGGTCCATGGGGCACTTCACGCCCTTCGGGATGAAGACGAAGGACCCGTCGGTGAAGACCGCCGAGTTGAGCGCGGCGTAGAAGTTGTCGGCGGGGGGCACGACGCTGCCCAGGTATTTCTTCACGAGGTCGGGATGCTCCCTCACCGCCTCGGAGAAGGAGCAGAAGATGATGCCGACCTCCTTCAGCTTCTCCTTGTAGGTCGTCGTCACGCTCACGGAGTCGAAGACCACGTCCACGGCCACGCCGGCCAGGGCCTTCTGCTCGTTGATCGGGACCCCCAGCTTCTCGAAGGTGCGGAGCAGCTCCGGGTCCACCTCGTCCATGGAGGCATACTTGGCCTCCTTCTTCTTCGGCGCGCTGTAGTAGACGATCTTCTGGAAGTCCGGCTTCTCGTAGTGGACCCTCGCCCACTCCGGGAAGGACATCGTCAGCCAGTGCCGGTAGGCCTTCAGCCGGAACTCGAGCATCCAGTCCGGCTCGCCCTTCTTGGCGCTGATGAACCGGATGATGTCCTCGGACAGGCCCGGAGGGGCGCTGTCGGACTCGATCTCGGTCCGGAAGCCGTACTTGTAATCCTGGCCTGTGAGCTGCGACAGGCTGGTCGCCATGTGGGCCTCCCGAGCCCTATCATTGTCCAATCCTGACCAGTTGTGTCAACTATTCTGTGGATCAGGGCCGCGGCGGGGTCTCCAGATCCTTCATGAGCGCCTGCATCTGGTTGCGGACCTCCCGGGCCTGGCCATCGGTGAGGTCCCCGGGGTCGGCCTCGAGGCCGGCGCGGAGGAGGTCCAGGGCCTCGGCGCGGTCGCCGACGCCGGCCAGGGCCGCGCCCAGCTGGAAGTGGTTGAGGAGGGTGGGCTCCCGCTCCAGCACAGGGTCCACCAGGTCGATGACCTCCGCGGGCCGGCCCAGGGCCAGGAGGTACTGGCCCAGGAGGGCCCGGGCCCGGGACTGGAAGCCGGGGAGCGGCTGCTGGTGGAGGCGGCGGGCCTCGGTGAGATCGGCCTCGGTGGGCGATCCGGCGGCCAACCGGCTGGCCAGGCGCATGAGGGCCGCCTCCCAGGCCCCGGAGCTCTTGGGATGCCGCGCGAGGAAAGCGTCCAGGGCCGGCTGGACCTCGTCCTGGCGCCCGTGCTCCATGAGGAACTCCAGGGCCAGGCGCAGGGCCTGGAAGCAGAGCCGGGGGTGGCGGTCGGAGCGAGCGAACTTCAGCACCTCCGGCAGGGCGGCGGCCGCGTCCCGCCGGAAGGCCGCCCGCAGCTCCAGCCACTCCAGACGCTGGCTCAGGCCCTTGCGCCGGGCCCGCTTGATCAGGCTCTCGGCCTCCTCCGGAAGCCCCTCGTCCAGGCAGGTCTCGGCCTCGTCCAGGAGGTGCTTGGTGGAGGGCTTGCCCTCCCGGGCGGCCCGCAGCTGAGGCTGGTCCTCGGCGTCGAGGAGCATCAGCAGCTCCGGGTCGCCGGGATGCTGCTCCAGCAGCTCCTGCAGGATGGCGAAGGCCTTGCCGCGCTCGTTCATCGCCAGGTAGGCCTCCGCCAGGCACTCCCGGGTGGGCAGGTCGCCGGGCTGGTGGCTGGAGGCCTCCTTCAGCACGGGCACCGCCTCGGCGCCCTCGCCCCGGGCGAGGCGGACCCGGCCCAGGCGGAGGAGGGTCTCGCCGTCCCGGCGGCGGCGCACGGCGGCGGTGGCGGCGTCCAGGGCGCCC
>DASTWQ010000178.1:0-17614 GCA_035758545.1 Holophagaceae bacterium | reverse complement strand
GGCGCTGAGCCGCAGGTGGATGCCGTGGATGCGCTGGTCGAAGTCCGCCCCCCGGGGCGAGCGGATGACGCCGGCCTCCACCAGGGACAGCCGGGAGCCGCTGCGCTCCACCACCGCGAAGCCGCAGGCCAGCGAGCCGGGATCCACGCCGAGGCAGCGGGTGGCGGGGGTCATCGCCCTTTCCGCTTCGGGCCGTGGGCCTTGGAGGGCTTGGCGGGCTTCGAGGCCGACCCGCCGCCGCGGACGCTGCCCTTCGGGGCCTTCGGTTTCGATTCCCGGGCGGGCTTGGGGGGGCGGCCGTGGGGGCGGCGCTCCCGATCCCCGCGTTCCCCTCCGAGGGGGCCGTTGTAGCGCCCGCGCTTCGGGGCCTCGAAGTCGCTCTTGGCGAGCTTCGCGGGGGCGGCGAGGGCGGGGGTGAACGCGAAGGGCTTGCCCTTGGCGTCCGCGGCCTTGGCCTCGATGAGCCAGGCGCTGACCCGGCGAAGGTCCTCGTCCACGCCCGTGATCTCCACCTCGCAGGTGGCGCCGATGCCGAGCTTCACCTGACCCCGCAGGCCGCTGATGTGGGTGCGGCGCTCGTCGACGAAGAAGTCCCCGCCCAGGGCCGCGAGGGGCACGCCCACCTCGATGAAGGGTCGCAGGAGCTGGATGAAGACCACCTTCGGCGAGAAGCCCTGGATCACGCCCTGGAACCTCTGGCCGACCTTCGCCTTCATGAGCAGGCAGGCCTTCCACTTCTTGTTCTCGCGCTCGGCCTCCGTGGCCTTCTGCTCCGCGTCGCTGCTCTGTTTGGCGATGAGGGCCAGCTGGGCGTGGAGGCCCTCAGGCAGCTTCTCCCCCCGGAGCACCTTCCGCAGGTTGCGGTGGACGATGAGGTCCGGATAGCGGCGGATGGGCGAGGTGAAGTGGAGGTAGTCGTCCAGGGCGAGGCCCGAGTGGCCGATGTTGTCCGCGGAGTACTCGGCCTTCTTGAGGCTGCGCAGCAGCAGCGTGTTGATCATCGCCTCCAGGGGCCCGCCCCGGATCTTGTCCAGCATGGCGTTGAGGTGCTCGGGGGTCGGCGTCTCCTTGGCCCCGAGGAGGCCGAACTCCCGCGCGGTCTGGGCGAAGATCTCCAGCTTGAGGGGATCCGGCTCGTCGTGGATGCGGTAGAGGGTGGGGATCTTCCGCCGGGTGAAGAAGCGCGCCACGGCCTCGTTGGCCAGCAGCATGAACTCCTCGATCATCTTGTGGGCGTCGTGGCGCTCGTAGGGCTGGGCGTCCACGGGGCGGCCCTCGGCGTCGAAGAGGAACTGGGTCTCCTCGGTGTCGAGGTTCATGGCGCCGCGGCCCAGGCGCTTCTCCGTGAGGCTCCGGGAGACCGCCAGGGCCTCGTCCAGCATGGCGCAGAGTTCCGGGCCGAGCTCCGCGCGCTTGGCGGGCTTGGCGTCAAGGCAGGCCTCCTTCACCTCGTCGTAGGTGAGGCGCTTGCGGGAGCGGATGACGCTCTCGGTGAAGCGGGTCTCCACCACCTCCAGGGCGGGCGAGAGGGTGATCCAGGCGCTCATGGTGAGGCGGTCCACCGCCTCCCGGAGGCTGCAGAGGTCGCCGCTGAGGCGCTCCGGGATCATGGGGATGGCCTCGTCCGGGAAGTAGACGGAGGTGCCGCGGACCCGGGCCTCCTGGTCCAGGGGGCCGTCCTCCAGGACGTAGTGGCTCACGTCGGCGATGTGGACGCCGAGGAGCCAGCCGCCGCCCTCGGCGGACGGCAGGGTCTCCAGGCTGATGGCGTCGTCGAAGTCCTTGGCGGTGGGGGGATCCACCGTGCAGGTGAGCGCCGCCCGAAGGTCCTCGCGGCCCGCGACCCAGGCCTCGGGGATCTCGGTGGGGAAGGGGGCCAGCTCCTTCAGCACCGCCGCCGGGAACTCCGTCCGCAGGTTGAAGAGGGCCGCCGTGAGCTTGTTCTCGATGCGCAGGTCCGTGGGCCGGCCGAGCTTGGCCAGCACCTCGCCCCGGAGCTGGGTCGCCTCGGGGTCCGGGTCCAGCTTGACGCTGACCAGGTCGCCGTCACCGGCGAGGTCCGTGGGCGGCACGACGACGACCTGGCCCAGGCGGGGATCGATGGGGATGGCGCGCCAGGCCTTGGGGCCGTAGTGCACTTCGCGCTTCAGGGTGGCGGGGATGGGCACCTCGCCGCGGTTCAGCACCTGGATCACCCGGGCCCGGGGCCGGCCCTGGCTGTCCTCGCCGGTCACCTCCGCCTGCACCCGGTCCCCGTGGATGGCGCCGTGCTTGTCCCGCCAGTCCACGAAGATGTCGCTGCCTCGGCCCGCCGCGCCCGCCGGGCGCAGAAAGCCGCCGGGGCCCTCGGGATGGCCGAGGAAGGTGGCCTCGAAGGTCTCGAAGGGGCGGAAGCCGTGGGCGGGCGGGGCGGCCGGTTTCGGGCGCTCCCGGCGGTCCGGGGTGCGGCTCGGGGTGCGGGGATTGAAGCGGGGTTTCCCGTGTCGGGGCATGGCCCAGCCTATCAGGCCGGGCCCTGCCCCTTCGGGGCCTCAGATCCGGACCAGCAGCCGCCGGGCCAGGTGCCCCTGGGCGCGCCCCAGCAGCCGGGCGAGGTGGAGGGTGGCCGGCACCGCGAGGACTCCCAGCAGCCCGGCGATCACCACCATGACGCCCGTATGGTCCTCGCCCCAGACCCAGCCCTGGAAGGTGACCTCGTGGAAGACGAAGTGGACGACCGGCGCGGCCAGGAGCGCGAGGCTGATGGAGAGCAGAGAGATCACCAGGGTGAAGTAGAAGATGCCCAGGGGCAGCATGAGCACCAGGTAGGTCAGGCTCGTCCAGGTGCGGCCGTCGGTGAAGAGGCCCTTGAGGCGGGCCTTCCAGCCGCGCTCGGACTCCGCGGGCGGCTGTCGCCGTGGCATGCGCACCCCGAGCAGGCCCTCCACCAGGCGCCCCTCCGCCAGGGCCAGCAGGCGCACCGAGCCCAGGAAGACGATGAGGAAGGGGATCCCGATGACGAGCACGGCCAGGCCCACCGAGAGGGAGATCCCCGTCACCGCCCAGGTGAAGAAGAAGATGCCCGTGGCCAGGGAGAGCAGCAGGTAGAGCAGGGAGGTGTAGGCCCGGAGGTCCAGGAAGATGCCGAAGAAGCCCCGGCGGGGCGTGGGAGCTTCGACGGTCTCCTCTTCGGAAGCCCGGCTGGGCCGCGCCGGCGCCAGGGCGGCGCTGACGAGGGCGTCCCGGTCGCGGTAGGCCGCGGCGACTTCGTCGGGCTCGCCGAAGGCGGCGAGGATGTCCGCGAGGGCCTTCGCCTGGTCGAGGCCGGGCTCCTGGAAGCGGCGCCGGGCCAGCTCCGAGCGGAGGTGGTCCTCCGCGTCCCAGAGGGCGTCCTGGATGAGGGCCTTGTCGCAGCCCTTGAGGGCGGCCTTCAGGCGGTCGAGGTAGGCGTCGATGGTCGCGTCAGACATGGTCCACTCCCTTCAGGATGGTGTTCACGGCCTGGCTGGTCTGCTTCCACTGCCGGGCCCAGGCGGCCAGCGCGGCGCGGCCGTCCGGGGTGAGGCGGTAGTACTTGCGGGGCGGCCCCGCCACCGAGGGCTCCACGCGGCTCTCCAGGAGGCCGAGGCCCTCCAGGGAACGCAGGGCGGGGTAGAGGGTGCCCAGTTTGGTGATGGGCGCCCGCTCCCCCAGGTCCTTGGCGATGTCGTAGGCGTAGCGGGGCTCCTCGGTCTCCGCGAGGACCGCCAGCAGGAGCAGGCCGACGGTGCCGGCGTTCAGCTCCTTCTGGAACTTCCGTTCGAGCTCGTCCTGGGTGGTGGGGTCCATGGGGCCTCCGGGTTGTGAGGGGCTACGCTCATCATGGACTAGGTATTAGTCGGAAGTTAATAATAGCTTCCTAGGCCGGAGGCTGGAGGCTGGAGGCTGGAGGCCGGAGGCTGGAGGCTGGAGCCCGAAGCCTGACGCCGCCTTCGGGCTCAGCCGAGGTCCACCAGGCCGCGGATGTGCTGTTTGATGGCCTCCATCTCCTCCCGGGAGATGCGCCGGGCGGGAACGCCGCCCCAGGTCTCGCCGGCGGGGACCCGGGTGCCGGGGAGCAGGACCGACTGGGGCAGCACCGTCGCGCCCTCGCCGACCTCCACGTCGCCCATGACGCAGGCCCCGGCCCCGATCGTCGCCCGGGCCCCGATCTTCACCGGGGCGAGCACCAGGTTCCCGCCGCCGCCGTAGTGGGCGAAGATCCGCACCGAGCCCCCCAGGGCCGCGTCGTCGCCGACCTCCAGGAAGCGCGGGTCGCTGATGAGCTCGGTGTTGATGAAGGCGTGGCGGCCGATCTTCATGCCCATGGCCTTGAGGAACCAGACGCCGAAGGGCGTGAGCGTGGCGAAGGGCAGGAAGGTGAAGCGGACGAGGTAGAAGAGCCCGTTGTGGAGGAACCAGGGCACGGCGGCGAGGGTGTAGTAGCCGCCTTTGAAGGGCTTGAAGCGCGTCGGGAGGATGAAGTTGTAGAGGGGCACCACCACCATCAACGCCAGGCCGAAGACGAAGAAGCCTGAGGCTGCGAGGAAGCCCGCCCAGATCCAGGGCAGCGGCCCGGGCCAGGCCTGGCCGAGGGGCGAGGCCCAGCGCCAGAAACCGATGGCCGGCGCCAGCGCCACCCCCAGGGCCGTGGCGGCGAGGGCGTAGAGCAGCAGCACCGCCAGACCGTAGCTGGCCCGGGCGAAGCGGCGCAGGAGCCGGTCGAGGGCGTTCTTCGGCGGCGGATTCTTCCGCTGGTCCGTGGCGAAGGCGGAGGGCTCCGGCATAGGGCTCCAGCCTAGCCTTGATCGCCGGCCCGGATGGGGATGCGGATGAAGCTCGCGGCGTCCAGATGGAGCTCGAGGGGGACCTTCCCGTCGGCAGGCGTCTCGCGGCCCACATCCCCGCCGGTCCCGTAGTCGAGCTCCATCCTCGGGTTCTTCAGGATCTTGAAGACCACGACCAGCCGGCCGCCCGCCTCCACCTTCGCCGCGGCCAGGCGACCGCTCCGGAAGGCGAGGACCTCCGCCCTCCCTGGGCGAAGCAACCGGCGCCGGGTGCGGTCCTTCAGGAAGCTGGCGCGGGCGGTGAGGTAGGAGAGGAGCAGGTAGTCGCCCTTGGGCGTCTGCTCGTAGAGCTCCACGTCGAAATCGAAGTCGCGCTTGTTGGTGGTGACCCGCAGTTCGCCCGAGAAGAGCCCTTCCACTTCCACCGGCGCCTTCAGGACCTCCGTCGCGAAGGCGAACCCGTTGTCCGAGTCGAGGGTGGGAGCCAGAGCTTGCGGCGGCGCGCCACCGAAGCTCAGTACCCGCCGGTCCCCCAGCTCCACCCGCAGGTCGAGCCCGCCCTTCGCGGGTCCCGGGGCCAGAAGGAAGGCATCCTCGGCCTTGAGCGGCGTGACGTGGAGAGCCCAGGCCTCCGGGGCCATCGCCTCCACCGAAGGCGCGTGGCGCCACCGGTCCGCGCCCATCACCTCGTAGTTCACCCGGTCCTGCAGGATCCCGGGTTTGGGCCCGCCCCTCAGGGTGTAGTCGAGCCACTGGTAGCGCAGCTCCTCGACGTCGAGGCGGGCCGCGGGGTCGATGCGGTAGCCGGCCACCACCTCCTGGGAGCGGTGTTGGCCGCTGAGGTGGTCGTAGGGCCCGACGACGAGGTACTGCTCCGCCGAGGGGGCGTAGGCCGCGTGCTGCTGGAAGTAGTAGAGGGCCCCCAGCTGCGCGCCGTCGAAGTAGCCGGTCGTCTCCAGAACCGGGATGCGGATGCGGGCGAACTCCTCCCGGAAGGGGATCATGGCCTGCCAATAGGCGTCGTAGGCCGGATGATCGAGCCAGCGCTCGAAGATCGGATTGGGGTGGCCATCGAGGCTGGGCAGGTCGCGGTAGGGGCGCGTTCCCCCGAACCAGGCCCAGTCGAGGCCGTTCCAGCGCTGGAAGTCGCCGTAGGCCGCGTCGTCGTCGACCTTTCCGTTGGTCACATAGGGAATCCAGCTGTACTGGAAATTCTGGAAGATGCCGCCCTGCATGGGCACGTCGATCCCCGGCGCGACCGCGACGCAGGGCATGAGCGACTTCAGCGCCTTGGGCGGGTGTTTGGCTGCGGCCCACTGGGTGAAGCCGTTGTAGCTGCCGCCGAACATGCCCACCTGGCCATCGCTCCAGGGCTGCGCCGCGATCCAGCCGATCACCGCATCCGCGTCGGCGCCGTCGTGTTCGTAGGGTTCGATGGCGCCCGCGCCGCCCCGCTTGCCGCGGCTGGTGGCTGTGACGCCCGCGAACCCGTGGGCGGCGGACCGCTTGGCGTCCTCGAGGTTGGAGGGGTTCGCGTAGATGGTGAACTCGAAGGCCGCGGGCAGGGGCCTCGACGCGCTGCGGGGCCTTACGATGACCGCCGAGACCGAGGCGCCGCCCTCCGTGGGGATCACGCGTTCCTCCACGAGGTAGCGCCGCGCGTCGTCCGCGTCCAGGAGGGGCCTGGCCAGCGGGAGCACCTGCTCAAAGACGGCGAGGGTCTCCTGGGCCCGGATCCGCGCCACCTGATCCGCCATGGTCCGCGGTTGGGCGGGCGTGGCCTGGAGCTCCCGCCGAAGGCCCGCCAGGTCCACGCCGAAGGTCCATTCCGCCTGGAAGGCGCCACGGTCATCCAGGCGGGCCAGCCGGTCCACCAGGGCCTCCCTGAAGGCCGCGTCGAAGACGGCGCCCTGGGCCTCGCGTTGCCGGGCCAGCGCGTAGAGCTCATGGGGCAGGTCGGCGTAAGGCGCGCGGGCGGGGTGGATGGCCATGCGCAGCGCACGCAGGGCGGCGATGTCCCTGAGCGCGCCCGCCCAATCGCCCGCGGCCAGCTGGAGCGGGATGCGGTTCGCCAGCTCGGTGTCCCGGTCGGCCTCGTGGTAGGCCGCCAGGGCCTGGCGGGCCAGCGAGGACGGATCCGTCTGCCGGGCGGATAGCAGGAGGGTCAAACCGGCCGCGAGGCCGAGGCGGATTCTCACAGGCGCTCCATCTCTGGTCTCGATGGGACTATAGACTGGCCTCATGCGTCTTGCGTTGATGCGGCTTTCCGCCCTGGGCGACATCCTGCGGGTCCTGCCCGCCTGGGCGAACCTCCATGAGGCCTTCCCGGAGGCGCGCCTGCAGGCGGTGGTGGAGGACCGGCACGCCTTCCTGCTGGAGCCCTTCCCCTGGCTCGATCCCGTCCAGGTGCGGCGCAAGGCGCTCTCCCATCCGCTGAGGGCCCTGACGGAGCTGCGGCGGGTGGCGGGGCAGATCCAGGGCGCGGAGGCGAGCCTCGACTTCCACGGCATCCTCAAGTCGGCGCTGATCCCGAAGCTCGCGGGCATCGGCGAGCGCTGGGGGGACGGCGTGACCAAGGAGGGCGCGGACTGGCTGCAGACCCGGCGCCCGCCGTTCCGGCTTCAGACGCGGTACGACCAGGCCCTGGGCCTCGCGGAGGCCTTCGGCGCCAG
Source organism: Holophagaceae bacterium (assembly GCA_035758545.1). Taxonomy (GTDB): domain Bacteria; phylum Acidobacteriota; class Holophagae; order Holophagales; family Holophagaceae; genus JAFDVN01. The sequence goes on along the minus strand of DASTWQ010000178.1, from coordinate 10,158 downwards.
CCGCGGGGTCCCGGGCCTCGGCCGATTCCACCCGGTGCTGAAGGACGTGGCACTGCCGGATCCCGGACCCGTGTGGGAGAGCTCGCGGCCCAGGCTGGTCCTGGTGCCCGGCGCCTCCCGGTCCGGGGCCCACAAGCGCTGGCCGCTCCGGCATTGGCTGGCCCTGGCCGCCTCCCTGAAGGGCCGCTGCGAGCTGCGCTGGAGCCTCGGCCCCGACGAGGCCGACCTGCGGAGCTGGTTGCCGGAGGAGAGCGGCGTGCCCGCGCTCCCGCCGCTGCCCTGGTGGCAGCTCGCCGCGGCGGTGCGGCAGGCGGACCGCGTGGTCACCGGCGATACGGGGCTGCTGCACCTGGCGGTGCTCCTGGGCGTGCCCGTGACGGCGCTCTTCGGGCCCAGCGATCCGGTGGTGGCGGGCCTGCCGGAGGGGGCGGGGGCGCTGCTGCGTACCGGCATCGCCTGCGCCCCCTGCCGCAACCGGACCTGCCGCCGGCGGCAGTGTCTGGAGGCGCTGGAGCCCGCGGCGGTGATCGCCTCGCTCTGAACAGGAAGGGCGGCCCGCCGGGCCGCCCTTCAGGTGATTCGTGAGGCTCAGTGCCGATCGGCGATGGCCTGGATGGAGGCCACGAAGGTCCGGGCCGCCTCGGCATCGAGCCCCCCATGGCCGCCCTGGGCGGAGGCCGCGTTGGCCTGGTTGAAGGCGTCGAGAGCGGTCCGCAGGTCCGCGGTGTCCTGGGCGTCGAGCTGGGTGGCCTTGTCGCCCAGGTCCTTGAAGGCCTTCTGGGCGGCGGGCCGCTCGGACTCGGGCAGGGCCATCATCACGCCGGGCTGCATCATCTCCACGGCGGTGACCTGGAGGCCCGCCGAGATGCCCTGGGCGCCGCCGGCCTTCTGGTACTCGGCCTTCGCCGGGTCGTAGACCTTCTTCTTCACCAGGTAGACGCAGCTGGCGAAGGCCAGGATGCAGAGCAGCACGATCGTGCCGCAGCCGATGAGCAGCCACTTGAGGATCGGGTTCATGCCCTGCTTGGGCGCAGCCGGGACCGGAGCGTCGGTCATGTGGACTCCTTGGGGGTTGGTGGGCCAAGGATGCCAGGGGGTGAGCGTGGTGGCGAGGGCGGAAGTGGTGTCCGGAGGCAAGGGAATCATCCTGCCTCCAGGCCTCAGCACCTCACCACCTCGACCCTGCGCTCAGCCCCGGTGCCAGGCGGTGGTGCCGTCCTTCCGGTCCTCGAGGACGATGCCCATGGCCTTGATCTGATCGCGGATCCGGTCGGCCTCCGCCCACTGCTTGGCGGCCTTGGCGGCCTTCCGGGCCGCGATGAGGGCCTCGATCTCCGCGTCGGCGCCGTCCGACTCCTGGGGCCAGGCGGCGAAGATGCCGTCGGCCTCGTCCAGGAAGGCCAGGGCCGCGTCCCGCTCCTCCCGGCTGAGGGCGATGCGGTCGTCCTGGGCGTTGAGGTCGCTGATGAGGGTGAAGATCGCCGCCAGGGCCTCGGGGGTGTTGAGGTCGTCGCCCATCGCGGCCCAGAAGGCCTCCCGGGCCGCCTGGATGCGGGGCAGGGGCTCGATGGCCTCCTTCCAGGCGCCGGCGCCGGGCTCGCCATTCCCCTCCATGCGGCGGCGGAAGGCGCGGATGCGCTTGAGGCCGTTCTCCGCGGCCTTCAGGCCCTCGAAGGAGAAGTTGTAGAGCTTGCGGTAGTGGTTGCTCTGGATGGCGAACCGGAAGGCGATGGGATCCACGCCCTTCTCCTCCAGGTCCCGCAGCGTGAAGAAGTTGCCCAGGGACTTGGACATCTTCTCCCCCTCGACCATGAGGAACTCGCCGTGGACCCACTGGGCCACCCAGGGGTGCCCCAGGGCGCCCTCGCTCTGGGCGATCTCGTTCTCGTGGTGGGGGAAGATGAGGTCCACGCCGCCGGTATGGAGCTCCACGCGCTCGCCCAGGTGCTCGATGCCCATGGCGGAGCACTCGATGTGCCAGCCGGGCCGGCCCGGGCCCCAGGGGCTCTCCCAGGTGGGTTCAAAGGGCTTGGCGGCCTTCCAGAGCACGAAGTCGGTGAGGGCGTCCCGCTCGTACTCGTCGGCGTCCACGCTCGTCCCGAGCCGCATGCCCTCCCGGTCCAGGTGGGCCAGGCAGCCGTACTGGGGCAGGCCGGCGATGCGGTAGTAGACCGAGCCCTCCCGGGCGTAGGCCAGGCCCTTGGCCTCCAAGTCCTGGATGAGCCGGATCATGTGGGGGATGTGGTCCGTGGCCTTGGGCATCACGTCGGGGCGGCGGATGCGCAGGGCATCCAGATCCTCGAGGAAGAAGGCCGCGAAGCGTTCCGTGAGGGCCTTCATGGCCGCGTGCCGCTCGGCGTTGGTGGCGGACTCCGGGAGGCCCTTCTGGGAGTCCCGGATGATCTTGTCCTCCACGTCGGTGAGGTTCATGCAGAACCGCACCGGGTGGCCGGCGGCCTCCAGGGTCCGGCGCAGCAGGTCCTGGAAGAGGAAGGTCCTCAGGTTCCCGATATGCACGAAGTTGTAGACCGTCGGGCCGCAGTTGTAGATGCGGATCCGGCCGTCCTCCCCGGGGCGCACCGGCTCCACCCTCCGGGTGAGGGTGTTGAACAGCGCGACCGGAAGGGGCATGCTCAGCATCCAACCATCTCACCACAAACCCGCCATGGAGGCGCCATGGGGCTGCTCGGCTTCGGCAAGGCGAAGGGCGAAACGGCCCAGGAGCTCGCGGAGCGCGCCCGCCGGGCCGAATCCGAGGCCGCCCAGAGCGCGGCCCAGCTGGAAGCGCTGCAGGAGCTGGTCAACCATCTGGACGCGGACCGGCTGCTCCTGCTGCGGGCGGCGGAGGAGCTGCGGCCGGGCCAGGATCCCAAGGCCCTGGGCCAGGCCCTCATCGACCTGTCCTTCAAGCCCCTGGGGCTGGCCTCCTGCTACCTGGCCCTGGTGGATTGGGAGGCGGACCGCCTCACCTTCCCCATCTACCACGAGGGCGGACGGCTCCGGAACCAGCCGGTGCGGGCCTTCTCCCGGGAGGGCGGGCTCACCGGCAAGGCCATGGCCAGCCGGGCCCCCCTCTACATCCGCAGCCTGGAGGAGGCGCGGGAGGCCGGCGCGATCTTCTCGGAGGCGGAGCGGGTGAGCGGCCTGGTGCCCCAGAGCTGGTACGGGGTCCCCCTGGGCGTGGGCCCGGGCTGGGCCGGCCCCAGCTTCGGCCTAGTGAGCTTCCAGAGCTTCCAGCGGGAGGCCTTCTCGGATTCCCGGCGGCGCCTCATGGACGCGCTGGCGGCGATCCTGGCCCTGGCCCTGGCGCTACGGGCCGAGGCCTGAAAGGGTCTCACCCCAGCAGGATCCGCAGGTCCTCGGGCAATACCGTGGCGCGCCCATCGGCCCCGGCCACCAGATGCCGGGTCTCCCCCTCGGCGAGGAGGGCGCCGTCCCGCTCCACCCGGTAGCTGAAGACCAGGTGCCTCCGCCCCAGCTCCTTGAGCCGGGTGCGCACCTGGACCAGCTCGTCGTAGCGGGCGGGGGCCCGGTAGGTGAGGGCGACGCCGTTCACCGGCAGCCGCACGCCCCGGGCTTCCCAGGCGGCGTAGCTCTGACCCAGGGACCGGAGGAGATCCGAGCGGCCGAGCTCCATCCACACGATGAAGTGGCTGTGGTGGACGATGCCCATGGCGTCGGTCTCGGCGTAGCGGACCCGGATCTCGGTGAGGCTTTCCATGCCTCCATTCAAACGCGAAAGGCGCCCCGGGAGGGGCGCCTTCGCGGAAGTCCGGGGACCTACTCGATGGAGACCTTGATGTGGTCGCCCTCGCTGGTGTTGACCTCCAGCAGCAGGTCGCCGGGCTTGGACTCCTGCAGCATCTTCACGAGCTGGTCCGCCTTCATCGGCTTGCTCTCCTTGCCGTTGATGCGGATCTCGCTGTCCTGGGCGCACTCGAGGATGCTGGTGGCCAGGCTGAGCGGCGCGCGCATGTGGACTTCGGTGGGTCCGTCGCCCTTGTGGCGGCCGTGGCCGTCGTGGGAGACGATGTCCACCTTGACGTACCGCGTGGCGGACTGGGCGGACAGGGGAAGGGCGAGGCTGGCGGCAAGCGCCAGCGGGGCGATGAGGGCGCGCATGGAATGCTCCTTGTGAGGGTCCGGGGATCTGCGTCGGCCGGGTCTGGATGGAATACGGGCCAGGGCCGGAGGAGATTAGGCGCGGGCGGGTGGTATCGTGGAACGAGGCTTCCTGCCGGGGCATCCCATCCCGGAACGGAGGTGCCCATGAGACGACTCCCCATCGCCGCCCTCCTCGCCGGGATCTCCGCCGTCGCCCCCCTCGCGGCCCAGGGCGTCACCTGGCACGAGGACCTGGACAGCGCGCTCCAGGAGGCCAAGGCCACCCACAAGCGGGTCCTCCTCGACATCTGGGCCGAGTGGTGCCCGCCCTGCCAGCGCATGCGCCAGTCGGTCTTCCCCACCCCCCAGGCCCAGGCCGCCCTGAAGAAGGTCGTCCCCGCCTCCGTGATGGTGGAGAAGAAGGACCGCACGCCCATCCCCGCCGGCGTCGCCGTGGATCAGCGCTACGGCACCCAGGCCTACCCGACCCTCGTTTTGCTGGATGAGGACGGCAAGGTCCTCCGCCGCCACACCGGCGCCCTCGACGCCGCCGGGCTCGCCAAGTTCATCGCGGGCGAATAGCCCCCTTCCTTCGGAGCACCCACATGAAGCGACTCCTCGCCGCCGCCCTCTTCGCCAGCGTCCTGCCGGCCTTCGCCCAGGGCCCCACGGCCTGGGAGCACGACCTGGAGGCCGCCAAGGCCCGGGCGAAGAAGGAGCACAAGCAGATCTTCATGGACATCTACACCGACTGGTGCGGCTGGTGCACGAAGATGCGGAACGAGACCTTCCCGGACCCCGAGGCCCAGGCGGCCCTGCGGAACTTCGTGCCCCTCTCCGTGTGCACCCAGCTCAAGGACGGCACCCCCACCGCCAACAAGGGCCTGGAGCAGCGGTTCGGGGTGACGGGCTTCCCCAGCCTCTACATCCTCGATGAGAACGGGAATGTGGTCCGCTCCCTGGCCAGCTACCTGCCGCCCAAGGAGTTCACCCAGTTCCTGGATGGCACCCTCAAGACCGACTGAGACGTCGGAGGGAGGATCCGCAGACAGGGCCCCCGGACGGGGGCCCTGTTCCGTTCCGGGACTCCGGTCAGCCGCGCCGCCAGGCCCGGGTTTCGGCCCGCACGAGGGCCCGGAGCTCGGATTCGGTCCCTGGTCCATACAGGACGCGGTCCACGGCCTCGGACAGGGCCGCCAGGGCCGTCGCCCGTTCCGGCCTCAGGGTCCCCAGGCGGCCGAGCCAGCGGCGGGCGGTCTCCCCCGGCCGGGGCGGCGCGAGCCGGCGGGTGCGGCGGAGCAGCGGCGCCAGGGCCTTTGAGCCCCGGGGCTCGGCGAGGCCCGAGGGGCTTCCCCGCCGAAGGCGCCAGGCCAGCCAGAGCGCCGCGAGGAGGCACACCGCTCCCGCCGCGGCCGTCGAGGGACGCTTCCAACGCCAGGACCAGCCCTGGGCCAGGCCCTGGACCGCGGACAGCCCCGCGGACTGGTCCTCCCCTGAGAAGCGCACCACGTAGCGGTCCCATTGGAAGACCAGGGCATCCGAGAGCCGCGTCCAGGCGCCGCCGAGGCCCTCCGCCTCCGAGGGCGACAGGGGCGGGGTGCCGTCGGCCATGCGCCAGAGGCCTGCGTCCCGGTCCCAATACTCCACCCAGGCATGAGCCTCGTCCTGGGTGACCAGCCAGTAGCCGCCCTCCGGGATCCAGACCCCGAGCCGGTAGCCGTTCACCACCCGGGCCGGGACCCCCCGGGCCCGGAGCATCAGCGCGAGGGCCGAGGCGAAGTATTCGCAATGGCCCGCCTGGATGCGGTCCAGGAAGGCCTCGAGGGGGTTGGCGGCCGTGCCGCAGGGGTTGTCGAGGGTGTAGGAGAAGGTCCGGAGCTTCGCCGTCAGGGCCGCGGCCAGGTCCGGTGCCCGGAGGATGCCCGGGGCCCAGGCCAGGCTGGCCCGCCGGGCAGCCTCATGCTCCGGCTGGAGCTCCAGCAGTTCCGCGAGCCGGCGGCCGGTGGGCGGCCGCTCGTCCCCCGTCGAGGAGGGCGTGGACGATCCCGCCCCCGGAGGCGCCGCCTGGACGATCTGGATGGGAATCCCCCGGGTGACGGGGAAGGGGAGCCGCCAGCTCCCGCCCTCGCCGCGGCGGAGCCGCTGGAAGAAGGGGGTGGAGGCGAAGACCGCTCCATAGGGCAAGGGCACGACACCGCGGGGGGTGGGGTTGAGGAAGAGCTCAAGGTGCGCCCCCCGGAACGCCGCGCCGCCATCCTGCTGGTTGCCCAGCTGGAGGGTCGGTCCCGGCGTGAGTTCCTCAGGCTCCCAACGTTGGCCTTCGACGCGTTCGAGGGTGAGGCCCCTCAGGTAGCCCAGGTCCCGGGCCAGGGCTTCCCGCTGCCCGGGATCGAGGTCCGCCGGGGGGATCACCCGCATGACCACCTCGTGGTTCCCGGCCACGGGTCCAGGTTGGCTCAGGTCCACCTGGTCGCTGAGGCCCGCCTGGAGCCGGCCCAGGGCGGCCCCGAAGGTGGGGAAGGGCCGCCATCCGGTGTTCAGGCGGGGCAGGATGAGGAAGAAGCCCGCCGCCAGCGCCAGGGCGCCCGCCGCCCAGAGCGGCACCAACCGGAAGGGGGGCCGGGCGGCGGGCCCCGGCCGCAGGGCGGCGGGGACCTCCCAGGCCTGCTGCAGGAGAGCCGCGGTGGCGGTCAGCATCCAGGCCAGGGTCCAGGCGAAGAACTCCAGGTCCGAATTGCTGATGGCCGTGGTGAGGAAGAGCAGGAAGCCGATGAGCAGCAGCTGCCGCCGCTGGGTGGTCTGCCGGGGGAGGGCCAGCCTGAGTCCCGCCAGGAGGAACAGCAGTCGCACCAAGGCGCCGAAGAAGCCCGGGTGGGTGAGCAGGTCGAAGGCGGTCCAGCCCAGCACCGCCAGCTCCAGGGGCAGCCGCCAGCGGCCGAAGTCCCGCCGGAGCCCTTCGGCCAGGGCCGCGGCCGCCAGGGGTGCCGCCATGAAGACGAGCTCCCAGGGCTCGTAGATGCCCGTGCGGGCCACGGCGCCGTAGACGGCCCAGAGCGGCAGGTGGTCCAGCCAGCGCGCGTGCCTCATGGGGCCCGATTATCGCGCCAGACCGCTGAGACGTCTCCCGCGCCGTTGAGGTCCACCCGCACGCCAGGGGCCGCCGCCACGATCTGGTCCGGCCACCAGAGCATGGCGTAGGGTGCCGACTCCGCCAGGCGGATCTGGGCCTCCCGGAGATCCGCCAGACGCTCCGGCGGCCCCGCGGCATCCGCGGCCCTCAGCAGGCGGTCCACCGCCGGATCCGAGAATCCGCCGCGGTTGAAGTCCCCGGGCGGGCGCGCGGAGCTGAGGAAGATGCGGCGGAGGATGGAGGGGTCCGTCACGCCGGTCCAGCGCAGGCTCACCGCCTGGAAACGACCCGCCGCCACGTCGGCGTAGAGGGCGCCGAACTCCTTGGTGGCCAGCCGCAGGTCCACCCCGATGCGGCGCCACTGGTCCTGGAGGGCCAGGGCCTTGGTGCGGGCCTCGAGCTCCGGGGTGGTGAGCAGGGTGAGCCGGAATCGCCAGCCGTCCGCGCCCCGCGGGAGGCCGGCAGCGTCCAGCAGCCGCTCCGCCTCCGCCCGGCGGTCCGCCGGGGTCCCAGGGGGAGCCGCAGCGACCCCCGCGGGCGCCTCCGGCGGGAAGAAGGTCCAGGCGGGCCGCGCCCAGCCGTTGCGGAGGGTCCGCACCAGCAGGTCCCGGTCCAGGGCCAGGCTGAGGGCCAGGCGCACCCGCGCGTCCGCCAGGGGAGGATCCGTGCAGCGAAAGGCCACGTACTCCTCCGAGGCCCCCGGCACCGTCCAGACGTTCACCCCCTTCGCGGCGGCGGCGAGGTCCGGCGGCAGGTTGGCCACCGCGAGCTGGACGCTGCCGTGCTCCAGGGCCAGCAGGCGGGCGGAGGCGTCCGGCACCCGCCGCAGCTCCAGGTCCTGGGGATCCGGCCGGCCGGCGAAGTCCGGGTGGTCCCGGCGGGCGGCGAGGAGGATGGACTGCTCCGGGACCGTCGCCAGGATCCGGTAGGGACCGGAGCCCGGGGCGTCCGGACCCGCCGTCCCCGCGGGCACGAGACCCAGGCCGCCCCGGAGGAGGTTGGCGGGGAAGCCGGGATCCGGGGCCTTGAGCGCGAGGTGGAGGGTGGATCCCGCCACCCAGGTCCGGGCCACCTCCGCCTGGAACACCGAGGCCCTCGCGCCCCGGATCGCGGGATCCCGAAGGGCCTCCACGCTCCAGAGGGCGTCCTCCGCCCGCAGCGGCGCGCCGGTGGTGAAGGTGAACCAGCCCGGCGGTTCCTGGTCCGGCGCCGGGAAGTCGAAGGCCAGCTCCGTGTAGGGCCGCTCCCACCGCCAGGCCAGGCAGCCGTCGGGCACGAGGCGCAGGGCGGCGTCCCGGCGCAGGAGGCCCTGATGGGTGAGGGCGAGGAGCCGCTCACTGGCCTGGTCGTTCCCCAGGCGGGGATCAAGGCTCAGGGGGAAGGTCTCCCAGGCCATCACCACCGTGTGCGGCCGAGGATGGGGCCGGCAGGCGGCGAGGGTCAGCAGGGAGATCGCCGCCAGGCGCCTCACGGGAAGACCCAGGCGCCGAGCACCGCCTCCCGGGTGGCGCCGGTCACCTCGGCGCAGTTGCCCGGCACCCCCGCGGCGCTGGCGGCGCCGAGGAGGGCCCAGCTCACCGCCTCCCGGCTCCCGGAGGGCAGGGCCTCGTCCACGCGCCAGGCGATGCCGGGAACGCGGCGCGCCAGTTCGGCCCGCACCCGCCCGTGGCGGGCGCCGCCGCCGCTGAGGAGGCCCGGTATCGGAGGCGTCGGCGGCAGCGCCAGCCGCGCGAGCTCGTGGGACACCGCCGCGGCCGTGAAGGCCGCGAGGGTGGCGAGGCGGTCCGGCACCGGCAGATCTTCCAGGGCCGGGGCCTCCGCGGCGAGCCAGGCCTCGCCGAAGACCTCGCGCCCTGTGGACTTCGGCGGCGCCTGGGTGAAGTAGGGATGCCGCAGCCAGGCGGCGACCTTCGCCTCGTCCACGGCGCCGTCCGCGCGGGCGCCGTCGGGATCGTAGTCCAGGCCCAGCCAGCGCTTGGCGCCGAGGTCCAGCAGGCTCATGCCGGGGCCCAGGTCCCAGGCCCGCAGCGCGGCGCCATCCCACACCGTCGCGTTGGCGATGCCGCCGAGGTTGAGGGCGAGGAAGGGGCGCTCCGCCCCCTGGAGCCACAGCTCGGTCTTCGGCACCAGGGGGGCGCCCTGGCCCCCCAGGGCCAGGTCCCGGCGCCGCAGGTCGAAGACCACGGGGCAGCGCAGCGCCTCCACCAGCAGGTAGGGATCCGCCAGCTGGAGGGTCGCCCCCTGGGCCGGATGGTGCTGCACCGTCTGGCCGTGGAGGCTCGCCAGGTCCGGCGTCCCATCGAGAGACCCGCAGAGCGCCTTCGCCGCATTCGCGTGATGCTCGCCCAGCCGCCGCTGCAGGATGCAGAGCGCGCCGGGATCCAGACGGTCCGCCGCCGCGGCGAGGACCCCCTCCCGCAGCTCCGGCGGATAGTCCGCGTGGGCGTGGCCCAGCAGGCGGCGGAAGGGCCGGCCGCCGGCGAAGCCCTCGGGATCCACCTCGATGAGCGCCACGTCCACGCCGTCGGCGGAGGTGCCGGACATGAGCCCCAGCACGCGCCAGGGTCCCGGGCGATTCAGTCGGAAGGTCATGGCGCGATTCTGACATCCCGGGCCTACACTGGTGCCTGCTCCGGGAGATTCCATGGGCGCCTTCCTTGTCATCCTCATCGTCCTCGCCGTCATCTACTTCGCGATGAAGGGGAAGGGCGACCGTCCCGAGCAGCTGGGCGCCGCCAAGCGGGGCATGACCAGCGGGCACATCCCCGAGCACAGCTTCGTCTCGCCCTACCCGAAGTGCCCCACCTGCGGCGCCAGCGGCGACGGCATGAAGGCGGCCTACGACGGCCTGCGCGCGGTGAAGTGGACCTGCGGCTACTGCGGGGCCCAGGCGGGCATCCAGGAGCTGAAGGACGAGGAGCTGC